>DATJRE010000358.1:0-36604 GCA_035505095.1 Bryobacteraceae bacterium | reverse complement strand
CAGCGTGCGGTGCGCCCCGCGCGCGTGCTCTTCCGCCGCGGCCATCAGCCGCCGGGCGATTCCGCCGCGCCGCGCCTCCGGATGCACCAGCAGTTTCTTCACTTCCGCCCGATGCGGCTGGTTGGGCGGCGTGGCCAGGTCGAGTTGCACCGTTCCCACGATCTGCCCGGCGCGGCGCGCCAGCAGGACGCAGCGGCTCCCGCCGTATACGCCCGGCAGAACCTGGTCGCGCCAGAAGGCCCTGGCCTCGTCCCGCGAGAAGGGCAGAACGAAGCTCACGCTCGCGCCGGCGTGCACGCAGGCGTGCAAAACGCCGCCCAGCATGTCGAGATCCCGGTCTACGGCGGCGTCCGGGGTCCAGCGTTCCACGCGAATGAGATTAACGGCAGTCATCGGGAACCTTCACGGGCGCACCATGGATAACAGGTAGCGGGCCGGACGTTTGCCGCAGACAAAGCGGGACGGTCCCGCCAGAACATACCGCACGCAATCGCCTTTTTCGAGCTGGAACCCGGCCCCCTCGATTTCGAGAAACAGCGCGCCCTCCATCATCCACAGATGGTGCTCCAGGCCGGGCAGCGGGGAGACGTCGTATGAGACCGAAGCCCCCGCCGGCAGCCGGACTTCCACCAGTTCGCCCTTCAAGTTGGGGTGCGGCGGCGATAAAACGCGGCGGACGTAACCCGTTTCGGGGTCCTGCCAGGAGACCTGCTCCGCCGCGCGCACCACCGTGGGCGGACCGCTTTCGGCTTCGGCCATAAGGCGCGAAGCGGTCCATCCATATTGTCCGCACAGTTTGTTCAGCATAGTAGCCGTGGGGCTCAATTCCGAGCGCTCCAGGCGAGAGAGCGTCGCGCGGCTGATTCCGCTCCTCGCCGCGAGGGCTTCCAGGGTCCACCCGCGCTCGGCCCGCAAGGCAGCCAGCCGCTGCGCCATGCGCCGCTCAATTGGGCCCGGGGTGTCCGGCTCCGCGTGGTTTTCCGATATCTCTATTTCGGTATATTTTCTCAATGCAGAGAATTGTACCACGAGGGCGGGCGTCCTGCGCTCAGGCTCCCGGGCCGTCCGGGCCGCCATACGCCAGTTTCTCCAGGGATTGCCCCGTCAACCGGTACTTGGTCCAATCCGGCAGCGGTTCGGCGCCCAGATTTCTGTAGAACCGGATCGACGCCTGGTTCCAGTCGAGGACGCCCCACTCCACCCTCGCGCAACCGCGTTCGATGGCGATTGCCGCCACCCGCCGCAACAATGCCGACCCCACGCCCCGGCCGCGCGCATGCGCCTTCACGTACAGGTCTTCCAGGTAGATTCCCGGCTGCGCCAGATAGGTAGAGTAGTTGGCGAAGAAGACCGCAAACCCGGCGCATTCCTCCTTGCTGTCCGCCAGCAGCACCTCAGCCGCGGGCCGGGCGCCGAACAGGGTCTCGCGCAGCCGTCCTTCGGTGGCCGCCAGCAGGTGAGGCTGTTGCTCGTATTCCGCCAACTGGCGGATCAAATCCAGAATTACCGCGACGTCGGACACCGTCGCGGAGCGAATGATCGTCGACATGCCCACAAGTCTAGGACGAATCGCCCCACGATGCGGCTCAGCATCGAAACGGAGCGGACCGCGGCCGAAGACCTACTCCTTCAAAACTGCCACTTCACCCCGGCCTGCAGCGATCTCGGCCCACCGGTTTGCAGAATCGGCGAGAGGCCGCTGCCGGGGCTGCCGGTGCCCAGCATCATGTTCAGCATGGAAGTCGATTGGCCGAATACGGGGCTGTCCAGGTAGGCCACCGGGTCGGCGAAATTGGGATGGCTCAGCGCGTTGAAGGCTTCCAGCCGGAACTGCAAGTGCATCCGGTCGCTCAGCTTGAACTCGCGGCGCAGGGCCAAGTCCAGCTGCCACATTCCGAAGCCCGTCAGCGCATTGCGCCCCAGAATGCCCTGCACTCCCGTGGGTGTGGCTAGAAACGCCGCCGGGTTCAGGAGCCGCCCGCCCGGTGCGGCCCCGTCGGCAATCCACAGCGGCTGCCCCAGCGCAAGGTTGGGTCGAAACGCGTTGATCAGCGGGATGCCCATGTACTCCTCATTTTGCAGCACGGTGATGGGGAAGCCGCTGCGCGCGCGGAACACGGCGTCCAGCGCCCAGCCGCGCAGCCACCGGTGGCCCTCGGTCGGAAGTTCGTAGGTGGCCGACGCGGTCAGCGATTGGCGCAAATCGAAATCCGACGATCCCCAATTGCTGGCCGGCGACCCGACCCACACCAGGAACGAGTCGCTCGAATCGTTATCCATCGAGTGCGCCCAGTCATAGGCCGCGATGGCTTGCAACCCGCGAGCCACCTGTCGCCGGTATTGCACCTCCAGCGCGTGATAAATCGAGCGGCCGTCGTCGTTGGTCACCGCCACCAGCGACGTGGGCGTGTTGCCCGGCCCGCCTACTTCGCGGCGGATCAGCCCCGTGCCCATGGCCCCCACATATCCCGCCGACAGCACGTCGTGCCCGCTCAGCGCCCGTTCCACCGAAAGGTTCCACTGCTTCACTTGCGGAACCTTCAAATTCGGCATCAGCCCGTAGCTCAGTTGCGAGGAAAAGGGCGCCGACCGGTTGCTGTTGTAGCTGGAGATACTCAGCGGACCTCCGTTCAGAATGTCCGCCGCAATGCTCAGGCTGGAGTCGTAATATATGCCCCCGCCCGTACGCAGCACGGTCCGGCCGTCGCGCGTCAATCGCAGGGCCACACCCAGGCGCGGCGCGAAATCGTCGTAGGCTGTGGGCCAGAGCGGCTGCGGTTGCGTGGCGGGATAAAACGTGCCGCTCGCGGGATTGAAAAACAGGGTCCCTACCCCGGTTGGTCCGGCCGACGATTGAGTGGCTGGGCTGAATTCCCAGCGCAACCCGCCCGACACGGTCAGCCGCGGGGTGGCCTGCCACGTGTCCTGGATCCACAGGGATAGCTCCTGCACACCCGCGGTACCGTTTTGGGCGCTGGCTTTCGAGACCCACAGGCTGTTGGTATTGATCAGAGAAGCCAGGCTGTCGGCTATCAATCCCAGGGTCCCCGTGGGGTCGCGCCGCACCAGCACGATGTTGCGGTAGTCGGCGCCCACTTCCAGGGCGTGCCGGCCAATCTGCAGCCCGGTGGAATGCACCAACTGGAACTGCCGCTGCCAGCGCGCGCCTTCCGGTCCCGAAATCAGTTGCCCGATGCCGCCGATCGAAAAGCGCACCAGGTCGCTGCACGGCGCCGTGGCGTTCAAAAAGTCCTCCGCCAGTATGTCCAGTTCGCAGCCCGGCTGCGCCGTGTTCCCGGTCCAGAACGAGTCCGCCCGCGATTCCGATTCGTTGGCCCGGAAATCCATCGTCAACCGGCTGTCCAGCCGGGCATTCAGCCCCACGGTTAAGCTCCGCGCGCGCAGGCTCAGTTGATCCACGGCCAGGGTGCCAAACTCATTGCTGGAGGGAGCGTCGTTGTACCGTCCGAACAGCACCACCCGCGAGCCGATCGCCTGGTCGATGCGCACGCCGCCGGCATCCAGGCGCGCCGGGCGGTCCGTGCGGCCGGTCCACTCCCCGACACTCGCCGCGGTGGCCGGGTTGCTGGGTACCGGAAACAGGTCGAGCACCGGCTGCACCCAATCGCCCACCAACTGCCGCCCCGCCGGGGAAGGCACCGGCTGGCTCCATACAAAAGGTTGCAGCAGCGCCATGTGTTCGTAAGAAAGGAAGAAGAAGGTGCGGTTGCGCCGCAGCGGACCACCCAGGGTCTGCGAAACATCCTGCAGGCGCAGGGGCAGCGGCCCGTATCCGGCGGCATTGCCGAACCAGTCGTTGGCATTCGCCAGTTCGTTGCGGATGCGGTACGAAGTGGTGCCGTGGAATTGGTTGCTGCCCGATCGCGTGGTGAGCGAAACCGCCGCCCCCGGCATCCGGCCGAACTCCGCCACCGAAGTCGAGGTGCGCACCCGGAACTGCTCCACCGCGTCCAGCGCAATCAGCGAATCCAGGCTGCCGAAAGCGCTCACCGCCGGCAGCACCCCGCCGGTAGGCTGCGCCGGCAGTCCGCCTGCCGTCACTCCGATGTTGGCGCTCACCCCATCCACCGTGAAATAGTTGGTGTTGGGGCGTTGGCCCGTGGTGGTGAACTGCCCCGCTTCGCCGCGCGTAGCGGGTGTGACGTTGGTGCCGCCGGTCAACTCCAGCAGGCCCAGAATCCCCCCGCCGTTCAGCGGCAGGTGCTCGATTTCGTCGCGCTCCACGCTTCCGCCGGTGGAGGGGTCCATTTGGCCCGCCAACGGCTCGGTGTCTTCCACCGTGATGGTCTCTTCAATGCTGCCCACGGTCAGCACGAAATCCGCCCGCACCAGGGCGTCCGCGCCCAGCCGCACGCCGAATTTCATGGCCGTGCGAAAGCCTTCTTTGCGCACCGTGATTTTGTAAATGCCGGGGTCGAGGGAGGCCACGGCGAAGTTGCCGGCCGGGTCGGAGCTGGTCACGCGCCGGAAACCGGTGTCTTCGCTGGTGATGGTGACGGCTGCTTCCGAAACGGCACCCTCGGAAGGATCCAGGATCCGGCCGAACAACGCGCCTCTTTGGGCCGCGTGGGCGCCCGTTACGCCTGCTGCCAGCCACACCAGTAGCGCGAGCGACCGGCGGTAGAACATTACCTACTACCCTACACCCTCACTCCTGACCCAGCAACCGCTGACAAATGACAATATCGGACTGAAGGCGATCCAAATCAGCGAGTAAGGCCGACGCGGGGAAAGCCGCCCCATCGGCAGGCGCGGCCCCCAGCATCACGGAGAGCCGCCGTTCCACCCGCTGGGCGGTGAGCACCAGGTCTTCGGCCGCCGGTTGCCAAGCATCCACCACAAGCGGAGATGGGGTGGCAGTTTGGCCGCCCAAACCGGTCAGGACCGGTTTCAAAGTGCGGCTCATCCGGCCAGCCAGATCCGCCAGCACGGCGGCGTTTTCGCGCGCAATCTGCCGCAGGGCATGCCGATCCGCGGGGCTGAAAGCTGCCTCCGAGGAAGCCGGGAAGCGCTCCGCCAGCCGCCGCAGCGCGTAGGTGCGCGCCATAGCCGCATCGCTCCAATCCAGCATTTGGGAGCTGAACCGCTCAAACTGCGGCCGCCCGCCCAACTGCTTCTCGACCCGCGCGGCAATCCCGGCGGAGGGACTTTCCACGGGCGGCGGCGGCACGGCGGCGTCCGGCGGCGGAGCGGCCAGCGTCGGCGGCGCGGCGGGCTCCGCAAACTGTACCGTCACGTTTGGAAATTTTTCCAGAGCCGCCTGGATCTCCTGCTGGCGGGGTGGCGGAATGCCCACGCCGTTCACCACCAGCCGGCTACCCACCGTTTTAACCTCCACCTGTTCACCCAGGTCAGCGCTGATCTTGTGCAGCGCCGTCAGCACCTGCAGCACGCCCGAAACCGGGACTGTCTCTGCGGAGGGCACGCTGGCCGGCGGCAGGCTGGGTTCGGCGCGTCGCGCGGGAGGTTCCGGAGCGGGCGGCGGCGCGGCGGCCGTTCCCCCGTCCTCGGGCGCTTCCGCGGCTTCGGTCAATTCCACCCAATCCTGATTGCGAAACTCCAGCCGGGCCTCCAGCGGCGCCAGGTCGGAAGTCCGGAGGGTGAGACTGGCGGCCGCGAGTTCGCCCTCAGGCGTGGTGGTTCGGATTTGGTAGGCGTCGGCAGTCGCGGTTACGGAATCCTTCTTATCCTGGAGCGAATCGCGGCAATCGGCGAAAGCCTGGGCGCTCAGCGGGTTGTTCCAATCCCAGTGGGCCGCTTCAAACAGGGCCTGCAAGGCGGGCGGCGGCGGCTCCTGCGGCAAGGAAGTCTGGCTCAGGCGGCTCCCGACGATGTGGGTGAATTGGCCGGTCTTCGTCCGGATGAGCACCCGCCGCGGCGCGGTGGCCGGCCGTTTGGCGGCTGCGATCTCGGCTCGGTGCAGCAGCGAGGCCGCCTCCACCGAAGGCGTTTCCCGAAACTCGTACAGGAATGCAACCAGCAGCATCGCCGCGGCCGCCAACACCCAGCGCAGCGCCGGCCGTATATGCCATCGCGAGGCTGGCGGAACTTGCGCCAGCGTCGGGGTCAGCGCCCGATCAATGCGCGCGAACTCCGGCGCCAGATCCGCCCACGGCTCCGGTGGCGGCGGCAGCATGGCCTCCAGCACCTGCTCGCGGTAGGCGAGGCATTCCGCCAGGGTATTGCGCAGGTCGGCCACTTCCGCCCGGCACTCCGGGCAGGCTTCCAGGTGCTGCTCCAGCGCGCGGGCTTCCCCCGGCGGCAATTCGCCATCCACCAGGCGCAGCAGCGCGGCTGCCTCGGGATGTGACGGGAAGTTACTCATTCCGCACCTTCTTCAGGCGCATCATGGCGCGCCGCAAAAACTCTCCCACGGCCGAAGCGCTGATTCCCAGCGCGGCTCCGATTTCCGGGTAGTGCAGCCCCTCCAGGCGCAGGAACAAGCAGCGCTTCTGCTGATCCGACAGCTCTTCCACGGCGTTGTGGAAGCGCAGCAGGCGCTCGCGGTCCAGCAGGGCCCGTTCGGGGTTCGGAGAGGCCGTTCGCAGGCAGGCCTCCAGGCCGGGATCAAACGGTTCCTCCGAGGATTGCCGGGCGCGCACCTTGAGCCCGTGGTTGTGGGCTACCCGGAAGATCCAACCCTTATAATTTTCAATGCTTTCGCCCTTTTTCAGGGTGGTGTAGAGGCGCAGAAACACTTCCTGCACGGCCTCCTGCGCGCGGGGCGGATAGAGACCCAGGGTCAGCAGGTAACGATAGACATCGTTGCGCGATTCTTCGTACAACTGTGCCACCCGATCCTGTAGATTGTCCACCGTCCCTTCCTGCCGGAGAATTTGCAACATCGCTTGGCTGGCCGAGGACGCGGACATTACAAGCCATTAATAAGGACCCCCGAGACCCTCCGGCCAACTACACCTCCTTGGGAGAAATATCGAACATTTTTTTAAGAACCGCAAAATTGGTGTAGTTGGCGCGGGTGGGTCGCGGGTCTTTGCTTTAGCAGACTTGAAAAATACTGTGCCCGACGGAAAAGTTTGTGTCGCCATCGTCACCTATAACAGCGCCCGCTACATCCGCCGCTGCCTCCAGGCCGTGCTGGCTCAGCAGGGGGTGGCCCTCGACGTGACTGTGGTGGACAACGCCTCGACCGACGACACCCGCAGCATTCTCAAGGAGTTCCGCGGGCGCATCCGGCTCATCCAGAACGCTTCCAACACGGGCTTCGCGGAAGGCCAGAATACGGCTATTCGCGCCAGCCAGTCCAAGTGGGTGCTGACCTTGAATCCGGACGTGCTCGTGGAACCGGGCTTCATCGCCAACCTGCTGAAGGCCGCCGCCGCCGATTCGCGCGCCGGAGCCGTCTGCGGGAGGTTGCTCTCCATCGGTCCCGGTTTTGAACCGCTGCCCCAACCGCTGATCGATTCCACCGGCATCTTCTTTACGCCTGCCATGCGGCATTTCGATCGCGGCTGGCATGTCCCCGATGGCCCGTATTTTCAAGAGGTGGAATACGTCTTCGGCGCCAGCGCCGCCGCCGCCCTTTTCCGCCGCCGCATGATCGAAGACATTGCCGTGGACGGGAACTTCTTCGATCCCGATTTCTTCGTTTACCGCGAGGATGCCGATGTAGCCTGGCGGGCCCTGCTGCTGGGATGGCGCTGCATCTATACGCCCCATGCGGTGGCCCATCATGTGCGCACCGTGACTCCGGCCAACCGCCGTTCCGCCCCCGCCGTCATCAACATGCATTCGGTCAAGAACCGCTTCCTGATGCGCATCAAGAATGCCACGTTCGGGGTGTACCGCCGGCATTGGCTGGCCATGACCGCACGGGACTTCGTGGTGGTGCTGGGATCGCTGATCTGGGAGCCGACTTCGCTGGCGGCCTTCTGGCGCCTGGCGCAGTGTCTCCCGCGCGCCCTCCGCGGCCGCCGGCAAATCATGAGCCGCCGCCGCGTTTCCGACGAAGTTCTCAACCAATGGTTCAGCTTTGAAGCCGCCGCCCAGCCATTGGATGGCATCGCCGCCACGGCGGAATCCCGCAGTGTCCTGCGGGCGGTCCCGGTGCTCAGCCGTACGACCTGAGTTCGACTTTCGCAAGATCCCCACAAACTGGCTATAAAGTCAGGTGGGGCGGCTCCCGCGGCCGGCCCCTATGGGGCCGGTCTGTCTGCACGCATCCATTCGGGCGGGGACGGGCGCCATCGCCGCCACATTGCCGGTATCGCCGACGGCACACCTTGTCCGACGCCGCCGTGGTGGCCAAAGCCCCCGATCACCCGCTGCCCACCGGCTCAAACCCGAAGCCCCGTTACCCTTAGCCGGATTTATCCGCCCCGCGCGAGGCCGCCGGCACCGCCCGCGAGGACCTTTCCCGACGCCGCGGTGTCCAAAAGCCCCCGACCACCCGCTGCCCACCGGCCCAAACCCGAAGCCTGTTACCCTTAGCCGGATTCATCCGCCCCGCGCGAGGCCGCCGGAACCGCCCGCGAGGACCATTTCCGACGCCGCGGTGTCCAAAGCCCCGATCACCCGCTGCCTACCGGCTCAATCCCGAAGCCTGTTACCCTTAGCCGGATTTATCCGCCCCGCGCGAGGCCGCCGGCACCGCCCGCGCGGCCCATTTCCGACGCCGCGGTGTCCAAAGCTGGAAGGAGATCCCCCACATGCGCTGCTTGCCAGGAATCGTTTGGGTGCTCGCCAGCGGTTGCCCACTGCTGGCCCAGACCGCCCCAGAACCCCTTCCCGCCTTCGACGTCGCCTCCATCACTCCCAGCCAGATGGCCCGGCGCGGCGGGGAGGGCAGCGGCCGCGAGCACATCTCCTGGACGCCCAAAAGCCTGACCCTCGAAAACGCCAGCCTGACCGCGGCCATCCAGTGGGCCTACGAGGTTAAGTTCTACCAGACATCCGGCCCCGCGTGGGCGTCCGGTGACCGCTGGGACGTCGCTGCCCGGAACCAGAATCCCGCCAGCCCGGAGCGCCTCCGCCTGATGCTGCGGCAACTCCTCGCCAGCCGCTTCCGCCTGGCGCTCCACCGCGAGGCCAAACTCCTGTCCGTTTTTGAGCTGCGGCCGGACCACGGCGGGCCGAAGTTCCAGGCCGCCAAGGCCGGCGAAACCACGGACCTGCGGGTGGTCAACGGCCAATTTGTGCTGCAAGGAATGCCGGTGGCGGCCTTCGCGGAGTGGCTGTCGGAGCTGGCCGTGGTCGCCCGGCCGGTTCTGGACCGCACCGGCATCCACGGCACGTTCGATTTTACGCTTCCCGCGATCCGGTACCCGGCGCCCGAGGGCGTAGACCCCGACTGGATCTTCACCGCGCTCCGCGAGCAACTCGGGCTGGCCCTGAAACCGGCCAAAGCGCCAGTCGAGGTGCTGGTGATCGATCGCGCCGACAGGCCTTCGCCGAACTAGGCTTACGCCTCGGCCGGTCCCGGTTGCGGTTCCTCGTCCTGGGACGGATTGGGGTCTGGCGCCGCGGCCTCCGCAGCGCTCTCCACCGGAGCGGCCTCCTGAGTCACCGGCGGGGCGGTCACCGGCGGAGCACTGACCGGTTCCGGCTCCGGTGGCTTCGGCGGGGCCTGGGGTTCGACCGGGGCTTCCGGCGCCTTGGATTCCGCCGCCGCCCGCACGGCCGCACGCGCCGATCCCCACGAAGGGCCCCTGGTCTCCTCGAACAGGGCCACCTCGCATTCGCAGCAATCGCTGCACCGGCCGCACTTCTCGCACAGGTGGTTGACGCACGCATCCTTCGTGCAGAGCACGCAGATCCGTGTGGATTCCTCACCGCAAATGCTGCACACAAAGGGCATGGCGCCTATGGTTTCCTCACCGGCTTGGCGGGCGTCTGGCTGAGCAGCCCCCGGCAGCGCTGGGCTTCACGGTCCATCACATCCAGGTCGTGCTCGCGCTCCACCGCCAGATTGACGATGTAAGCCTGCAGGCGGTCGCGGGCCGCGCCATCCTCCACCGCCAGAGTTTCCAGCGCTTGGGCCTCCCCAGGACTCTGGTAGCGGCGGGCGCCTTCCACCAGCGAAGTCAGCATGGTGTCGAGGCCCTGAATCCGGAATAGCACTTCCAGGGTCGCCGACAACTTCTCGGGATTGCGCATCAACGCCTTGGATTGATCGCCCAACGCCCGAGCCTGGTCCTTGCTGGACTGCAACTGCCGCAGGTAGGTTTCCGAAGCTCCCTTGGAGGCCCACACCTGTGCATCCAGCTTATCCAGTTCTGGAGTAAGCCGCGCGGCATAGGCGCCGATCTGCTGTAGCACCGGAGCAATATCCCAATCGGCTTCAAGGCCCGCCGGCTGGGGCAACAGCGCGGCCGGTTCGGACGAGGAAGTGGACTTGGATTGCGCACCGGCCCCTGCCACGCACGCCAGAAGAAGTAGACTTCGCAAGGAGTAGCGAAACACCATTCTTCACTGTATCACGCAGGGCTAAAGCGGCATGTGCGCCGTCACCCAGGAACGCGGCCTCCACCGGTAGAGCCACACCCCCGTACGAACGGCCGGCCTGCGCCGCATAAGCGTAACCCCTGGCTAAGCTCCCCCCGCGACCGGCGGTAATTCGCCGCATTTCAGAACGGGACCGGGATCCACGGAGCCTCCGCCCGCAAGTCTCTTCCCGCAAGGATCGCTTTAATTAAGGTTATGTGGCGGCAACTTCCGCCCGCGCGGCAGCCTGCGGCGCGGACTGTCGGCCACCCAGCCGAATCTGTCCGCCCGGCGGGTCTTCAGGACCTAGCCGCCGCCCCCGCCGCCTGGTGCTGGAGGCGTACCGGGCGCCGGAGGAGTTCCAGGCGCGGGAGGACTTCCGGGGGTGCCACTGCCACCATTGGTAGTGCCGCCGGCGCCGCCGCGCTTATCGCCCTGTACCCCGCCCGTCGAGCCGCCCGGAACGCCCACTCCACCCGGGCTCCCGAGACCGCCGGGATGCGTATAAACAAGATCGTAGAGGGCTTGCCGTGCGTGGTCCAGAATCGCTCGCAACGCTCCGCTGTGGTCCGCTACCTTGGCAATCGCCGCATCCCGATACACGCGGATCGACTCGTTGGTGTGCAGGATGACCTGGCTGGGGTGGAGCAAATGCCGGACCTCCACTTCACCCTCTTCCACGGTAACCAGGGTGGTATCTTCCTGGTCCTCATCCACTACGTCGAAAATCGTGCCGCGCACCGAGATGACCGCCGTGGGCGTGGAAACCCGGTTCGGGTTGGCGCCCAGATGATGATCGATCTGCACCCGGATCCGCCCAATGAACACCTGGATGTAATCGGTCCAGTTCGGGTAATCCGGCCGGAAGGTCACTTTAGCGTTGGGGAAGACTTCGCAGGTGCTGCCATCGGCCGTCTGGAGCTTGGCGTAGCTGTCCGGGCCAGTCACGATGACGCTTCTGGGATTCACTTCATTGCCCACCGACAGCGGTATCTGGTACCCATCTTTCAGGATGGAAACCTGTCCTATCTCCTGCACCACTGTGGCCGCAGCGGGACTCTTGAACTGGGCATGCAATGGCGCCAGGAACACCACCAGCACAACCGCCGGAAGCAGCCTGCACACCATCCGCGAGAGCGTAACCCGCTCGTACATAAGAGTCGATTTGGGACTGCGGGATCTGAAAAGGCAGTCCGGCGCTACGACTCCTCAAGTCTAGCACCAAACCTGCATTAGCAAGCCTGGGACCGGAATTAATTTTCGCTCACAAAGCGTGAAGTTTCAGCAGTTTGTTGCTCGGAACCGAGCGCAATTAAGCTAGAATGGAACACGATAGTGTGTCATAAGGGAACAGTCCGGAACACGGTTCAAATTGGAACACTGGCACTTGTCGGGGTACTAGGTGCCTGGGCCCAGACGCCGCCCGATTGGCGCAGGGTCGGCGGTCCGGCGGTGGATCTTGAGTTGGCCGCGCCCGCCACTGGCCCGGTCAACCAGGTATGGTACTCCGCCGATGGCTCGACGCTGTACGCCAGGACCGGTTCCGGCAAGGTGTTCCGGACGTCCGATTTCGAGACTTGGTCGCCGGCGGCCAATCCCGGCGATGCCGCCGTGCCCGCCCAGGTGACCGCAGCCCGCCTTCCCGAACCCGGCGCCATCATTCTGGCGGCCAACTCCGGTTCCTCGCGCATTTTCGCGCTGGGCCGGCAACTGTGGGGGTCGGGCGATGGCGGCCAGACCTGGCTCAGCCTGACGGCTTATAAGGCTGCGGCGGTGGTGGGCCCCGGCCAGCACAGCGTGGCGGTCTCGCCGAACGACGAGCAGCAGATCGTCCTGGCCAATGATTTCGGGGTGTGGCGCTCCATGGATGGCGGCCTTTCCTGGGACGGCCTCAACCAAGGCTTGCCGAACCTTCGGGTGGTGCGAATCCTGTCGACCCCGAGCGGCACGGCCGGCACGCGCGTGGAGACCGATCCCTTGACCGGGCATCCGCTGGGCGCGCTGATGCTGCCGCCGGGCGGCTCGGTTTGGGAGCCTGTGCCCGCGCGGGAAGTGGTGGCCGAGAGCAGCGCCATGGCCAACTATTCGCGCCAATTGGGCGCCACGATCACGGCCCTCGGCGCCGCCGGCAACACCATTTATGTGGGCGCGGCGAACGGGCGCATCTGGGTTTCCGAGGACGCCGGGCAGGATTTCCGGCCGGTCACCCCGGAGGGTGCCTCCAGCAAAGTGAAGCGCATTTTCGTGGATCCGGTGGAACCACGGGTGGCGCTGGCAGTCATGGATGGAACCGGCCCGCGCGTGCTGCGCACCACTTCCACCGGCACCCTGTGGGATCCCATGGACGGCAACCTCCCGGATGCCCCGGTGAATGGAATCACTGCCGACCGGGCCGCGGGCGCGATGTATGTGGCTACCGGCAAGGGCGTATTCTATGCCCACGCCGACCTGGAGAATCCCAGCATCGACCCGGCCGGAGTGGTGTGGACCAACCTTTCGGACCGGCTTCCCTCCGGCCCCGCCAGCGCCGCGGCCAACGATGTGCGCCTGGACCCGACTGGCGTCCAACTCTATGCCGCCCTGGAAGGCTACGGGGTCTATGCCACTCCGGCCCCGCATCGCACGCGCACTTTGCGGATCGTCAACACGGCCGATTACAGCACCCGCGCGGCCGCGCCCGGATCGCTGCTCAGCGTGGTCGGCGGGCGGGTCAATTCCGCGACCGATGGCAGCCTGAATTATCCGGTGCTGGCCGCCGCCGATACCGAATCGCAGATCCAGGTCCCGTTTGAAGCCGTGGGGCCGAATGTGGACCTCCGGTTGGAAACCGCCACGGGAACCTTCACCCGCGGCGTGGCCGTGCAGCCGGTCTCCCCCGCCATCCTGGTAGGCCGCGACGGCGTGCCGATGCTCTGGGATGCCGATAGCGGTCTGCCGGTCGACGCACACAACACCGCCCATTCCAACGGCCGCCTGCAGATCTGGGCCACTGGCCTGGGCAAGGTGCATCCCGACTGGCCCACCGGCCTGCCGGCGCCGATGGAGAATCCCCCCGCGGTAGCCGCGCCCGTAGGCGTATTTTTGGATGGCGTGCCGCTCCAGGTGACCAAGGCCACCCTGGTCCCCGGATATATCGGCTTCTACCTGGTGGAAGTGCAGTTACCGACGATCAATAACCTCGGCCCCTCGGAACTCTACATCACCGCCGGCGGCCAGGACAGCAACCGGGTTCAAGTGATCCTGGAGCCGTAAGGGCTGGGGCGGCGCGGGTTCGTGACGACCCGAACCTGCGCTGACATCCATTGGGGACCATATGTGGGGGGAGCCGCCTGCCTTTGGCGGCGTGGGGGGAACCCGCCCGCCCCGGCCTTCCCCCGGAGGGGAAACGGGAAAGGGGGAGATCAAACTTCCTTGCTGCCGCAGGCGATTACCCGGGGATTTGACGGCGGGGGCGGCCGTCAGGGCAAGCCCCCGCAAGCCCTTATAGTCACTAGAAAGTCCGAATTCCCTTTTTTCGGCGCCGGTAATCGGTTTCCTCGTCTGGAGGGGCGCCAAGGCTGTCAAGAACTTGACTATAAAAAGCGCGACGGCCTGAATCAACATTCGCCCGTTCTCGAGAGCCACCGCGAGGTCGCGGCACTTAGGGCACTGGCCCTGGTCTAGAGCCGAGCGTTTTCGGCAACAAAGGAATATTCGGCCTTAATGGGCCGGAGCGCTAAATATGCATTACGCCTAGATAGATAGGCGCGACAGTGTTTTGCATTCATGCGGGGCGGCAACCAGCAGTTATTCGCAAGATGAGAGTCGGTAAAAGCGGACCCCAACCTCACCACATGATGAAATCGATCTCTCCCTTTGTCTCTGCCTCGGGATCGAAGAGCGTCGTTTGCGTGAACTCTGGCAGGGAGTGCACTTCGCGGCGGAGCTTCTTGTCGGGAAAGGCCGTTTCGAGCGCCTCGATCGTCGCCTCAGTCGTGAACGGGCGGGCGTCCGTCCGCACATAGACCACTGCACTCCGCTTCAAGAGAGGCTGGGACCTCGTAAATACGCGGCGCAGCATGGTCAGGTAATCTTTTTTATTCTCGAACTTTCGCTTACACGACTCCCCAGCGCTTTGAGGCCTAGGAGGCCCACCAAGCAGCCACAGCCGCAACCATTGGTCATAGAAATAGTTGGTTACGCCGTAGTAGGGAGGTGAAGTGAGGAGCAGGCTTGCCTTTGTAGGTTGCAGGCTGGCGCGGTTGAGAACGGATTGAGAATCGCCCAAGTACAGATGCCCCGATCCGCCGCGAAGCCGACCCTTGGCGTATCGCCATGCGATCTTCTTCAACATGAACGCGACGGGATCGGGCTCCGGCGGTTTGAGCCTACGTTCTTTCCACCAGTCAATCGCGTACTGAGGCGACATGGCTTTCGTCTGCCGCATTTGATTCGACAACGCAGCTTCCCGTTTTCCGTGGAGATCTACTAGAAGCAACGCCATCGTTGTCCAATCAATCTTCGTTCTTCGCCAGTCGAGACAGGTCCGCGCCGCGAGAAGAAAACTTCGAACGGCTGGAGAAAAACAGGAGTGGAAGAATGGCGGAAGTCGCTCCGAGGCTCGACGATAGTAATGTGCTCGCGCTCCCAAGTCTCCGATGCGTCCCTCAACGCTCTCACGGACCGCGGTTTGAAGTTTAGCCTTGCCGTAAACCCAGCCGACAGGGCTGATCTCGATTCCGAGGCCGTACCGACCTTCGGAAGCCGCGGCAAACAGAGCCGTCGCGCGCCCTGCAAATGGATCAAAAACGCAATCTCTCGGTTGGGTGTACTCCTTCACAACGGAAGTAGCAAAGCCGATGGGGAACATGGCGTAGTAGGGGCCAACGCCTGCCCAGCGGCTGGCAGCCGTTTGATACTGGAGGTGTTGACATTCGTCCGTCATGGTCGTGATTGCTGCATGAGCGCCTGAGCCAGTTGTCGAAGTACCTTCTGGCCGAGATGGAGCGGGATGGATGCTTGTGCGTGGGCACTAACGATTGGAGCAAGCGCGTTTGGGAAGCGCGAAGTCACGAGTTTGTCGAGTAATGCGCAGACGGTACCAAACCGCGGAAACGCTCCAGGATCGTCTGTCAGGAGCGAATCCTGCTGTTGCGTCAGAAATGGGATATTCGCAACAATACGTGCACCGCTCTTGGTCTTGTAGAAGAACTTTCGCCCAAAATATGTATCCGCACCATATCGCTTGGTGCTATCCGAAAAAATGACGCGCTCTTTGATGTAGTTATCGGTCAAGAGGAAGTACGATCCCTGCGGAAAGTGCGCGCTTCCGTCCGGGCGCCTGTCGATTTCCTCAAAATGAGCAACGAAGTTTCCAGTCTTCTCAATTCCCACGATGACAATGTCGGTGCCCGTCCTCTCCCGAACGATCACGTTGAGTCGTTGTAATTCAGTACCGATTGCTGCGCTAAGCCAGGCCGGAGGGCCGAACATGGCCAGCGGACCATCAACAAAGAATGCCACTGCCCCGAGGCGGTCAAGCCAACTACGCTGCTCAAAGCAACGGAGCAGGTGGATCAGGAGGAGGCGTTCCCAAACACTCAAAACATAGCCGAAGGCCTCGCCGTTGGTTCCGGCATCGTCATTGAAACGCTCATGGATGCGGAGGGCGTCCGTAGGGAACAGAGGTTTGCGCCGTTCGCACGGGCACGTGCTCAGATTGAGTCCAATCGTGACTTGGCGGTCACAACCGAGATTGGAATACGGACACACGATCGTTCCGGCAGGCTTGCAGGTAAGGAGCACCTGATAGGTCGCAAGGAGGCGCGTATTATCCTCGCCATCAACGATGGCGTCGTGGAGCAAATCGAATACAGATTCACGGAAGGAATCCTTAGCCGAAAGATGATCGCGCGTAATAACATTGCAGCCAGGTAGCGCGCTTGCATCAGAGGATGGTTCCTCAGTCCTTCGAAAATCCACAGGATTTATCGGCCGGGATATATCCAGCCGCTCGACTTCGGCGAGGTTGAGCACTACTGACGCGACGGAACAATAGCCCACCTTCGCCCCAGGATAGCCATTGCGAACATCGACCTCCGCATGGCTACCATCAATCGCAACGACCAACGACGGCAATGAGTCAGACGCCGGAGGCTGCTTGGGCACTGCTTGCTGGGTCAGGGAAGCCGAATCCAGGACGCGAGAGCGTCGCAGGAGTTGCTGAACGCGATCGGACTCGACAATGCGTTTGAGAGGCTGATAGTGAGCGTATTCTCCCTCGTAGGGCATATCGCTCAACTCGCCGCAATCGTAAAACGATCGACTTGGATCGGAACTATATAGGGGTTGGAGAGGGTCTTCATCCGGATGAAACCGCGATCCTGTGCCCTTAAGATGCTGCTTTCAAAATCAGCAAAGTCATAGAACTTACGAAGTTCACGCGTCTCATCGGTATTATTGAGATGGCCAATGAACCAGTTGGCCGTATTCCGCAGGATGTTCTTTTGAATCGAGGAAACCTCCTGAGTCGCGTAGAGGAGCCCGATATTATATTTGGCGCCCTCCTTTGCAGTGCGGACCCATACGTCTTTAAGGTCATCTTCTTTGGAAGGTGGCAATATGTTGTGCGCTTCCTCCGCATAAACCAAGACCTGAGGCGGTTGTTGACCCTGACGGAAAAGATCCTTATTCCGGTCAAAGATCTTCTGAATCACGCGGTCAGCCGCGGCTTTGTTGACTTCCGCGTCACCGCTCGACTGATCGATGATCACGAATCGCCCCTGCCGCAGATGGTCATAAATGTCATCTGCATAGTCGGACGTCGTGCTAGGCGTATGTCGGTCCCTGACGCGTCCAAGTTGCCGTGAGCCATTTGGGTAGGCGAACATTTCCAAGATTTTCCTGAGGTCGTCATCCGCCCATGAACCGCTGCTGCTCTTCTTTACGTATTCAGTGTCGAAGCTGGCGAAGCCCGATTTGTCATCCCGGATGAATTCGCGGAGGATCGCGCCACATTGAGCGATTTCGCCCCACGTGGGAGAAGCCTTGCCAAGCATCGTTGCGCAGTTGGAGTAGGCATTAGGGTCCCCTCCAACGTCACTCCCCATCGCGAGCAAAAGCTCTCGCTTGAAGAGGCCCCCAGTTTGGGGGCCTAATTTGGCGGGAGGTGTATACCCGGCTTTGGACAACAGCGCCCGGTAGAACAACACTCGCCGATTAAACCGCGTCATGGCGGAACGGTCTTGTGGATCTGGCGGCTCAAAAACGACGTCCCGGAAATTGGAAATAAACTTGGTCGAGTCGTTCGCCAGGAAGCCGTCGATAATTGCCTTGCCGGTTTGCAAGTTTTGGTCCAGGTAAAAATTTAGAAGCATCAGGTTTCGGTCCGGGTCGTTCGGGTGAGGCGAGATGCCGTAGGTGACCACGTCTGCCTGAACCGCCTGCTGCTGGGCCGTGGGCGCGCATCTCCAGACATTCTTGATCGCGTTTGGGTTGGCGGTGTGCCTCGCGGCGTCCTGGACGTTTTCGTTGGCGTATTCACCGTTGGGATCAAACACGAGCTGGCCAATCCGTTGCGTGTCTACGGGCGCCCAGCGCAGCTCGAAGATAGCCTTAAGAATGATCTTGGTGGTGTTAGACTTGCCGGTTCGCGTCATTCCAAACAAGGCGGTTTTTTGTCCTAGCAAATCGGTGGGCGTCACGAGCACCGGGACGCTGGCGACATGCTGAAATAGACGGTTTGTAGACGCGTATCTGACGTGACCAATCGGCACCATTGGAATGTGGACGTGGGAAAACAACATAGGGTCGCGAAAGTTCACGATTCCTCGCAGGATGTCGGCCCGTGGCTTGAATACCTTCAGGCCTCGGTTCGGATAATAATTACTGATATCCGAGCCGAAGCAAAGACGCCAATCAGGCGAGGAGTCCCCGCTGATGTCAGCCATATAAAACGTGCCAATGACGCGGCAACGCACACCCGCGAAGCTGAGGAGATGATGGGTGGTGGCGTCCATAACCGCTCGCTCGTCCCAGTTAACACCCACCTCGCCGCTGACACGCTGGGCATTCTCCACGCGAACGCGCTTGGCTTCATCCGCATTCGGAAGGTCGGCATGATCCATGACACGCAGCAGAATTACCGAGGCATCCTCCGTGCGGGGGTCAGGCACCGCCTGGGGATTTATTCGGGAAGCTAGCAGAAAGCAGAGGGCTGGGATACCCCCAACCTTCTGGCGATGAAAATCGTGGATTTGGAGAATGGCCTCGTTATAACCGAGCGATACCGCCTCTCCGACGTAAGCGTCCGCATCGATTAAGGCGAGAAGTTTTTCGCCCGCGCCCCGGACGGACGGAGGGAGGCTATCATGGGGTAGCTGCGTTGCGAGTTGAGCGATGACGTTTGCCATGTCACGCCTCCGAGGGCAAGGACTGCGTGTAACCGCGTTGCCGAAGTAAACGCGCTAAGAGCGGAAGAGCCCACTTACGATCAACGTACAGCTTACCGCTTTTTACTCAGCCAGTAAACTTGTTCGTTGATCGTCGACCCGGGGACCTCACAGACGCCAGTGGGCCTCCGCCTGTTCGCGAGGTGGCCTCAAATCGTCGACTGGATTGGCAAGGCATTTCTTCGCGAACCAGCCGTAGCGGTAGCCTGCGCTTTTCGCCCAGTTTTACTTGATGAGATAGACCGACCCAGGAACGTGCTGGCAGCCAGCATACAGCTGCACACACGATTATCCCGGGCCACGATCTGGCGGGTCTGGATGGGTGCTGCCCGCTGATGGTCCCAGATCCCAGCGGGCGTCTGGACCACTCCCCCGGCCTCGGGTGTCAACGATTCGGTCCGGGGACGGGTGCGGGCAATCGGGCAGACAAGCCCACCCTATCCACTTCGCGTCCATTCTGCGCCGAGGTGATGCTCTCCGTCACCCGGCCGTGCCGCGCACCTGGCCCGGCCGCCGCTCCAAGCTGCCTATACCTTACTTACATTCTCCGCCTGAAGCCCCTTGGGACCCTGTTTCACCTCGAATTCCACTTCCGCCCCTTCTTCCAGGCTGCGGTAGCCGTTCGCCTGGATGGCGGAAAAGTGGACGAACACATCGTCGCCCGTCGACCTTTGAATGAAGCCGTAACCTTTGGCGGCGTTAAACCACTTCACGGTGCCTTTTTCCCTCACTCACCTTCTCCTCAAATAATGTCGGTCGCGCGCTCCTGCGGCTCGCGCCCGGAATCGCGCAATGCCAAGCTTTACAATTGCGATAGGTATTCTCTCACCTGCCCTTTGTATGGTCAAGCACAAACGCCCGATTGACGAGCAAACGGCCATCCGACGCATCGCCCGCCTGGCCGCCGTGGCCCCCGGTCGCGGCGCCACCAGGCTCGCCCTCGGCATCGGCGACGATTGCGCCATCTTCCGGCCGCGCGCGCGCGAAGACCTGCTCTTCACCACCGACATGCTGATCGAAGGCCGCCACTTCCTTCCCGGCACCCACCGCCCCCTGGACTTGGGCTGGAAGGCGCTCGCCCGTGGCCTCAGCGACATCGCCGCCATGGGCGCCACGCCGCGGTTCTGCCTGGTCTCGCTGGCTCTTCCCCCCTGGGCGGACCAGCGCTTCATGGACGGCTTTTACCGCGGATTGCTGCGCCTCTCCCGCCAGGAAGGCGTTCCTCTGGCCGGCGGCGACCTGGCCCGCGCTGAAACCTTATTCTGCGACATCGTGGTGTGCGGCGCTGCCCCGCGCGGGCGCGCGTTGCGCCGCGATACGGCCCGCGCGGGGGATGCCGTCTACGTTTCGGGCGCTTTGGGCGGCTCGGCGCTGGGGCTGGCGCTCGGCCGCGGTCCGGGCTGGCGTCGCCATTTGCGGCCGGTTCCGCGCCTGGCGCTGGGCCGCTTCCTGCGCACCCGCCTGCGCGCCACCGCCGCCATGGACCTGAGCGACGGCCTCTCGCTCGACCTGCATCGCCTGGCCCTGGCTTCCGGCCTGCAAGCCCAAATCGAGGCGCCGCCGGTCTTCCCCGGCGCTTCCCTCGCGCAGGCCCTCCACGGCGGCGAAGATTACGAATTGCTGTTCACGGTATCCGCGCGAACCCGCGTCCCGGCGCGTTTCGAAACCCTCCCGCTCACGCGAATTGGTACCATGCAGAAAGGCCGGCCGGGGGTCGTGTTGCTCGCGGGCCAGCCCCTGGAAGCGCTCGGCTTCGACCATTTCCGCAACCCATGAATCCTCCCGATCCCTCTCCCGTCGTCGATCTGATTGAAGCCTTCCGGGGCTCGAAGACCATGTTTACGGCCCTCGCCCTGGGCATCTTCGACCGCCTGCACCAGCGTCCCTCCACGGCCTCCGCGCTGGCTGGCGAGCTGAACGCCGACGTCAGCGCCATTGAACGGCTGCTGGACGCCTCGGCCGCCCTCGGCCTGCTGGTGAAGCGCCAGGACCGGTACGCCAACCACCCCGTTGCGGATGCCTATCTGTGGTCGGGAAGCCCTTATTCGCTCAGCGGTTACATCGAATACTCGGACCAGGCGCTCTATCCCATGTGGGGCCACCTGGCCGACGCGGTCCGGGAAGGTTCGCACCGCTGGACCCAGACGTTCGGCCTGGAAGGCCCGCTCTTCAACCACTTCTTCCGCACCCCCGAGGCGCAGCGCGCCTTCCTGCGCGGCATGCACGGTTTCGGCATGCTGAGTTCGCCGCGGGTGGTCACGGCGTTCGACCTGAGCCGCTTCACCACCCTCGCCGACCTCGGTGGCGCCACCGGCCACCTCACCATTGCCGCCTGCGAGCGCTATCCCGGCCTGCGCGGCATTGTCTTCGAATTGCCCGGTCCGGCCGCCATGGCTCGCGAGCAGGTGGCGCTTTCCTCCGCCCGCGAGCGCATCCAGGTGCTGGAGGGCGACTTCTTCGAGGATGGCCTCCCGCCCGCCGATCTGTACGCCGTGGGCCGCATCCTGCACGATTGGACCGAGGAGAAAATCGGCCGCCTGCTACGGAAAATCGTCGCGGCGCTGCCGCCCGAGGGCGGATTGCTGGTGGCCGAGAAGCTGCTCAACGAAGACGGGGTCGGCCCGCTCCCGGCCAACCTGCAGTCATTAAATATGTTGATCTGCGCCGAGGGCCGGGAACGCAGCCTGGGAGAGTATACCCGCCTGCTGCGCGATGCCGGTTTCGCGTCGGTGGAAGGCTGGCGCACCGGCGCGCCCCTGGACGCCATCCTGGCGACGCGCGGTTAGGCGAACGGTTAGGCGGGCCAAAGCCGGCGGAAGTACCTCCGTTGCGGGGCACCTTGTTGCGGCGCACATCGCGTCATGACTTTCAACGGAGCGTCGCCGCGCAACTGCACAACAATCTCGCGGTCAGAGACCTGGTCGCAGGCACCCATTGCCGGGTACCCCTCTGCGGCGCACTTCGTTCCGAGCACCCAATTGCGGGCACCCCTATTGCAGGGCATCGCGTCCCGCGCACCCCGGCGCCAGCCTTTTTTCTCCGCCCCCGATCTTTTTTCTCCCCTTCTGCGAAAATTGAGAGAATCGGGTCCGCTGCACTACTAAACCAGTCTGGGGACCGCGATGGAGTGGCTCGACCACGGAATTCTGCTCATTTTGGCGCCCATGGCGCTGTGGATTCTGATCAGCGGGTTGGACGACCTGTTTATTACGGTGGTCTACTTCCTGACGCGCCGGGGCGGTTTTCGCTGGCCGGCGGCCGAGGAACTGGACGCCTGCCCGGAACGCCGCATCGCCATCCTGGTGCCCCTGTGGCGCGAAAACGGCGTCATCGGCCAGATGCTCGACCATAATCTGGCCGCGCTGCGCTACCGCAACTACGACATTTTCGTGGGGGTTTACCCCAACGACGAGGCCACCGTGCGGGCGGTGTCGGATGCCGCGGCGCGCCATCCAAGGGTCCACTTGGCCATGGGGGCCCGCAAGGGGCCGACCTCCAAAGGCGACAACCTCAACTCCATCTACGCCTTCCTCCGGTGTTTCGAGGTGATTCACGGCTGCCATTTCGACGTGATCATGACCCACGATGCCGAGGACCTCATCCATCCCGATTCGCTGCGCATGATCAACTTCCTGTCGAAGGACTACGCCATGGTGCAGGTGCCCGTACTGGCCCTGCCCACGGGCATCCGGGAATTCACCCACGGGTTGTATTGCGACGAATTCGGGGAATATCAGCAGAAGGATATCCCGGTGCGCCAGTGCCTGGGCGGTTTTCTGCCCTCCAACGGGGTAGGAACCGGCTTCGAGCGAAGCGCGCTGGAACGCCTGGCCGCCACCCGCGGCGGCCGCATTTTCGATCCGCAATGCCTCACTGAGGACTACGAAAACGGCTACGGCTTGCATGCCCTAGGCTACCCGCAGATCTTTGTCCCCCTGCGTTTTTCTTCCGAGGGCCTGCTGGCCACGCGGGAGTATTTTCCGCGCCATTGGTCGGCCGCCGTCCGCCAGCGCAGCCGCTGGGTGGCCGGCATCGCCCTGCAAAGCTGGGAGCGGCACGGCTGGCGCGCGCCCTGGAAGCAGATCTACTGGTTCTGGCGCGACCGCAAAGGCTTGGTGGGCAGCCTGCTTTCCCCGTTCGCCAATCTGGCGCTGCTCTATGGTCTCGCCGGATGGCTGGCGGCCGGCCGCAACGTGCAGGCGTGGGATCTGGGACGCGAGATGCCCCCGTGGGCTTGCGCCTGCTGCGGGGTTACGCTGTGGATCTCGCTGGTGCAACTGGGTGTCCGGATGTGGCTCAGCAGCCGGATTTACGGATGGCGGTTCGCCGCCGCGGCGCCGCTGCGGCTGCCCTGGGGCAACCTGGTGAACTTCATGGCCACCGTCAAGGCCGTGCGCCAATTTCTGGGCGCCCGTTGGCAGCGGCGCTCCCTGGATTGGGTCAAAACCGATCACGTGTACCTGCCTCCCGGTTCGGCCGTGCCGGGGCGTCCCCGTCTGGGTGAAGTGCTGGTGCGCATGCGCTGGATCAGCATGGGCGAACTGGAAGACGCCCTGTGCGCCTGTCCCGAGGGCATGCGCCTTGGCGAGTACCTGATGCAGAAGCGCGGTCTCCCGTGCGAGCGTCTGTATAGCGCGCTCAGCACCCAAACCGGCATTCCGCTGGGCATTCCCGATAATCTGGTGGTCAACCGCACTGCCACCCGCATTCTGCCCGCCGAAGCCGCCCGCCGTTGGAAGGTTCTGCCGTACCGGGTAACCGCGGGGCAGCTTCACGTGGTCACCTCGGAAGTCCCCAGCGAGAGCATGCTCAGCGAGTTAGCCGGCCTCTCGAACCTGGAGCTCCGTTTCCGGCTGGTGCAGCCCGAGCAATTCGAGGCGCTGGCGGAGGCGTATCTGCCGCCTGAGCCGCGGGCGGTCAACGGGGCGACGGCCCGGTCCCTGCGCGTTCAACTCGCCCGGTAAGGCCGCCGTTGTGCGCCGTTGTGCGCCCGCGCGCAAAATTGCCGGCAATTGGGATTTGCTGCTAACCTCAAGTCAGGAGCCGGGTTGGCGCCGGCGCCCGCACCGCCGCGGGGAACTCATAGCATGCCGCAACCAATCCCGTTCCTCGGAAGGGCCCACGAAAGCGAACGGCTGAATCGGGCCTTTCGGTCGGGCGAACCGCTCTTGCTGCTGGGGCCGAGGGGATGTGGCAAAACCAGGCTCATTCAGGAAGCGCTGGCCGTCAATCCCCGCGTGCTCTACGTGGCATGGGCGCCCACTCTGCATGCCCTGCTCACCGCCATGGCGCGCGGTCTCCTCGGCGCCCGGCACGCCGAATTCGCCCGGCGGGCAGCGGCGTCCGCGGACGGTTTCTCTCCACCTCCGGCCGATCCGGAAGCCTGGCTCTCGGCGCAAACCAGCCTTCACCTCAAGGGCCTCCTCTGGACCGCGATGGAAAAATCGCCCGTGCCAATGGTCCTCGACGGAATCGCCGGCGCCGGCTTTCCCACCTACCGTTTCCTGCAGCGGATCTACCACACCCGCGGCATGGCGCTCTTCGCCGCCGCGCGGGACGTGCCCAGTCTGGGAGCATTGGCCAGGCTGTTCTGGAATCCGGCCCAGGCGCTCTCCATCCCGCCGCTATCCGCGCACGATGCCGGGCAATTGTTCGAGGCCGCCGCCACTCATTTCGGACTCCGTAGCCTGGATCTGGCCACGTTTCGCGACAAGACCCTGGAGAGCGCCCATGGAAATCCGGGGCAGATTATCGAGATGTGCCGGCTGGCCACCGAGCCGCAGTACCGGGCGGGGCGGCAGATCAAATTCTCGCCGTTGCGCATCGATACGGTCATGAAGTTCGGGGCCTGATCCGCAACAGCATTCGCAGCACCTCATCGCCGGCCCGTACCAGCGGCGGCTTGGCCGAACGGCGCGCCACCTCGGCCTGGATGGGCGCCCGCGATTCCGGCGCGAGCGCCACCAGGGCCGCTTCCGCGTCCTTCCGGACGAACCAGGGCAGGCCTTCGAGCGCGCCCACCAGCGCGCGGGCGGCGCGGGCGCGGCCCTCCGCATCCGCCACCGTGGCGGCGATCTGCGCCAGCCTGGTGAGCATCTCGGGGTCGCGCTCCTCCAAGAGCGGCCGCAGTTCCGGCCAGTTCTCCGGTTCCACGCCGATCTCCGCCAGCAACCCCAGCACGCTGCGCCGCCGGCAGAGGCTCGAGGGCGTCTCCTCGCCGCCCAGCGGCAGCGGCGTCGCGGCCGAGACCAGCAGCGCGCCGCGTGCCGCCGGCCCCAGCTTACGGAATCCGTCTTCGGCCGCGCCCCGGCAAAGGTCGTCTTCGAGCGCCCGGTCCAGGCAAGGCATGGCTTCCACGCGCCCGAATCCCGCCAGGGTTTCAATGACCCCCGGAAGTTGGCGTCTTCGCGCCACCGTCAGCAGGATTTCGAAAGTCTGGTCGTCGCGCCAGGCGCTCAACCGCCGGCCCGCGGTGTTGCGGACGGCATCCTCGGCAAACTGTAGTTGCGGATCCGCCGCGGAGACGGACGATTGCAGGTACTCGATCAGCACCTCTCTGGCGCCCAACAAGGCCAGCGCGTCCACCGCCCACATGCGCGGCTGCGGCACGCTGGCCACGCGTCCCGCGAGCAGGAATTCGCGCAGCGGAGGGATGGCGCGCGGCCCGCAGGCAGCCAGTTCCGCCACCGCGGATTCGCCCTCCATCAGCGACTGCAGGCAGGCCACCAGGCGGCTGGCTTCCGGGTCGGGCGCGCCGCTATCGGCGGAGTTCGGTCCGGCCGGATGCATGGCGCCTCTTCTGGGCGGCAAGCGCCGCGGCAAACTCTTCCGCCGGTTGCCGGCAGTCCTCCGCGGCCTCGCCTGCGAAGGGAATTTGCCATGACAAGCCGTGGTTCAGGGTCACCTGGACGGCTGGCCCGCCGCCGCCCGCCGCCGCGGCGATCCCCTCCACCGCATCAAGCGGCGCATACCGCGCGATGCTGCCGTAGCGCGCGCGCGAACTTTTGTCGCGATCCGTGATCCACAGCAGCCGGCGGCTGGTGAGCGCCAGCAAATCGCCGGGCATCGAGCGCCGGCGGCGCAGCAGCCAGCTTCGCAACCGCACCTCGCGCGGCGCTTGGAAAAGCTGCACCTCAACGGCCTCCGGCGCGTCCAGTTCCCGCGACAAGGCGTTGGCGAATTTCAGATCCAGTGCGCCGCCGAAATCGACCGGCGGAGCTTCCGGCGCACCGGTGCTTCCCAGGACTTCCTGGCGCAAGCGGCCCAGGAACCGGGCTACCGCCGGAAAACCGCGGGTGTTGTAGCGCACCGTGTAATCGAATCCGGGGCCGCTGAAGCGCAGCCGGCCTTTCAGCAGCATGTGGGCCGATTCCACCGCCGAGACGCGCCGCAGTACACACTGCCCGGCCGGCTCGCCCACGCTCGGATGAGAGAGAATGTGCAACGCTCCGTCTTTCAGCAGCAGGATGCGCGGAGGGTACGCCGAGCGTCCGAACCAATCGGGATCGTCGCGCGGCAGAAACAAGCCAGCTTCGAAACCGGCCAGCGGCGGAGGCACCGCAAAATCCGCCGGGCAGTCGTCCAGCGCCCGCAGCTCAAGCGCCAGGATGTACTGCCGGGAATCGACGGGCGGGTCCATAACTCATTGTCCCGTCACGCGGCCGTGCCGGGCGCGGCGCGTTCGGCGGCCGATTCGGCAGCCCGCTCGGTGGCATCTTCCGGAAGAGCGCCGAGGGCCGCCAGATCGTTCCGCAACGCCTGCTCGTCCCCGCCGGCGGTGGGCTTGGCCGACAGCCGGTCCACGTGCGCCCGGTACGCCCCCGCGAAACTGTCGAACTGCTCCTGTAATTCGGCGAAGGTCTTGCGCACCCAGGCGTGCAACACGCGGGCATGCGCCACCACAGCGCCCGCAATCTCGTCGCCGGCCTGCGAGCGGATGCGCCGCTCCAGGCTCGCAACCGCCCAACGGCGGCCCAAAAGCTCCGCCACCTTGCTGGGGCGAACTTCCACGGCGAGGCTGCCCAGGTCGAACCGCGGCATATTCTTCAGCACCCCCTGCAGCTCGCCGGCCTCCGGCCCCTGGTCGATCTGCAGCACCTGCGCGGTTTGCGCCAGCACACTTCCGGCCGCGACGGCGGCTTCCCGGATGAAGGACGCAATCTGCCCGGCCGGTTCCGCGGCGGCCTGTTCCACCAGGTCACGGATGCTGCCCTGACGCGCGCCGGCATGGTTTTGGGCAGCTTCGTGAATGAACAGGTCCGCGGCGTCGCGGAAGGCATCGGCCAGGTCGAGGCTCTCCGTGCGCGCCTGCGCAATCCGGCCGGCGGCGGTGCGCAGATTCCGGTCGAGGCTCTCCAAGCGGCCGGCATCCAGCCGCGTCCCGGAACGCTTCAGGCGCGCCTGCAGGGCGGCCTCGACCCCCAGCCGCAGCGCCCCAATCTTCCGGCTCACCGATTGCCGGGCGAGTTCCGCGTGCCGGTCATACAGCGGCAGGATGCCGGTGTCCAGCCAATTCTGCAGCAGGTAACTGTACTCGGGCTTGATGCTGACGGCGTGCACCGGCAGGTCCAGCCCCAGATCCGAGCGGAGATGGCCGGCCACGTAATTCAGGGCGCGGTCGCGGTCGGCGGGCGCCAGCAGGTCGGCCTTGCTCAACAGAACCGACGCGGGGATGCCGGCATCGTAGAGCGCCTGCACCGTTGCCAGGTCGTCTTCGGTAAGCGTGGACCCGGCGTCGATCAGCACCACTCCCAGATCGCAGCGCGGCAGATAGGCCCGGGTTTCGGCGGCGCCCGCGGTCGCCAGTGAGCCCAGGCCCGGCGTATCCACGTAGACCACACCCTGGCGAAGCTGTTCGGCCGGCAGTTCGACGAGGATCCGGGTGACGTGTTGCGCATTGGCGGGATTGTGCTGCTCGCTGACGAACTGCGCCAGCCGGCCGATGGCGAACGGTTCCGGCTTGCGGTCGGCAAACCAGGCCATCGCGCGCGGCTCGGCGCCGTAAGCCAGGCGCGTGGGTACCGCAGTCACGGGAGTGACCCCCACGGGCAGCAGGTCCTGCCCCACGATGTGGTTCAGCAGCGACGACTTCCCGGAGCTCACCCGCCCGAAAACGGCGATTTCAAACGTGTCGGTCTCCAGCCGGTCGATGATGGTGGCCAGCGCCGGGTGGAATTCCACCAGGCCGTGCTGGCTGATGGCCCGTTCGAGCGTTTGCACCAGCGCCACCTCACTGCCCGCGCGCTCCAGCCGCTCCAGCCGCTCGGACAGGCCCGCCGACCGGTCCTGCGCCAGGTACGAATCCAGCCGCGAAACGATGCCCTGGATTTCGTCCACCAGGCCGGCGATCCCGGTGGCGGCGTCGGGCGACAGGTCGCCGTAGCCCGTCATGCGCTTCGGACGGCACTCGTCGAAGGCAATCTCGACAAACCCCAGGGTGATGCGGATGGACCGTCGCGACCCGATCTGCGGCGGGGGAATCGAAACGCCCTCGCCGGCCAGGATGCGTACCAACTGCGCGCGCATGCGGGCAATGTAATCCTGGACGACTTTGGCTTCGGCCGGGGACAGGTCGGGCAGAAACTTAGGGAACGGCGATTTGGATTGCGAAGCCACCAGGGTAGCCTCGATTTCAGAAAGCAGCTTGTCGGCGTATTGGCAGCTAGTCAGAAGATGCAAGCGCTGCGACGAGTTCAGTTGACTGGCTTCCCGCGGATCGTCCATCGTGCTCACCACCAATTCTCTCGGTAGGAGTCATCTGCCCCGAGGGGCGATTGCGGCGAACTCCAACGCCTGCCCCCATTATCGACGGAAGGCCGAGGGGCGGTCAAACGCGCGATGGCCGGCGCCCACGGCAGGGATGTCCGCGGCGGACGCGGGACCGTACGCGCCACGGGCCGGGACGAGCGCCGTCCGCTCGCGGCCCGGTTCGCCCGGCCGTCCACGCGGCCTACGCGGGGCGCGACTGCCCCACAGCCGAAGTGCGCGTCGCACGCGCGACCGGGATCGCCACCGCCGATCCACCGGGCCCACCCGCGTCTCGCGCCCAATGCCGGATGCGTGGGGTCCCCGCTTGGTCCCCGCGCGGTCCGCGCTCCAACGGCCGCCCCTGTGTGCGCTGACATACCGGCGGCCCGCACGCCCGCGGCCCATCGTCTTTTCCCACGCCAAAAAACCGCCGCCGCGTTGCGACCGCTGCTGAAAGATGAGCTAGAATGTGAGAATATAGGTTGAATAGATCCGATTATCAAATATCCGAAGATGCCACCCCTGGCAGCGCACTGGGCATCCTTGACTGTAATTTCGGAAACCTGACCGCGCGACCGCGTACCCACCGGCAAGGGTCGCGAGAACAACCGTCGCGAGAATAGGATACGGACCATCGTGGACGACGCACTGTTACTTCACCGGCTCCATTTCGCCTTCACCGTCACTTTCCACTACCTGTTTCCGCAGCTCACCATGGGCCTGGCACCGCTCATCGTGATCCTCAAAACGCTCCATCTCCGCACCGGCAACCCGCTCTACAACCGCTCGGCGCACTTTTGGGCCAAGGTGTTCGGCATCAATTTTGTGCTCGGCGTGGTCACCGGCATCCCCATGGAATTCCAGTTCGGCACCAACTGGGCCCAGTTCGCCCGCGTCAGCGGCGGCGTCATCGGCCAGCCGCTGGTGATGGAGGGCGTGTTCTCGTTCTTTTTGGAATCCGCCTTCCTCGGGTTGTTCCTCTACGGCGAAGGCAAGTTGGGCCGGGTGGGGCACTGGTGGGCCGCCTTCGCGGTGTTCTTCGGCTCCTGGATGTCCGGCTTCTTCATCATCGTGACGGACGCCTGGATGCAACATCCGGTGGCCTTCCAGCGCTCCGCCACGGGTGAATTCCAGGTCACCAGTTTCTGGGGCCTCCTGATGAACCCCTGGGCGTGGATTCAGTATTCCCATAACATGTGCGGCGCTCTGATCACGGGCGCTTTCGCCATGGCAGCGGTGGGCGCCTATTACCTGCTGGAGGATCGCTTCGCCGAGGAGGCGCGCGTCTTTCTGCGCATCGCGGTCGTCGTGGGCGCCGCGGCTTGCGTAGTGCAGATCTTCCCCACCGGCGACCTCCACGGCAAATTCATGGCCGCGAACCAGCCTGCCAGCACGGCTGCCATGGAAGGCCTCTTCAAGACTCAGGCCGGCGCGCCCATCGTCATTATCGGCCAGCCGGATGCCGTCAACGAGCGCATCGATAATCCGCTGGTCGCCAACAACGTCCTCAGCTTCCTGATCTACGGCACCACCACAGCCCGCGTCCGCGGCCTGAACGCGTTTCCCAAAGAGGACTGGCCCACCAACATCCCGCTGCTCTATTACAGCTATCACATCATGGCCGGGCTGGGCACCATCTTCGTCGCGGTCATGGCCGGCGCCCTCTTCCTGCTGTGGCGCGGCGCGCTCTACCGCACCCGCTGGATGCTCTGGATTCTGCTGCTGTGCGTGCCCCTGCCCTACATTGCCAACACCGCCGGATGGATGACCGCCGAGACCGGCCGGCAGCCGTGGCTGGTTTATGGCCTGATGCGCACTGCCGACGGCGATTCGCACTATGTCAACGCCGGCAACGGCCTGTTCACCCTGCTGGGGTTCATGGGGCTGTATGCCATTCTGGCCATCCTGTTCCTGTTCCTGGTGTCGCGCACCATCGCCCACGGGCCGGTGGAGGAAAAGCCTGCCGACATCGCCTCGGGAACCCCGGTGACGATGGCCTGAAAGGGAAAACATAGAGGGAAAAATATCATGCTGCTGACCTGGTTCCTGCTGGTCGCGATCATGCTCGCGGCGTATGTGGTTCTGGATGGATTCGACCTCGGCGTAGGCATCCTTCACCTCTTCCTGGCGCGCACCGACGAGGAACGCACGCTGCTCATCCGCACCATCGGTCCGGTTTGGGATGGCAATGAAGTCTGGCTGCTGGCGGGCGGCGGTACGCTGTACTTCGCCTTTCCATTGCTGTATGCCTCGGGCTTCAGCGGATTCTATCTTCCCCTGATGATCGTGTTGTGGCTGCTGATCCTGCGCGGAATCGGGATCGAGCTGCGCATGCACCTGGATACGCCGGTCTGGCGCGGCCTGTTCAACGGCTGCTTCGGGATTTCCAGCCTGCTGCTCACGGTCTTTTACGGCGCCGCTCTCGGCAACGTAATCCGCGGCGTCCCCTTGCAGCCCGATGGTTACTTTTTCCTGCCCCTGTGGACTAACTGGAACGTCGGTCCCAATCCCGGCATTCTGGATTGGTACACCGTGATCGCCGGCGTGGTAGCCGTCGTGGCGCTGGCATTACACGGAGCCAACTACGCCGCGCTCAAGACCGGCGGCGATATCAACCGCCGCGCCCGCCGCGCCGCGTCGCTGCTGCTTCCCGCTCTGGTGGTGGTAACGGCGCTCAGCCTGGCCGCCACCCTGGCCATCCGTCCCAGCCTGCTGCAGAATTACCAGCATCTCCCGGTGCTCTACCTGATTCCCGCGCTGGTAGCCGCTTCGCTCATCGGCATCTGGCGCACCGGCCGGGCGGGCAATGAGCTGGGCGCGTTCCTGTGCTCCTGCGCCTACATCGCCCTGATGCTGGTGGGCGCCGCGGCGGCGGTGTATCCCAATCTGCTGCTCTCCGCCACCGATCCGTCGCTGAATATCACCGTCTTCAACGCGCACTCAGGCGAGCATTCGCTCCAGATCGGCCTGATCTGGTGGAGCTTTGGAATGGCTTTCGCAGTGGGATACTTTGTGTTCGTCTACCGTATGTTCCGTGGTAAGATCGCCGCTAAGTTGGGTGGGCACGGTTACTAAGTGACCGGCGTGGATGGGCAACATTTACTCGGATGGTCCAGTCGAGCAGATATTATCACGTATCGTCCAAGTGGCGACGGGCTTATGGGTAAACGCGCAAGGCAATCCCTCTCGCAACGGCACAGCCAGTTCGTGGCTCCCAGGCGTCTTGCCTCTTGGGAAGCAGATCCTTTCCAGATAGCATCTCACCGGAGCGAGCTACAGTAATTTTGGGTATCGACACTCTACAGAAGGGATGTCTGACCGCGTTGCTATGGGTACTCCTACTGTTCTGCACGACCAGAGTGGTGTACCGGTCAGTCTGGCCGACCAAAAAGTTGGCCGAGGCACACCTCGCCGGAGGTCTCGGTACCGATCAAATACCGCCCTTGCCTGGAGGAGTGGTAATTGCGGTTCTGGCTCTGCCTACTGGGTTTGTCGGAGTTCTGGTCATTATTTACCGCCGCGGCACGCGTCGGAGGCGCTGAGTTTCCTTCGAGGCGCCCATTAGCTGACGCAGTTTCCGAATGGTGTCCTGCCCGCTTCGCTTCGCCTAGTGGTCCCGGCCACGGAGGCACCTTGCCGGCGCCGGGTTTCCGGTCCGCGGCACACTCTTCGATAAGACCGCCGGCGCCAATTGGCTGGTGCCCTGGCACCGGGGCGTTGGCGGTCCTTGACAATATCCAGAAACACGTTGACGTCAAGGACATACACTGGCTGCTCCGGCTTCGGCAACAACAAAGCTGTGGATGTTGAGTCATTCGCGCCCGTAAATAGCGTTGGGGTTTCGAGTTCTCTTACTCGAATGTTTATCCGTCGGCCGGTCGTGAGGCCGCCTTCCTCTATTCGGACGGCGACGAAATGCAGGCTTTCCCAAAACGTGTTTGCTGCCAGGTCGGTCGCAACTCTGGCGGATATCGTGAGGTAGGATTGCTGCTCGGCATAGACCGCAAGCTTCTCCACCAGGGACCGCCCGATGTGCCTTCCACGTAGCGCGGGCTCAACGTAAACCTGAAAGATCTTCAGGTGGGGAAACTTGCCACCAAAGAGCAAATGACCCGCATAGCGCTCTGATCGCCCATCGCCCACTGTCGCCACATATAGTTTTCCCTGCGCTGCAGCTTCACGGTAAGCAGACCGGGGAAGGAATCCTAGAGCGTCTCTTTGGAGATCCGCGCGTTCACCAGCAATCTCGGAGAACAGGCTACTTCCACGAACCTGTCGTAAATGCGGGTTTCCACTCTTGAACAGATTATAGCCATTATCTTCAATCACAAAGGACCGCAGTTCGACAGCCCCTTTCAAATTGCCTACCAAAACAGGAGCCGCAACAGGTCTGATAACCAGGCTCCGCCTCAAGCCCGATCTCTAGTCTTCACAACAATGTTAAAGGCGCAGCTTGCATACCCAACCAATTTCCGTCTGCCGGTCACCGACATGTCCGAGCAAGAACAGGTTCTGCCCCCGGTTCTCTGCCACGCCCTTGACAAAATCGCGCATATACACGACGCGCGTGAAAAGTGTTATCTTGGGATTCGCCGTATTTTCGCCCAGGCACAACATGCGCTTACCATGGTCAGACTGGATTCCGGGGGTACTCTCTCGTCGGCAGGTCATTGAGCTGTGCCAGCAAGGGTACTTGACGCAAACACAGCCCAAGCAATCCGTTGACCATTCGTCAATCGACCTTCACCTCGAGGAGCAAGCGTGGGTTCTGCCGCGAGGCTCCATCAAGCCGTCGGGGCGCAGCTATCTGCATTTTGTTGAACAGCATGAACTTGCGACCAAATTGGCGCCTGTAGATGGAGCGTATGTTCTCGAACCGCGAAAAACGTACCTGTTCCGGATTCGGGAGAGGCTTGGCCCTTTACGTGATAGCGGAATCTATGGTGAAGCTACGGCAAAGAGCAGCGTCGGCAGGCTAGACGTATTGGCGAGGCTGGTAGTAGATGGTACTTCCCGATACGAAGGCTTTAGCCCAGACGAGCTAGCACAAAGCAGCGGCGATATGTTCATCGAGATCACCCCGATGACATTCCATGTTCGTGTAAAGGTGGGGACGTCCCTATCCCAGCTACGGCTTTTTTATGGCGATCCAATCGCTTGCGAGATTCACAGTCGCGAGTTGTGGAATACGGTTCTGTACCATCCCGACTGCGATGGGCGAGCGCGCGTAGATGACACCCTTTCGGTTGACCTCGACTCCTCAATAATAGCAACGCTACAAGTTGCGGCGTTGGAGGCTTCGCCCCCCAAGGCCGCTACAGCGATCGATCTCTGGAAGAAACCGCCAAACGAAAGGCCCCAGCCGTGGCCTTTCTGGAAATTCAAGAACGCGGATAAATACCAGCGTCTCCAGCTAAATCAGAAGTCGTTTTACATCCTCCGGTCGCGAGAGCGACTTCGCCTCCCGCTAGGAGTGGCGGCGTACTGCAGGGCCATTGACGAGACGATCGGCGAAATGCGAATTCACTACGCGGGGTTTGTTCATCCATTCTTTGGGTTTAAGCGCGCAGACGGTAAGCCGGGAACGCCACTGATTTTTGAGGTCCGTGGTCATGACCTCGATGTAAGTTTAATCCATCGCGAAAGACTGGCGCGGTTGACATTTTACCGAATGTCCGAGGACGCGATCCAATCTGACGAGGCTGCGCCTCAACAAAATGAATATAACGAACAGGAACTTAAGCTCTCGGGCTATTTTGGCGAGTGGCCCGAAAAACTGACTATAACGGAGGACTGTAGTGTCGTCCCTTCTGAGGCAGGTAATAAGTGATTGAAAAAGACGTTTGCTCACAAATCGCCGTCCATAGGCTAACGCAGGCTGACGCGAAAACCCAAAGCGACCGCTGGCGTACATTTACTGAGTTTGTTCTGCAGAATGAGGAGATGTATCCAGCCATTGAAGCTTGGCTGAATCGTAAGGTTGTGCCGCAACTAGGCGGCGCGAATCGACGGGCCTTTTTGCTCGCCGATGGTGAAAAGCCGATCGCTTCAGTGGTAGTAAAACGCGGTGAGTCATCAAAGCTTTGCCACGTGCGAATAGACCGAGGTTTTCAGAACAAGAATCTCGGGACTTTGCTTTTCTGCCTGCTCGCCCATGAAATCCGTTCACTCGCAAATGAAGTACATTTCACGCTTCCAGAAAGCTTATGGCTAGAGAAGGAAGATTTTTTTCGCTCGTTTGGATTCGCGGAATCAATTGTCGCGAATCAACAATATCGACTATTTGATCGCGAGCTCTCTTGCTCGGCTCCATTCTCGACGTTCTGGAAACACGCGGAAGATCAGCTTCCGGCCATCGCTAAATTCCTAGGCACCATCGGGTACGTGGATGTGCCCCGGCTGCTTATGAGCATAAAGCCGAAGTTTGCGCGGGCGATTCTTGCCGGCGATAAGAGGGTGGAGCTGCGGCGTTCCTTCTCTAACCGGTGGATAGACCAACGCTTATGCATTTATTCTTCGGCTCCAGACCGTTGTCTTCTCGGCGAGGCTACTGTTCTTTCTGTCATTACAAGACACCCAGAAGAGATTTGGTCGACCTATCGCGCTCAACTGAGATGCTCCCGCACCGAGTTCGATGACTATGCGCGGGGCACATCGAAGCTCGCAGCTATCGAGTTGGGTCAAGTGATGCGGTACGAACGACCACTACCCTTGTCCGAGATCCGTGCGTTGAATGAAGGCCGCTTTTTGCCCCCTCAATCGTATAGGAGCGTCCACGAAAAAGACAATTTCCATTCTCTGCTTTCTGTCGCACACGATCTCTGCACGGGGCCGCTGGCCTTGCCCAGTACACGTTAATTCCGATGCTCCAGACCAGCGAGGCCGTAAAGGACTTGGTGTTCTGCGGGGGTGTACATGGCGTGGGCAAGACGACTCTCTGCCAAGCTCTGGCTGACCAGATTCATGCAGTTCACGTTTCGGCAGGGTCTCTGCTTCAGATGGCAGGTCTCGTAAGACCAAGCCAATATGCAGTCATAGATCCCCAAGAAAATCAGGCATATATTCAAGCGGCCCTGCGGGAGTATCGAAGGCAGCATAGGGGTGTACGCATTATACTGGATGGCCACTTCTGTTTATTGACTCCGCATCGCCGCATTGAAGCTATTCCAGTTGCATTATTCAATGCGTTGAGGGCATCGGCGTTGCTAATAGTCGTAGATGATCCTTCGACAATCCTGAAGCGCCTGGTTGGTAGGGACGGCACGGGCCTTGACGAAGTCTTCGTTGATCGCTTTCAACGAAGAGAGGCTGCGCGCGCGCGAGCGATCAGCCGCCATCTGGGTGTACCGCTCAGGACAATAAGACCTAGTGTGCCTCTGGCAGATGTCGCAGAGTGGATTTTAGACCTCGCTTAATCGCAGAAAGCTTGAGCGGGTTTCGAGGGTAACCCGACCCCGAGGATTAGTACCCATAAGTCGGCTTGAGTCTGGGCATCGCCGGATCGTGCGCCATAGGTTACTCCCCCCGGGTAAAACGCTAGCGACTGCAACCATCGAGCCCCTGTCGAAGCGCCCGCCCGCGGAAGCTTCACAATGCCTTGCCCGGGACTCCCGTCCGTGGCCGCGTCGGGAGGCCCGCTCAAACTGACCCACCACCCGCCGAGGCGATTGTCATCACCCGGCGCGGTCGCCTGCCGCCGGTACTCCAGCCGCCTAAGCCCGGCATGCGCAGGTCCGCCTCGCCACCGTTGGGCGCGAAAGGGCAGGATCGTAGGCGACATCGTCAACCCTGACCTGTCCGCCTTGTGGGATGCGGCCTCACGGGTCACCCCGCCCGCTGTTGTACACTCTGAACTGTGAAGCTGGGGGTTGTGCTGTTTCAACTGGGCGGGCCGGATTCCCTGGAGGCCATCGAACCCTTTCTCTATAATCTCTTCTCCGATCCGGACATCATCGACTTTCCGT
>DATJRE010000357.1:0-6953 GCA_035505095.1 Bryobacteraceae bacterium | reverse complement strand
TCTCGAAACGCGCGTGGCGCACCCGCCCGACCGCGCCGCCCCGCACCGTCTCGCGCAGCGCTACGTACGCCGGCCAGAAGCGCAGCACGTGGGCGGTCATCAGCACGCGCCCCTGCCGCCCGGCTTCCGCGGCCATGGCTTCCGCGCTCGGAAAATCCAGCGCCATAGGCTTTTCCACCAGCACGTGCTTGCCGGCGCGTAGCGCATCCAGCGCCACCGAGGCGTGCAGGTACGTCGGCAGGCAGATGTCCACTGCGTCGATTGCCGGATCGGCCAGCGCAGCTTCCAGCGTCAGGCACCGCAGGTCGTCCGGCAGCTTGCGGGCATCGCGTGTGACCACACCGGCCACGCGCACTTCCGGCGTGCGGCGCAGCGCCTCCAAATGCGTGGCGCCCATGAAGCCGAAACCGATCAGAGCGAGGTTCACCGCTCCTTATTGTAAGTGCATGCGGGTGGGGCGCGGCAGGAATTGCGCCGGTACGGCTCCGGTAGCCGGCCGGTGCAGGATGCCGTCCAGCAGTTCGGGGATCTCGAACACGGCGGTGTTGCGCGTGGCGGCGGCCGCCTGCCGGTAGCGCGGGTACTCGTCCGGCGAAAGAAGCTGCCGCACCGCGCCGGCGATTCCGGAAAAGCTGCCGATCACCAGCCCCGCGCCCTGCTCCTGTAGCCAGTCGGCGTTGTAACGCTCGTGCGCCAGCGTCCACGCGTTGCGCTCCACAATCGCCGGCAGGTGCATGGCCAACGCTTCGCTCAGACAACCAGGGCCGGGCTTGCCGATGAAATAATCCGCCAGCGCCATATAATACGGGACCTCGCGCGTGAATCCCTCCACCACCATGGGGATGCGATGCGGCATCGCGCGCAGCTCGCGGGCCGCCTCCTGGTGCCGCCCGCACAACAGGATCAACTGCGTCTGCACCGCAGAGCGATCGATACTCCGCGCGATCTTCACCATCTCCATGGAGCCTTCGCCGCCGAACAGCACCAACCCGGTAGGCAGGTCGGGCCGCAGCCCCAGGCGCTCGCGCCCCGCCACGCGGTCCACCGGCAGGGGATCGTAAAACTTCGGATTGAGGATCATTCCCGAAACGCGCAGGACACGCGACTCCGGCAACCCGATTTCCCGTGCCTGCTGCTCGGCGCGCGCCGACCCGCACACCACGTACTGATCCTGCCGCTCGATCCAGAAATGCGGTGGGTGATCGGCGATGTCCGTCAGGATGGTCACCAGCGGCGGCGCGCCCGCCCGCGGGCCCAGCGCGACGCGGTCGAGTGCCTGGCGAATCGCGCGGTTGTAGTGCGGGATCAGCGACACCACCATATCCGGCGGCGACGCGCTCCAGTGCCTCGTGAGCACCCGCACCTCGTCGCGGTGAAACAGCCGGATCATCGCGTGCATCACCGGAATGAGCTGCTCCGTCCCCAGCGTCCAGCCTCGCCGCAGCATGATGTTGTAGACTTCCTGAAACTGAATCCCGGTGGACTTGCGGATCACGTCAATCGAATTCAACAGGTCCTGGATCGAGAGCATGCGCATCTCCCACGGGCGCTGCTGCCGCCGGATCACTTCCATCAGGGCCGTGGCCGCCGCGCGATGCCCTCCTCCCGAATCGATGTAGATGAAATCGATAACCAGTTTCAATTCCGATGGTCTCCATGGGCCGCAAACGGCCCCGCCAGCGCACCGCCGGTGGGTGCGGCCACACCGCCTTCGCCGCAAAGCCGCCCGGCCTCGGTGCGCGCGGTGATCGCGGCAGGTTGGAACGCCGCCATCACCGGCCGCCCGATCCAGCAGGCGTGCGGCGCGACCCCCAGAATCCACGCGATGGTGGCAGCCGTATCGAACGTGTAGACCGACGCCGCGAGGCGCCCCGGCGCCACGTTGGGACCGTGCAGAATCCAAGGAATCTGAATCTCTTCTAGCGAATTCTTCCCGTGGTTGCGGCCCTTGCCGCCATGGTCGGAGGTGACCAGCAGAAAGGTGGAATCGCCCACCGGAGTTTCCTGCAGCATATCGAGCATCAGCCCGAGCAGGCGGTCGTCATCCTCCACCTCGCGCAGATACTCGCGGCTCGACCAGCCCGAAGCGTGCCCCGCGTGGTCCACATTGTCGAGCTGCAGAAACATCAGCTCCGGATGCTTCTCGCGCCAATACTTCATGGCCGCCTCCACGGTTTTCACCGGCCCGTGCTCATGCTGCAGCACATCCGGCGCGGATTTCTCTACCAGGTTGGCGAACCCCGGCCAATCGTGGAAGACGGCCTGATCCGCGGCCGGTCGCTCCTGCCGCAGCACCTCGAAAATGGTCGGAAACATCCCGGCCTCATCGCGGCACACCGGCTGGAGTTCGACCATCGGTTTCAGGTAGCCGTTGGAAGTAATCCCGTGTTGCTCCGGCCCGGCTCCATCGATCATGGAAGCCCAGTTCGGGCTGCTGAGCGTAGGCATGACTCCGCGCGCTTCCAGCGTCCAGGCGGATTCCTGCATCATTTGGTGAAGGCGTGGCGAATTCGAGCGGTTGACCCCATCGACACTCAGCCCGTCCACTCCAAAAACAATGACGTGCTGTGCCTGCGCGGCCATCGCAAAATAGAGAAATAGCGTTACGATTCTTCCCATCGGTTACCCTCTTGATAGCATCCGTTCCAACGCAGTTGAGTTACAGAACCGGTAAGATTCGGTTTCGCCAGTTACATAACTTCGGTAACTCCCCCTCCGCGTCGCGCCAGAAACATCCGCAACCGACCCTAAAAGCCTGACGCGGAGGCGCGGAGACGCGGAGAAATTCGCAGAGAGGACATTTTGGCCTCTCTGTGGCCCTCCTCCGCGTCTCCGCGTCTCCGCGTCGAGCCCCCACCGGCCCCGCCCGCCAGAACCCCACCCAAAAATTCACGCCCCCTTCATCCGATTGAAACTGCCCCGGCGCGAGTCTGTAACCAGACGGACGACGTCATGCCACCTCAATCGGATAAGCCCGCCGCCCTCTCGGTCTGCCGCCGCCTGCGCGAGGTCGCCTTTCGCCGCGCCGGCGAGGGCACCGGCCGCGCCTTCGATCTCGACCGCTTCGACCGCTACTACCAGCACCTCGTCCTCTGGAACGCCGCCGCGCGCGAAGTGGTGGGCGCCTACCGCCTCGGCCCCACGCCCGACATCCTGCCGCGCTACGGCATCCGCGGACTCTACACCAGCACACTGTTCCGTTTCTGCCCCGACCTGTTCGACCGCATCGGCCCGGCCATCGAACTGGGCCGCTCCTTCATCCGCCCCGAATATCAGAAACAATATGCGCCCCCGCTGCTGCTGTGGAAGGCGATTGCGCGCTACGCCTCCCGCCGCCCCGAATGCGCCACCCTGTTCGGCGGCGTCAGCATCAGCAACGATTACCACCCCGTGTCGCGCCACCTCATGGTGAAGTTTCTGGAAACGCGCCGTGCCGGCGACCTGGCCGCGCTGATTTCCCCGCGCCATCCCTACCGCCCCGCCGAACACATCTTCCGCCGCACCGGCCTGCTCACGCGCGTGCCCGGCGACGTCGAAGACCGCGGTTTTTCCGGCGCCCTCGACGCCCTCATCATGGTGGACCTGCGCACCGCGCCGGCAGCCATGCTGGAGCGCTTCCTGGGCAAGCCCGGCGCCGCCGCCTTCGCCGCCTGGCACGCGGCCCAACGGTGACCCGCCGCCTGGCGCTTCTCGCGCTGCTGGCCGCGGCGCATTTGCCCGCCAATGACCAGGCGCCGCAAACGCCCGCCGAAAAGCTGATCGCCGAAGGCCATTGGAAGCGCGCCCGGGCGCTGGTCGAACCTCTTTACCGCCAGAACCCCAACGACCCGCTGGCCAATTTTCTGATGTCCCAGATCCGCAATGCCTTCGGCGATCGCGATTCGCCGCCCAAACTGGCCGAAAAGGCCGTCGCGCTGGCGCCCAACGTCGCCAAATTCCACCGTCAGATGGCCGAGGTGATCGGCGTCATGGCGCAGCAGTCGAACAGGGTGCACCAGTATTTTCTGGCCCGCCGTTTCAAGCACGAAATCGATGCCGCCCTGGCTCTCGATCCGCGCGATGTGCAGGCCTTGCGCGACCTGATGGAGTATTACCTGCTAGCTCCTGGAATCGCCGGCGGCGACCAGGAGAAGGCTGGCACAACCGCCGCGCGCATCGCCGCCATCGACCCCTGCGAAAGGCTATCTCGCCGAAGCTCGCCTGGCCGGCTTCCGCAAGGAAACCGCCCGCCAGGAAAGCCTGCTGCGCAAAGCTGTGGAAGCCGACCCCGCCAATTTTCGCGCGCGCGAAACGCTGGCTGCTTACCCGCTCGCGCCCGAGCACCTCAATCTCGATCTCGCCGCGCAGCAGGGCCGGGAAGCCATCGCCCGCGACCCCACCCGCATCACCGGCTACTCCATTCTGGCCGAAGTCTACGCCGTACGCGGCTCCATCGCCGAACTCGATGCCCTGCTGGAGGCGGCCGAAAAAAACGTGCCCGACGATCTGGCGCCCTACTATCGCGCCGCCGACCGTCTCCTCCGCACCGGCCGCGATTCCACCCTCGCCGCCAGGTATCTGCGGAAATACCTCACCCAGGAACCCGAAGGCAACCAGCCCACCCTCGCCGACGCCCGCGCCAAACTGGCCGCCGCGTAGCGCGCCGCAGCGCCCGCAACCCGAAACCAGGATTGAGCCGACCCTTGTCTCACTCGGCGAGCGCCCCCGGCATAACGCCAAAAATACTTCCTTCAACCCTGGCGGACGCCGCAGAAACCCACCGCGGGCAGTGTCCTAAAGCCAGCCGCGCCTTTCCGCCCCCTCGCGATATAATCTTCAACAATGGCTGAGATTCGCCGCTCAGTGTGCGCGTTGGACTGCCCCGATTGCTGCTCCGTGCTGGTCACCGTTCAGGACGGGCGCGGCACCCGGCTGCGCGGCGATCCCAAACATCCCGTGACGCGCGGCTTCCTCTGCGGCAAAGTAGCGCAGTACCTGGAGCGTGAGTATTCCCCCGCGCGCCTGCTCTATCCGCAGCGCCGCACAGGCGCTAAGGGCGAAGGCCGCTTTGAGCGCATCGGCTGGGATGAGGCCCTCGACACCATCGCCGCCCGCCTCCAGGGCGTCGCGCGCGACTTCGGCTCCGAGGCCATTCTGCCCTATAGCTACGCCGGCACCATGGGCCTCTTGAATGGCTCCGGCATGGACCGCCGGTTCTTCCACCGCCTCGGCGCTTCCCGGCTGGACCGCACCATCTGCTCCGAAGCCGGCGTGGTCGGCCTCACCGATGCGTTGGGGCGCCGCTACGGCACCGAGCCGGAGCAGTTCCGCCACGCGCGCCTGATCCTGGCCTGGGGCGCCAACACCCTCGGCACCAACGTCCACCTGTGGCCCTTCATCATGGAAGCGCGCCGCCAGGGCGCCCGCTTCTACACCATCGACCCGCACCGCAATCGCACCGGCGCCGCCGCAGACCGCCATTACTTCCTCCATCCGGGCAGCGATACCGCGCTGGCCCTGGCCCTGATGCACGTGATCGTCGGCGAATCGCTCTACGACCGCGATTATGTGGAGCGCCACACCGAGGGATTCGACGGCCTGCGCGACCGCGTGCGCGAATGGACTCCCCAGCACGCCGCCGAGCTTACCGGGATTGCGGCCGAAGACATCGCCGCCCTCGCGCGCGAGTACGCCACCACCCGCCCCGCGGTCATCCGGCTGAATTACGGCGTGCAGCGCAGCGAGCGCGGTTCCATGGCCGTGCGCACCATCGGGCTGCTGCCCGCGTTGACGGGTTCCTGGCGCGACGTGGGCGGAGGCCTCCAGCTTTCCACCTCGCAAGCCTTTCACCTGAACCGCGCCGGCCTGGAGCGCGCCGATTTGCAATGGCGGTCGCTCGGGCGCGAGGCGCGCCTGGTCAATATGACCGAGCTCGGCGCCGCGCTCACCACGATCGATCGGCCGCCGGTGAAGGCCCTGGTGGTGTACAACTCCAACCCGGCGGCCATCGCGCCCAATCAGAACGTGGTGCTGCGTGGGCTGGCGCGCGAAGACCTGTTCACCGTGGTGCTGGAACAGTTCCAGAACGATACCGCCGATTACGCCGACATTCTGCTGCCGGCCACCACCTTCCTGGAACATACCGATCTGTACCTCGCCTACGGGCACTATTACCTACAACTGGCGCGGCCGGCCCTCCCCGCGCCGGGCGAGACGCGCTCCAATGTGGAGGTCTTCCGCGCGCTGGCCCAGCGCATGGGCTTCGACGATCCGTGTTTCGCCGATAGCGACGACGACATGGTGCGCACGCTGCTGGATTCGCCGCACCCGTTTGTCCAGGGGATCACCGTAGAGGAACTCGACCGCCGCGGCTGGGTGCGTCTGCGCCTTCCGGAACCCTTCCAGCCGTTCGCCGAAGGCGGCTTCGGAACCCCCGATGGCAAGTGCCATTTCCGTGCCGACGAGCTGCATTATCAGCCGCCCGTCGAATCGCGCCACGGCGATCGCGAACTGCGCCGCAAGTATCCCCTGGAGCTGATCTCGCCCAAAAACGACGACAGCATGAATTCCACCTTCGGCCATCGCGACGCGGTGGACCGCCAGACGGCCGTGCTGCACGTGAGCGCCCAGGACGCCGCCGCGCGCGGCATTCGCGATGCCGACCGCGTGCGGGTGTTCAACGACCGCGGCTCCGTGGTGCTGGCGGCGCAGGTGGATGGACGGGTGCGCCCAGGGGTGGTCTGCGCGCCCTCGGTGCGCTGGGGCAAGCGGGCGCCCGGCCGGCGCGGCATCAATGCGCTCACGTCCAGCCGGCTGACGGATAAGGGAGGCGGCCCCACCTTTTATAGCTGCCTGGTGGAAGTGGAACGGGCCGGCGATTGATGCGAAAACAGTTTGCGTTTGGGTGTGCGGCGCTGGCGGTCGTACTGGCGCTGGGCGGGGCCGGCTGCCGCCGGCACAAGGTGGCCGTCCGC
>DATJRE010000356.1:0-5436 GCA_035505095.1 Bryobacteraceae bacterium | reverse complement strand
CGCCGCCGCGTGATGATTGCCAGCGACCTGATCCGCGCCGTGCTGGCAGCCGGGTTTGTCCTCACCATCCGGCAGCAGTCGCCCTGGCTGCTCTACGGGCTCAGCGCGGCTCTCATGTTCGCCTCGCCGTTCTTCACCAGCGGCCGGTCAGCGATTCTGCCGGCCATCGCCGAAGCCGAGGACCTGCACACCGCCAACTCGCTCACCCAGACCACCGGATGGGCCACCCTGAGCGCGGGCAGCCTGCTCGGGGGCCTCAGCGCCGCCCGCTTCGGCTACGCCACCGCCTTCGTAATCAATGCGCTCTCCTTCGTATTTTCGGCATGCTGTATCTGGAAGATCTCGGCGGCGGAGGGTTTCCGGTCCAAACGCGCCGTGGCGGTCCGGAAAGATTCCGCGGGGCCCTCCGGCGGCCTGGCGGAGTATATGGAGGGGTTGGCCTATTTGCGATCGGTTCCGCTGCTGCTGGGGATCGGCATGATCTCAGTGGGCTGGGCTTTGGGCGGCGGCGCGGCGCAGGTGCTCTTCGCCCTCTTCGGCGACCAGGTGTTCCATCGCGGTCCTTCAGGCATTGGCGCGCTCTCGGGGTTCGCCGGGATCGGCCTGCTGATCGGCGGCGGTTTGGGACACGTGGTCGGCCGGCGGGCGTCCTTCCAGGGCTACAAGCGGGCCGTCACCGTCGCGTATCTGTTTCACGGCGCCACTTATATGGTGTTCAGCCAGGTGGAATCCTACCCCGCCGCGCTGGTTTTCCTGATGTTCTCGCGGGTGGGCATGGCGGTGACCACGGTGCTGAACAGTTCGCAGCTTTTGCGTCACACGCCTGACGAGTTTCGCGGCAGGGTCTTCGCCACCATGGAGACGATCCGCTGGCCGGTGATGATTTTTTCCATGGCAGCGGCGGGGATCGCGTCGAATTACGCTACACCGCGGACCATCGGGCTGGTGGCCGGGGCATTCGGCACCCTCACCGCCTGCGCCTGGGGATGGTGCGACTGGACGGGCCGCCTGCCGGAGCCATAACCTTCCCAACCGGTTCTCAGCCGGTTCTAAGGAATCCCGGCCCAGGTACTGGCTGTTCACAAAAGTACTTTAGTTCTCTAAAGAAAGCCGCGCCTCCATCCGATAGAGCAAGTGGAGGAAAGGTACAGTTGGAGGTTCCGTCCAAGCCCGACCTGATATCCCCGGTAGCCGTTCCGGGGAACCGGCGCCGCGTTTTAGCCGCCGAAGACAACCCTGTTTTGCAAACCATGCTGCGCAACATGCTCAAACACTGGGGCTATGAGGCAGTGATTGCCCGCGACGGCATGGAAGCCTGGGGGGTCCTGCGCTCCGAGGACGCACCGCGGCTGGCCATCCTGGATTGGATGATGCCCGGAATGGACGGAGTGGAGGTGTGCCGCCGTGTCCGCGCGGCCGCCCGGGAACCCTACGTCTATATCGTGCTGCTAACTGCCCGCACGCAATCCGCCGACCTGGTGCAAGGGATGGAGGCGGGCGCCGACGATTATCTCACCAAGCCTTTTGCCGCTCCCGAACTGCGTGTGCGCCTGCGGGCGGGCATACGCATTCTGGACCTGCAGGAAGAGTTGCTGGCCACCCGGGAGGCGCTGCGTGTGCAGGCCACCCACGACGGGCTGACGGGATTGCTCAACCGCACCGCCGTGATGGAGGCATTGCAGTCGGAATTGGAGCGCGCCAATCGCGCCCATCAGCCCATCTCGGTAATGCTGGCGGATCTGGATTACTTCAAGCGGGTCAATGACAGGTATGGCCACTTGGTGGGCGATTCGGTGCTCGCCGAATCGGCCCGGCGGATGAAGGCCGCCATCCGCCGCTACGACTCTCTGGGCCGTTATGGTGGCGAGGAGTTCCTGTTCGTGCTGCCGGGTAGTGCGGCCGGCGCCGCCGCCACCCAAGCGGAACGCATCCGCGATGCGATCGCCGCAACGCCGTATTCCAATGCCACGGCACCGCTGCCGGTCACGTGCAGCATTGGGATCGCTTCCCGCGACCATCCCGGAACCGAACATACCGACGAATTGGTACGCGAGGCCGATCTGGCGCTCTACCAGGCCAAGCGCCTCGGACGCAACCGCGTGGAGATCTGGGATGGGCTTGCACCGGAAGCGCCCGAAACTCCGGATGCCGAGTTACTGCCGGAGATCTGCTCCGCAAGCCGGTGAGCGGCGGAGCAGGCACGGAGGCCGGAGTGGCCTCATTTTTCCACTGTCGCCCCACAGTGAAGTGGTGTACTATCGAGCTATGAAAAGGAGTTCCATGTCGCAATCTCTGATTCTCGCTTTGATCTTTGGGCTAAGCAGCGTTGGCTGGGCCCAGACTACGGTGAAGCCCGTTCCCGCGCACCCTACCACCGCCATCGACGGAAAAGTCCTCTATCGCGAATATTGCGCCGCCTGCCATGGCGCCGATGGAAAAGGCGCCGGTCCCGCCGCTGTGGCGCTGAAAAAGGCGCCCACCGATCTGACCCATATCGCCCGCGCCAATAACGGCAGCTTCCCCGAAGAGCGTATGTTGCGTATCCTCCAGGGCGAGGATAGTGTGACCGCGCACGGCTCCGGGGCTATGCCGGTTTGGGGCACGGTGTTCAACAACATGAGTCCCAGCATCGAAATGGCCCAGTTGCGGGTGCATGCCCTGCTGAGCTACCTGGAAAAGATCCAGGTGAAGTAACTTTGCGCCGGCCGCGGCGGGCATAAGACAATCGTTGGATGTCCTGGCTCGGCCGCGACCCGGAATTTCGCAAGCTGTTCGCCGGGCAGGCGATTTCGCAGGTCGGCTCGCGCATCACCCGCGAAGGTTTGCCGCTCACCGCCTACCTCATTCTGGGCGCCACGCCTTGGCAAATGGGGATTCTGAGCGGGTCTTCAGCGGCCGCCGTGCTGATGCTGGGGCTGTTCGCGGGCGCCTTCGCCGACCGGGTTCGGCGGCGGCCCATTATGATCGCCGCCGACCTGGGCCGGGCCGCGCTGCTGTTCACCGTGCCACTGGCCGCGCTGGCCGGCCGTCTGGCCCTCGCTCACCTGGTCTTGGTGGCCGCGGCCTGCGGCATTCTCAGCGTGCTGTTCGATGTGTCCTACCAGGCCTATGTGCCCTCGCTCGTGGATTCCCAATCTCTGCTCAAAGCCAACAGCCACCTGGCGCTTACCGAATCGATGGCGGAGGTGGCCGGCCCTCCTCTGGCGGGCGTGCTGGTCCAGACCCTCACCGCCCCCATCGCCATCGCTTTCGACGCCTTCTCGTTCCTGATTTCGGCGGCATCGCTGGCCTGGATCCGCCGGCCCGAACCGCCGGTGCGCCCATCGCACGAAGCGCCGCCGCAGCACATGCTGCGCGAAATTCTCGAAGGGCTGCGCTTTTCGTGGCGCAACCCGTATCTTCGCGCCATGGTCCTCAGCAGCACCACGGGCGCGTTCTTCATGGGATTCCAGATGGCCGTGTACATCATCTTCGCCATGGGCACGCTGCATCTTGCGCCGGCGATTCTGGGCGTGCTGATCGCCGTCGGCGGCGCATCTTCGACGGCCGGCGCATTGGCCGCGCCGCGCCTGGTGGAGCGCTGGGGCTACGGAAATTCCCTGATCGGCGCTACGGTCCTGGCCGGCGCCGCCGCGTTCCTCATCCCCATGGCGCATGGCCCGGTGTGGACGGGCGCGCTGTACCTGGCCGCGGCGCAGGCGGGCGATGCCACCTGGCCGGTGTACCACACCAATCAGCTCGGCATCCGTCAGACGGTTACGCCGTCCCATCTGCTGGCGCGGGCCAACTCCGCGGCTCACCTGACCTTCCGCGGGGTGTTTCCGGTGGGAGCGCTGGTGGGGGGCGCGCTGGCCGGCGTGATCGGCATCCGCGCCACCATGTTCCTGAGCGCCTCCGGCTTTTCGCTTTCCGTTCTCTGGATGGTTTTTTCTCCGATCCGCGGCCTGCGCCTGTCTCGCGCTACCACGGCCAATCTCACGATGTGATCCGCAAATTTTCTTGAGAATTTTCTGTTGCCGGTTCACGTCGGGGGGTTATACTGATCGAGTCCCCCCGAGCCCCGGAGCCATGACAGTTCACTGCGAATACCAAAAGCTTTTCGCTACTCTGGTGCACGATGTGCGCCAGCCGCTGAGTACCATCGAAAACAGTGCCTATTGTCTCAATTTAATGATGCGCGATGCGCCTGAGCCGGTGAGGGAACAGATTCGTATGATCCTGCGACAGGTCGATCGCGCCGATAGCTGCCTGCGCGGCGCCGCCGACGGTTTCCGGCGGATTCAAACCGCGCCGGAGGGGCAGGCGAATTTCGAGTTCACGAACTCCGCCACCGCCTTGGTCACATAGCGCGGCGGCTTCACCGCGAACTGCAAGTTCCTCGTCTATCGCTGGGCCGACCCGGCCGGGCGTGCGTTGCAAGCTTCGATCCCCAAGGGGTGCGAACCGTAACCGTTTAGGCCTGAAGCGGCCGCGGACCGAGAGCGTAACACCGCAAACGGCAGGATATAATTGCTTTGGCTTGCAGGCTCACTTTCTTTCGATATCCTTCAAAGGAGACAAGATGGTTACTTTGGCAGACGCACGAAGAGTGATTGCGGCGGCGGAACAGAAAGCCGCTGAGATCGGACAACCGATGAACATCGCGGTAGCAGACGGGGGCGGAAACATCGTCGCCCACGTCCGCATGGACGGAGCCTGGATCGGCAGTATCGATATCTCACAAAAGAAGGCTTACACGTCGCGCGCATTCGATATCTCCACCAAGGACCTCGCCGTGCATTCGCAGTCCGGCGGACAGTTCTTCGGCATCCATGCCTCCAATGACGGCAAAATCATGATCTTCGCCGGCGGCATCCCTCTGAAGCGGGATGGAAAAGTTGTGGGTGCCATCGGTGTCAGCGGCGGAAGCGGCGAGCAGGACCACGCCGTGGCTGAAGCGGGCGCAGCCGCATTCTAAACCGGCAGGTCCTTCCTCCCGGCGCAAGGACTCGGCTGTTATCGGTTTCTGGTGGAGAACGCAAACCGATTACTTCTCGGCGGCCTTGCGACCGCGGGCCGACGGCGGGCCATCTGCCGGCTCCGGAATGCGTCGTGCATGCGCGGCCTTCCCCCTTGGGATGCCGATCGGGTAATAGCGCTGGTCGAGAGCGGGTTGTCCTTTCAAAATGCGGCGGGACCGCCGGTTGCGTGCCCGACCGTCGGCCAGCCCAGCCTGCTGCGCCAGCGCGGGTTCCGTGGATGGGCCGCGGCGTGACGGTCCTTCACGGGCGCCGGGCGCGATTCGTCCTGCGGTCAGGCCGGCGACGGCGCGGCTGCGGGCATCAGCCCGTACCACGACCCCTCAAGTGTGCTACGGTAATGATTTCGCTGAAACTGGAGGAGAAATGGGCGAGGCCCTTGGCCTGATTGAGACGAAGGGTTTGGTGGGCGCCATTG
>DATJRE010000355.1:0-6954 GCA_035505095.1 Bryobacteraceae bacterium | reverse complement strand
GGGGGCTATTCACCGAGAAGCACGGGCATCGGCTGATGTCGGTGGTCTTGGGGCGAGCAAACTGACGAGAGGAAAGCGGGCCGGGCCCATTCGACGCGGAGACGCGGAGAGGCGGAGAAAGCGCGGAGAAAAGCCAAAGAGAAAAGGCATGAGGAAAACAGGGAGAAAAAACCGGCGGCAGGCACGGTGGCGCGACCTCCGCGGCGCTGGGGGGCACTTACTGCGGCGAGCGCGAATCAGTGCGGGTGCCGCTGGCACGGGCAATATGCCGGCAGGCGGGCGATTGGGCATTAGATTGCCAAAACGGGGCGGGCACGGGGCGGGGGGCTATTCACCGCGAAGCACGGGCATCGACTTGACGTCGGTGGTCTTGGGGCGAGCAAACTGACGAGAGGAAAGCGGCCGGGCCCATTCGACGCGGAGACGCGGAGAGGCGGAGAAAGCGCGGAGAAAAGCCAAAGAGGAAAGGCATGAGGAAAACAGGGAGAAGAACGGCGACAGGCACGGCGGCGCGACTCTCAGCGGCGCTGGGGGAGCACTTACGGCGGGGAGTGCGAATCAACGCGGGTGCCGCCGGCACGGGCGATATGCCGGCAGACGGGCGATTGGGCATCGGATTGACCAAAACGGGGCGGGCACGCGACGCCTGATGCTGAGCGCGGCACGGGCTCTCGTACGACCACTATTTCTGGGCTTCGATGGTCTCGCGCGATACCGAACGCAACGCTACGCTGAAGTCCTCGTCCACGTAGACGGCGCCCTGGGTAATCAGGCGCAGGCGCTGGATGTGGCCTTCTTTCGGGAGGAAGTCCATGAACCCGACCAGCTTCGAAGTGACGAAATCGTCGTGGGGCTTGTGGGGATAGAAGGAATGCATCAGCTTCAGCGACCCATCGATGCGGGCGCGGGCGACGCCGTCCTGGACCTCGGTGATGGTCATGCGGAGATCCGCTTCATCGATGCGGCTGCGCGGAATCTCGCTGATCTCTTCGGTCTGCGGGTAGAACCAGGCCAGCAGCTTGTCGCAAACTTCGCGCGGCACTTGCCAGGTGGTTTTCCGCTCCACCACCGGTTCGGGAGGCAGCAGGCCGGCCCACTCGTCGTGCGAGAGCACCAGCCAGTTTTCGGACGGAAACTGGCGCCAGGTTCCTCCGCTTTCGCCGCGGGCCACCAGGTGGAAGACCATGGAATCGGCGGGGGCGTCCGGCGCCGAGGACCAGACGCGCGGGGGAAAGGCGGGGTCGCCGGCGGTGGTTTGTAACTCCTGGCGGACGCCCTCTAAGAAAGCCTCCATTTTTTCCTCGTTCATGGCCGAGCCGATGTCCAACCCGCGCATGCTCGAGCCGTCAGGGCGAAGAACGTAGACGTGGACGTCGCCGATGCCGAGCTTTTTGTCGTAGAAATCGTGGTAGATGCGCTGCCGCTCCTTCTTTTCCGCGGGCGAAGCGGATCCCTGCGCCCCGGTGTCATAATTCGAGCTGACCACCGGCACAAAATAATGGTTCAGCGTCGCAATAACCTGGTTGTTCGAGAGCGGACCCGCCCTCAAGGCAAATGCCCCCCCTCAACAGCGGCCGGTTTCGATCTTTCCGTCGTAGGTGAAGATGAACACCGGGCGGCCGACTTCCTTGGCGCGCGCTTCCGCCGCCAGGATGCCGGGGGCCCAGCCGATCTGGTCGAAGCGGCGGTCTTCGCGGGTGGGCTGGAGGGCGTGGACCTTCTTTTCCACGGAGGAGACCAGCGAATCGTCTTTCAACCAGACCTCGGCCGCAATTGCTGAGCCGAGAAGAACGACGCTAAACAGGACCGTTCCGGCAAGTTTCCGCATAAGGGTATTGTAATGCTTTCGGAGCGGAAGGACCGTCTGAAAGCGTCCAGTTATGTGAGGGTTAACCGAAGTTAGCATTGCGGAAGGGTTACAGGTCGCGGGGGCTGTTTCGGGCACGTGTTTGCGCGGAGGGGGCAGGGTGACGGCGGCAGGTTTCCGCGGCGGGGACGGGCAACGCTTGCGGGCCTGCGGGCACCGAAAGTCGTAGAATTCACAGCCGGGCAGGCTAAAGCGTGTCCCACCTTTGGCGGACTTGCAATGGTGGCGCGTGCTTGAGCTTGCGCGCGTGAGATGCCTTTACGGCGCGGCGGGACGGTGAGGGAGCCAGCCGTGAAAGGATTCCGCCGGTGGCGGCATTTCCGGGTGAGCCGCCGCGGGCTACGGGATGCGCCGGTAACTATTGGGCGAATCCCGGAGTCTAATGGGCGAGCGGCTAACCCACGAGTTAGGGAGGAATCCATGCAAGCTCGCTATGTCATAATTGGCCTGCTGGTGTTCGTATCGATGACTATTCTTGGAACCTTTCGAAGGACGCACGCGGAAGATAGCGACGCTCCTATCGTTACTTACTCAAATGGCGGGCTGCACGTGAAGATTCCATACACGGCGCCGCGCGCCGGCGAAGGGACGCTCACCATCGAAGTACTGAATCCGGAGGACCAATCCGTGGCGCGGCTGGAGCATCGGACGACTCTGGCCAAAGGCAAGGGATGGTGGAAGCAGGATCTCAAACTGAGCAAGCCGATGGACACCGAGGAACTGGTGTGGCACCGCTTGCGGTACCGCTTTGTGTATGCGGGCGATCCGCACGCCGCGGTGGAGGGGGTCGACTCGATCTCGCAGATTCTGCAGCGGCCGTTGATTCACGTGATGGCCCAGCAGGCTTATCTGAGCGGCGCGGCGGCGGCCGTGCGGGTGATCGCGACTGATGTGAACAGCGAGCCGATTGAGGGTGCGAGCACGCTGCGGATTGAACTGGTGAAGCCGGACGCACCGAACGCGCCGGGCCAGGCACTCTTCCGCGGTCCGCTCAACCAGCGCGGAACTACCGAGGCGCAGCTCCTTTTACCGGCTGGATTGGTGGGCGGTTACTCGCTGCGGTATGTAGTGGATACTCCGATTGGTTCGACTGACTTTGTGCAACCGGTACGCCTGGAGGACAAAGTCTCGATCTTACTAACTACGGAGAAACCAATTTACCAGCCGGGGCAGACGATCCACGTGCGGGCGCTGGCGTTGGACCGCGCCAACCATCGGGCGGCCGGCGCGCGCAAGCTGACCTTCGAAGTGGAAGATTCGCGGGGCAACAAAGTTTTCAAAAGAGCTACGCAGACCGATGGGTACGGAGTGGCCTCGGCGGAATTCGGCCTGGCCGACGAAGTCAACCTGGGCACCTACCACCTGCGGGCGCTGATGGACGGGGAGGGCGCCGGCCGCGCTGGGAATCGCGCCGAAATCGCCCTGGGTGTGGAACGATACGTTTTGCCGAAGTTCAAAGTGGCGGTGGATTTCGCGGGCCAGGACCAGAAGGCCCGGCATGGCTACCGTCCGGGCGACCACGTGACCGGCACGGTGCGGGCGAACTACTTTTTCGGTAAGGCGGTGGACCACGCCGAAGTCACGGTGAAGGCTTCGGGGATGGATGTGGAGGTGGTGGAAGTCGCCGCGGCCCAGGGGAAGACCGATGATGACGGGGCTTACCGCTTCCACCTGAAGCTGCCGACGTACTTCGCCGGACGGCCGCTGAGCCAGGGCGCCGCGCGAGTGCTGATCGAGGCGACCGTGAAAGATGCGGCGGGCCACGCGGAGACGCGCGGGGAACCGATCACGGTAAGCGAATCGCCGCTGCTGATCACGGCTGTGCCGGAGGGCGGCACGCTGATTCCGGGCATCGAGAACCAGGTGTTCGTGCTGGCCTCGTACGCCGATGGCACACCGGCCAAGGCGGAGTTGCGGGTGCAGGCGGCGGGCAATCCCGACCAGACGGTGAGGACGGATGAGAGCGGCGTGGCCGTAGTGCCCATCGCGGCAGCCTCGGCTCCGCACGCGCTGGACGTGGATGCGAAAGACGCAGAGGGCAATCGCACGTCCCGTTCCGTGCCGCTGGAATTACGCCAGGGCGCGGAGCAGATTTTGCTGCGCACCGAGCGCGCGGTGTATCACGCCGGGGACCGCATCCAGCTTCGGGTGTTTTCCACGCGCAAACAGGGCGCCATGTACCTGGATGCGGTGAAAGACGGGCAGACCGTACTGACGCGCGATGTGGAGATGACCAACGGGCAGGCCGAGTTGGACCTCACCGCCACGCCGGACCTGGCGGGCACGGTGGATTTCAACGCCTACCTGTTCGGCCGGGACGCGCGCCCGGTGGCCGACCACCGGCTGGTTTTCGTGCAGCCGGCCAGCGAACTGAAGATCGAAGCCACCGCCGACCGGGCCGAATACAAGCCGGGCGACGATGCCCGCATCGAGTTCCACGTGACCAACGAGCGGGGCGAGGGCGTGCAGGCGGCGCTGGGGCTGCAGGTAGTGGATGAGGCCGTGTTTGCGCTGGCCGAGAAGCAGCCTGGTTTTGCCAAGGTGTTTTTCTACCTGGAGCAGGAGGCGCTCAAGCCGCGCTACGAAATTCATTCGCTTTCCATGCCGGAGGTGGTGAATGCGGTGCATCCGGCGGGGGTGGGCGCGGCGCCCAGGCCCAACCAGGCCGCGCGGGCGCTGTTCGCCGCAACCGAGATGGTGAACGCCAACCGGTACGACCGCGAATTTGGGCGCATTGTGCCGCAGGACCGCTGGCCCGAATATGGCGTCCGCTACCGGACGCGGTTTAGTGCCCAGGTGGAGCGGATTGCGGACCGCTTCAACCAGGCCGACCGGCAGCACGCCGAGAGGGATCTGGGCAAATTGACCGAACGGCTGGCGGCCTCGGGCGCGGCCGAACTGCGCGACGCCTGGGACACCCCGGTCCGCTTTAACCCGGCGGGGGCGATGTTGGTGGTGCGCAGCGCCGGCCCGGACAAGCAATTCAACACCGGGGACGATCTGGCCACCTACCTGATGGTGAGCACGCGGCCGGTGGTGCGATCCATCAACGCGACCGGGAACAGCATCGACCTGAGGGTGGAGCATGGGGTGGGTCCGTTTAATGGCATGGCGCAGATTGCCGGAGGAGTGCAGGACCAAAGCGGCGCGGCGGTGCCGGACACTGGCATTACCGTGCGGCCGATTGGGAATGGGGCGATCCGGGCGATGCATTCGAACGGCGCGGGGCAATTCCAATTCTCAGGCCTGCCGCCGGGCGAATACGACGTGCGGATCTCCATGGCGGGGTTCCAGACCACTTCACGCCGGTTTTTGCTGGCTGAGCGCGACCGCGCGGTGCTGGCGGTGACTCTGAACGTCGGGGAAAGGGCCGAGACGGTGATGGTGACCGCGCAAGCCGGCATGCTGGCGATGGGCGGCGGGTTTGGCGGCGGGGGCGGCGGGCGGATCCGGGTGGGCGGTCATGCTCCCGTGGGCATGGGCGGAGTACTGGGCGGGGTGCTCGGGGGCGTCCCGATGGCTGCTCCGCCGCGGCCCCAAATGGCCGCCGCCCGGCTCAAGGACACCAATGGCGCTTTCAGCATCGATGGCGCCGTTGCCATGTACAGCATGGTCGCGACCGGCTCGCTTGCGGGCGGTGTGGCGCCGGCGCCGCGGGTGCGCTCCTACTTCCCCGAGGCGCTGTACATCAATCCGGAAATCATCACCGGCGGCAATGGCCGCGCTACGATTTCCATTCCGCTGGCCGACTCCATCACCACGTGGCGTATGGCCATGATGGCGTCCACGGTGAATGGCGCCCTGGGCAGCGGCTCGTCCAGCCTGAAAGTGTTTCAGGATTTCTTCACCGATCTGGATTTGCCGGTGACCCTCACCCAGGGCGACCGGGTGTCCATTCCGGTGGCCGTCTACAACTACACGGGCAGCCGCGGGGACGTCAGCTTGAAGCTCACCCAGGAGGATTGGTTCGCGCTGGTTCAGGATTCGGCGGAGAAAAACGTAATGGTAGACGCCGGGCGCGTGGGGTCATCGCAATTTACCATCCAGGCGAACCGCATCGGCAAGTTCAAGCTGACGCTGGCGGCGAAGATGGGCGGGGTGCCCTTTGGGCCGGGCGGCCGGGCCGACATCGTGGTGCGCGAGATCGAGGTGATTCCCAACGGCCGCGAGCAGACGGAGGTTTTTAACGGCCGGCTGGAGACCGCCGTGGCGCACACTCTGCCGTTCCCGCCCGCCGCGATTCCGGATGCCAGCTCGGTGGTGGTGCGGCTCTACCCCGGCCCGCTGAGCCAGGTGATTGAGGGTATGGACGCTATTTTGCGCATGCCCTTCGGCTGCTTCGAGCAGACCTCTTCGGCCACCTATCCCAACGTGCTGGCGCTCGATTATATGAAGCGTACCGGCAAGCTCACGCCCGAAGTTCACGCCAAGGCGGAGGGCTTCATTGCCAACGGCTACCAGCGGCTGCTCACGTTTGAAGTGCCCGGCGGCGGATTTTCGTGGTTCGGACAGGCGCCCGCCAACAAGATTCTGACAGCTTACGGGCTGATGGAATTTTCGGACATGGCCAAGGTGTCGGAGGTGGACCCGAGCCTCATTCAGCGCACCCAGCGGTGGCTGGCGGCGCAGCAGCAGGCCGACGGCAGTTGGAAGCCCGACACGAATTTCATCAATGAAGGCGCCACCAACCGGTACAACAGCGACGTGCTGCGGATCAGCGCTTATATTGCGTGGTCGCTCGAAAGCACCGGTTACCAGGGGCCGGCGGTGGAGAAGGCCCGCCAGTTCGTGGGGCAGCACATGGGGGACCACACCGACGCTTACACTCTGGCCGTGCTGGCCAATTTCGCCGCCGATTACGCCAAGGACCGCGAGTTCACCAACCGCGCCATGCAGAATCTGCTGGATGCCCGCACCGAAAAGGGCGAGCAGGTATCGTGGACCGTGGAGGAGACCGGCATGTACGGCGCCGGGGAGAGCGCGGCGGTGGAGACCACGGGGCTGGCCGTGCAGGCCCTGCTGAAATGGGGGCAGGCCTCCGGGATGGCCGGCAAGGCGCTGGCGTACCTGGCCTCGAAAAAGAATGC
>DATJRE010000354.1:0-6390 GCA_035505095.1 Bryobacteraceae bacterium | reverse complement strand
AGACATTTGGAAGAGACCGTTTCGTTTTGCGGGCGTGTGCTTACCGCCAGCGAACTGAATCTGGTGCGCCAGATCATTGCCAACTTTCCTCGACTCAGTCAGGCCGAATTGGCGTATACCATCTGCGAGTTGATGGAATGGCGCCGGCCCAACGGGAAACTGAAGAATCCCGAGTGCGTGGAGTGGCTGCGGAAGTGGCAGCAGCAGATGCTTCCCGCTCTGCCCGAGTTGCGCGTCACCAAACCACGCGGCGCTCATCGCCTCCTGGCCGCCGATCCGCTCACTGATCCCCGGCCACCCTTGCGCGGACGGTTGCTCGATTACCAGCCTCTACGCATCCAGTTAATAGAAGATCTCGGCGGCCGCCGTCTTTTCCAGCAGTTCATTCAGCGTTACCATCCACTGGGATATCGGGTCCCCTATGGCGCACAACTGCGCTATTTGGTATCCACTCCGTTGCAGGACGTGCTGGCCTGCCTGCTGTTCACCAGTGCCGCTTGGAAGATGGCGCCGCGCGATACCTGGATCGGATGGAGCGACCCGGCACGGCGGGCCAACCTTCCCCGAGTGATCAACAACGCACGCTTCCTGATCCTGCCATGGGTCGAAGTGCCGCATTTGGCCAGTCACATTCTGTCTTTAGCGGCCCGTCAACTTCTCACCGATTGGATGGCCTGCTACGGAGTGCGTCCCCTGCTGTTGGAGACCTTGGTGAACCGCCCCTACGCGGGGACCTGCTACCGTGCCGCCAACTGGATCTGTGTGGGCCAGACTCAGGGCCGCGGCCGCATGGATCGCACCCATACCGCCCAAGGCACTGCGAAAGACATCCTGCTGTATCCGCTGAAGGCCCACTGGCGCGAATCTCTATGCCAGGTCCCATCCCCTCAGGTTTGCCATGCTCCTATTGGAGAAGTTTCATGAACTGTTGCGGCCTTGGAGTTCCGTCTTCGCGCAACAACGCACCTGGCAACGTGCACAGCGGTTGGCTTATGGTCTGCTTTTGTGTCTGCGCACGCATCTGACCAGTAACATTTGCGCCACCGGCCGGCAGTTTCTGGATTGGAGTGCCGACTATCGTCTGTTCTCGCGCAGTCCCTGGGACCCACACGCCCTGTTCGATCCCCTCTTCGATCACCTGGCGGCGCTGCTGCCTTCTCCGCAGGCCCCCGTGATTGCGGCCCTGGACGATACGCTCTGTAAAAAAACCGGCCGTCACATCCCTGGCGCCACCTATGCCCGCGACCCGATGTCGCCACCCTTTCATGTGAATCTGGTCCGTGGACTACGCTTCGTGCCAAAGAAGAATGCCAAAAAGAGGACCCGTGTTCAAGCCAGCAACCAGAAGCCAGCAACCAGCAACCGGTCGTCAGCCCCGAAGAAAATGAATATCGACTCCAGAAAAAGCTGCACTCCCTAACCCGAGTGGGAATCCGTGTGTGGCAGTCTCTGCGTGATGCCTTGGATGCGCGGCCGGATACGCGCCAGCGTCAGTTAGTGGTAAGTGGGGATGGCAGCTACACCAACCGCACGGTCCTGCGGCAACTCCCCGCACGGACCACCTTCATTGGGCGTACCCGCAAAGACGCCAAACTATTTCTGGCTTTGCCCCCCGCCGGCGCTACCCGCTCCGGCGGCTGGCCCCGGCGCTATGGCGCGCCAGCACCCACGCCCGAAGAAGTGTTGCACGATGATGCCGTGCCGGTCACCAAGGTCCGCTGTTTCGCCGCAGGCCAAGTTCGCGAAATCCCCGTGAAGGTAGTGCGTACGGTTTACTGGCGGAAGGCCGGTGCCAATCTGCCATTGCTGCTGTTGGTCATCCAACCGCTCGGTTATCGCTTACGCAAGGGGTCCAAGTTACTGTACCGCCAGCCCGCCTTTTTGGTCTGCACCGATCCGCACCTGGAACTGACGATTCTGCTCCAAGCATACGTTGACCGGTGGGAGATCGAGTGCAATCATCGTGACGAAAAGTCTCTCATCGGTACGGCGCAGGGCCAGGTGTGGAACCCCTTGGCTGTCGTCCGCCTGCCACAATTCCAGGTAGCCATCTACAGCTTGCTGCTGTCGGCTTCCATTTTGGCCTACGGGTTTCAGCGCACCGCCGTCTATCTACCGCTGCCTTTATGGAGAAGGAAGTCCATTCGCCCTACCGCCCGTGGACGAGAACGCACGGAAACCCCCTTTGGGATCGGAGACCCTTTGCACCGCCGCCGCTTAGCCTACTGGTTCCGACTTCCGGCCAACGCTGAAATGGCCAATCTCCAGGCCCCGGCACAGCCGGAGGATCGTTACTTAACCGCGCCTGCGTCCGGGAACGCCTGCTCAGCCTACTGCGCGGCCGTGGTAGACCGTCACTGACGAACCCTCCGCCACGAAGGCTGAATCCGGGGGGCGCGCGAAACTCTTCGCCAGGGACTCGCCGTATAGTCCGCCGGGAGAGCCTTCGAAGACGGCCGAGGTGGCTTTCCAGATGCGCCAGGGGTCGTGCGTTACCTGGTACTCCAGGCAGGTCTTGTCGGGCTGCGATGCATAGCCCCAATAGTGCTCGGTGATGAACTGGTCGAGCGAGCCTTCGGGCGCCCGCGCGGGCTTGCCTTCGCATTCCACGCGGATGGTGTTCCAGGCGCCGGCATGCTGCCAGCGGTACTCGGCCTGCACCCGGCCGTGCTCGGAAACCGGCTCCATGATGCGGTGCCACATGGGCAGCGCGACGTAATTTTCGTGGAACACCAGGCGCGCCACCTTGGCCACCGCGTAGCGCGGCACCACCTCTTTGACGAACACCACGCCGCGCCGGAGTTCGCTGCCTTCGCGCCGCTTCACGTAGAAGCGCAGATTGACTTCATCGAAATCCGAGTGCAGCGGAATCCAGATGCCGCGGACGCGCGTCTGCAGAAAACGGAAGCCCACCAGGCTGACGTAGGTCTTGCCGCCGAACTGGTCGAGTTCCGTGCCGCGCGGCACCAGCGCGTTCAAAACGGACGGGTCCACCGCGTAATTCAGAATGGCCACATTACGCCATTCGGCGGTGAGGAACTCGCGACGCTGGGCCTGTTCCATCGGCGGTTACTGCGCCGCGAATGCGCCGCGGCCCCCGCCGGTGGGCGCATGCATCTGGTAGCCTTCGGGCGGCTCCGCGCCCAGCAGGTAGCGCACGAAATAATCCCATCGGCGCCGGGTCATGTAATTGGTGTCGGGACCGTAGCCGTGCGCCTGGTTAGGCAGCAGCAGCAGGTCGAAATCTTTGTTGGCCTTGATCAGCTCGTTGACTACCAGCAGGGTGTTGTACGGCGGAACGTTATTATCCATGGTGCCGTGCGCCAGCAGCAGGTGGCCTTTCAGGTTCTTGGCCTGAAGCTGGTTGGCCTGGTTGTCGTAATTGGTGGTGCCGTCGGGATTGCGCACCAGCAGGCCCTGCCACTTCTCGGCCCAATCGTCTTCATACTCGCGGTTGTCGTGGTTGCCGGATTCGGAAATCCCCACCTTGAAAAAGTCGGGGTAGCGGAACATGGCGTCGGCGGTGGCATAGCCGCCGCCCGAGTGGCCGTAAATGCCGGCGCGGTCGATATCGATCCACGGGTAGCGCTGCGCCAGTTCCTTCATGCCGGCCACCTGGTCGGGTAGGGTATTGTCGCCCATGTTGCCGTAATAGGCTTCGTGGAATTTCTTGGAGCGCCACGGCGTGCCCATGCCGTCAATCTCCACCACCACGAAGCCGAGCTCGGCGAGCGCCTGGCAATCTCCGCGCGCGGCGGAGAAATTGCGGCTGCCCACGCTGCCGGTCTGCGGGCCGGGGTAGATGTGGTTGATGATGGGATACTTCTTCTGCGGGTCGAGATTGACCGGCTTGAACATCAGCCCGTAGATATCGGTGACGCCGTCGCGGGCCTTCACCACGATAGGCTGAGGCGGCTTCCATCCGGTGGCCAGCAGCCGGGAAATGTCGGCCTTTTCGAGCGTGGCGCGCAGGTTGCCCTGGTTATCGCGGACCACCGCCACCGGCGGAGTATCCGGCGTGGAGTAACTGTCCACGAAATAATCGCCGGTGGGTGAGAGCGAGATATCGTGATTGGCGTTTTCGGGGGTCAGCAGCTTCTGGCCGGTGCCATCCAGGTTGACCCGGTACAGATGCTGGAAATACGGGTCATGACCCTTTTCCTTGCCCACGCCCAGGAAATAAGCCACGCGGTTTTTCTCATCCACGCGCAGCAGTTGGGTGACGTTGCCTTCGCCGGTGGTGATCTGGTTTTTCAGTTTGCCGGTGGTCAGGTCATAGAGGTAAAGCTGGCCCCAGTTGTCGCGCTCGGAAAACCAGATGACTTCCTTGCTGGCCGGCATGTAATACCAGTTCACCTTGCCGTTGCCGGATTCGAAAAAGGTGCTGACCTTCTCCTCGAACACATCGCGCACTTTGCCGGTGGCGGCATCGGCAATGCGCAGGGTCTCCACCTTGTGGTCGCGCGAGGTGGAAACGAAGGCCACGGTGGTGCCGCCGGCATCCCATTGCACGTCGTCCCAGGCGCCGCCGCGGCAGGTTACATCGTCACATAAGGTGGAGCGGTGCTGGTCGGGCGGCAGGTCGAGGCGCACCACGTGCGGATCGTCCACGTCGATAATCACGCGCTGGATGGTGGTCACCACCGGGTCGCCGGGCAGCGGATATTTCCAGGCGCGCAAGGTGGGATGGCCCACCGCGGTGCTCACCAGGTACATTTCGCCGACGCCGCGCTGATCCTGCTGGAAGGTGGCGACTTTGCGGGAATCGGGCGACCAGGCCACGATGGGGCGGTCGCTGGTGGTCCATCCGGCGTTGTCGGTGGCGTAGCCGAAATCCTTGATGCCGTCCTTGGTGAGCTGGGTCATTTTGCCACCGGCCACTTCGCGCACCCACAGATTTTCGTCGCGGATAAAGACGGCTTTTTTGCCATCGGGCGACATCGATTCGGCGCGCCCACCACGTCCGCCACGGCCCCCGCGGCCGCCGCGTCCTCCGCGCCCGGCGGTTGCCACGGCGGCGCCTTCGGCCTCGCACCTGGCGCCATTCACATCGCAGCTCCAGTGGCGCCCGGCCAGGTTGAAGGCCACGCTGGCCCCGTCCGCGGAAGGTTCGATTTCGTTGAACGGCAGGTGCGCGCCGGTATACTTCTCGCCTGTGGCGGAGGAAAGTGCCGCCGCCACTTTGGCCTGATCGAAAGCCGGCTGGCGCGTTCCCTTGGCCGGGTCCACCAGCACAAATTCGCTGCCTTCGGGCGTGTTCACGCGATACCAGAACCGCTCGCCCGGCAGCCAGTCGGGCCGCACCCCGCTGCGATAAATCAGCGAGGTGGTGTTGTAGGCCATGAACTTTTCGGCGCGCTCGTAGTCGGCGGCGGTGAAGACGCGGTGTGCTGTAGTAGCCTGCTGCGCCGGGGAAATTCCGAGGGTCGCGCCCGCCAGGAGGGCGAGCGGCAGAAAACGGGTGGAAAAGTTACGATGTAGCATAATTGGACAGACGGTTCATTATACAGCGGCCCTGGATGTGCCTGGAAATTCGGCGCCGCGGGCGGGAAGCTCGCGGATGGTTGATTTTATGCTGCTCCGCTGGTGCTGCCGGACCACACTGTGGTGGCTGTTCCCGGTTCTGCTGGGCGCCCAGGAGACGGCGCCCGAGGCCGGGAAATGCGTGTTCGCGGGGGTGGTGCAGGACTCGGTTAGCGGGCAGCCGCTGGCGCGAGCCACGGTCAAGGTTTTCTCGCGGAGCACCGGCGGGCCCGGCTACGCCGCCACCACGGGCGCGGAGGGCGCTTTCCGTTTCGAAGCCATCGGCGCGGGCGATTACACCATACAGGTAAGCGCGCCCGGGTACGGGCAGGCCTGGGCAGTGGCGCTCAAGCCGGGGCAGGCGACTGCCTGGCTGCACTTCTCGGGCGGCGAGCAGGTGACCGGCGCGGTGGCGGCGCTCGACCCGCCGGCGGTGGTTTCCGGGCACGTGACGGACGCCGAGGGCGAACCGGTAGCGCAGGGGCCGGTGGGGGCGCTGGCCCGGCAGTGGCATCGCGGCACCGCTTACCTGGGTCCGGCGGGAGGGACGGAAACCGATGGCCGCGGCGCATACCGCCTGGTTTTGCAGGCGGGCCGCTATTTCCTGACTGCCGGACCGCGTGTGGGGGACTCGCTGCCGGAGGTCTTCAGCGATGGGCCGGGTGAGCCGGAGAAGATCGTAGCGCCGGTGGTCTACCGCAACCTGCCCGATACGAATGGCGCCACGGAATTCGATCTGCATCCCGGCGAGCAGCTTGCGGGGATCGATTTCAAGCTGCCCACGGTGCCTGCTTACCACGTGCGCGGCACGGTCCGCGGGGCTGCGGATTTTCTGAACGGCAGTTACCTGCTGCTGGAGCCGCGCGA
>DATJRE010000353.1:0-5169 GCA_035505095.1 Bryobacteraceae bacterium | reverse complement strand
AGCAGAATTCCATTCAGCGGCTTCGATCCCGGTATTTACGAGGTAACGGTTACGGCTGTGCAAGGTGGCGCGACGGCGCGACGCACGACAGTGTTCGAGGTGGAATAGAGGACCCTTGTCTGCCGGGCTGGAGTTTCACCGAGGGGAGCGACACCCTCGTCGCAGGACCTTTCCTCTGTTCCGGGTGGCAGACGAGCAGTCCGGACAGTGAGCTTAGCCCGCGCGGGGCTGTTGGCGGTGGCTTGTCTTAACCCCTTTTGAGGATGAGGGGGCGGCAGGATGGTCCGAATCCGCACCGCGCTAGTCCCCTCCCCGTGAGAATCCCGGAGCAACGTTTGCGCCCGCGCCGGGTTTATTGCGCTTAGGCCAACTACAGGCGACCATCCCTGACCCGTTCCATCGCTCGGTCCGGGGGTTCCCATCCCGACGGCCGGAGGCAGGTAATGATACAGTCTTACCCGTGCAGATGTCCGCTTTGTGAACGCCAGGCTCAAGCCGTGGAACTGGCTGGAATGGCGGCCCGGCGGGTGGAATGCCCGTACTGCACCACCTACGAAATGTCCCACCGGGTGGAGCGATTCCTTTCTGAGAAGCCGGAGGCCCGGGCGCGCGCGCGCTTCGTATCGGAAGCGGTGCGCCGGGCCACCGAAGGGGTTGAGCCGGCCGATCTGGCGATGCGCTGCCTGAAGCTCCGCACCGAATGGTTTTTCCTGGAGACGGCGGCGCGGGAGGAATCCCGGCAGCCTCACGGCTGACTTCAAGCCGTGGCGTGGTACGTACCGGGACTTATCAAGGTTGCCATTCCGAACGCCGCGCCGCGGTTGCAACGGCCCTCGGCTTTCTGGCTGTTACGCTGTGAGCCGCCGGCGCGGCGGAGGCAGCCGAAGACTGCGGCTCTGGCGCTGCGCTTGCCAATAGGAGTGGTCTGGTATGGGGACAAGACGGCCGCGCCGAGGCGCATCGGCGCGTTCCTCCCGTGCGGACTGGGACCCCCGTGCTGCTCCGGGGCGGAACGTGTAAGCAAGGCGATTGCGGCTCACTGCTTGCGGCCGGCGCTATCCAGCCCCGTAATCCCGCGGCAATCTTTCAGTGTCACGCGGCTGCCATCGGCGGTCTGAATTTCGGTGTCGGTGAACTTCCAGTTGGCGGCATTGGCGATGCTGCCGGCGGTCTGCGCGGCAATGCGGATGTTCTTCAGCTCGAAATCTTCCAGCGGCGAATCCGGGTAGCTCACCACCGAAAAAGCGCGCCGCGCGCCGGTGGCGTGGATGTCGGAAATGCGCACGTGGCGCAGGTGCGGCAGCCCCTTTTCGGGGGGCACCGGCTGGGTGAGCACGCGCCAGTAAGCGGGCACCTCCTTCATGCCTGGCAGACCTGGGGCGCCCTCGGGCATTTTGGCGTAGCTGTAGCTGGGGTTCCAGTTGAAGGTCACGCTTAGCGGCGTGGGCACGTTTTCCATCTCCATCCCCTGGATGGTGATGTTCTCGATGGTGCCGCCGCGCGTGCTGGCGGATTTGAAGAGAATCCCCACCGGCACCGGCGCCATCACGTGCGTGCGGTAGACCTCCACGCCGCGAATGCCGCCCGAAGTTTCGCTGCCGAAGGTCACGCCCGCCGCGCCGGCCCGCACGGTGTTGTCGCGGACGACCACTTTTTCGGTGGGCTGGTTCACCCGCAGGCCATCGGCATCGCGCCCCGCCTTCAGGCAAATCGCATCGTCATTGCACTCGATGTCGCAGTGCTCCACGGTCACTTCGGAGGAGGAGTCGATATCGACGCCGTCGGTCGAGGGGCCGCGCGCTTCGGGAGTGTTGTTGCGGATTACCGTGCCATTCACGGTGATCCGGCGCGAGTAGCAGATGTGCACGGTCCAGAAGCCGGAGCGCTTCAGCGTCAGCCCTTCGAGCGAGACATCCGTGGATTTGTAAATCTGGATCAGCCGCGGGCGCTGGCAATCGTAGTCCACCGCCCAGCGCAGGCCCCTGGGCTCATACTGTTCGCGCCGCATCTTCCAGTATTTATCCCACCAGATTTTGCCATCGCCATCCACCACGCCGCGGCCGGAGATTTTGACCTCCGATTGCTCGTACACGTTCAGCAGGGCGGCCGGCCACGGCATTTCCACGCCGGCCACGCGCGTGGGCATGGTGGGATACGCCGCGAGGTCCTGCACGCCGCGTAATTCCACGCCTGCATCCAGGCGAAATTCGATGCCCGATTTCAGAAACAGCGCCCCGGTGAGGTATACGCCGGGCCGGAAAACCACCGTGCCGTGGCCGGCCTTGGCCGCCGCGTCGATGGTCTTCTGGATGGCCGCTGTGTCCACGGTTTTGCCATCGCCGCGGGCGCCGTAATCGGTGGCGCGAAACTCGGCGGTCCGGGCGGCCGGCGCAGCCAGAGCCGCAGCGAAGATCAGACCAAGCACAGCGCGCATTTTCATCTCCCTTCGATCCAGATCGGCTCGGCGGTGAGACCTTCGGCAGAAGCGCCGATCTGAAACCGCCCCGTGCGGCGGGCCCGCACCAGCGCCACGCACCAGCCGTGATACGCGCGGCGCTGGGATGCCTGAAACGGCTCGTGGCTGGTGTTGTCGGCGCTATCCACGGCCGCCACCACGCCAGGCGGGTCCACCTGGAAGGCGATTTCCGGGTTGGCATCCGGAACGGGGACGCCCCGGTCGTCCACCACCGTGGCGGTGACGAAGGCCAAGTCGTCCCAGCCGAGGGAGATATGGCTGCGGTCCGCCGAGAGCACAATTTTCGCAGCCCTTCCGGCGGTGCGCAGCTCGTAAGAGGGTCCCGGCTTGCCGGATTCGCCGGCACACACCGCCCGCAGGGTTCCCGGCTCGAAGGCTACCCGCCAGGTGCGCGGGGAAGCATCCGCCGGCAGCGCCTCGGTGCCCAGCGACTTGCCGTTGAGCTGCAATTCCACCTGCGGGCAGTTACTGTAGGCCTCCACGGTTTCCAGGTGCGGTGACTGGTCCGAGGGCGTCCAATCGTCAAGCAGCGTTTCCGGCGGAATCGGATGGCGGCCTTCGTAGCCGGGGTCGGTGGGCGAATCCTGCCGCGGCGTCACCCGCCGCACCAGGTGCACCATGGGCTTGTCCGACCACCAACTCTGCCGCTCCCAGGCGATCGGCTTCATCGCGCCGGTCTTGTCCAACAGCCCGGAATATGAGGCCACCGCTGGCCAGCCGGGCGCCTCGCCCAGGTAATCCACACCCGCCCATAGAAACTGCCCGGCGAAAGGCGGATGATCGCGCATCGCCAGCCAGGCGCGCCGGTCGTGGGTGGTTTCGGTGCCCACAATTTTGCGCGTGGGCTTGGCCTGGTGGGCCGCCAGAAGTTCGTTTTCGCGGTAGTTCTGCCCCACCACGTCCAGCAAATCGGCCAGGCCGTCGTCGTAATCGTGGCTCACGTTGGGGCGGAAAAGCGCCTGGGTCACGGGCCGGGTGGGGTCGTTGGCGTGGAACACCTCCACCAGTCCTTTGAGGATTTCGAGCGCCAGCGCGGCTTTGGGTGTGTCGCGAATTTCGTTGCCGGCGCTATACAGAATGATGCTGGGATGGTTGCGGTCGCGGCGCACGGTGTCGCGGATGTCCTGGTGCGACCAATCGCGAAAGTACAGGTGGTAATCGTAAGGGTTCTTGGCCACCGTCCAACTGTCGAACATTTCGTCCATCACCAGGAAGCCCATGCGGTCGCACAGGTCCAGAAATTCCGGAGCGGGCGGATTGTGGGCCGTGCGGATGGCATTCACTCCGATGCGGCGCAACTGCTCCAGGCGGCGCCCCCACACGCGCAGTGGGACGGCCGTGCCCACGGCTCCGCCATCGCCGTGGAGGCCCACGCCTTTGAGCTTGAAATTGCGGCCATTGAGCCAGAATCCGGTGGCCGCGTCGAAGTGGAATTCGCGAATGCCGAAGGCCGCCACGTCTTCATCGAGCGTGTCTTTGGCGGCCTTCACTTTTACCAAAGCGCTGTAGAGCAGGGGGTGGTCCAGGTCCCAAAGCTGCGGTTTCGGAATCGCTACGTCCTGCTGGAAATCGGCCGATTTCCGAGCCGTCACGGCCACGCTCTGCGGGTCGGCGGTCTTCAGGCTCATGCCGTTGGGCCCCAGAATTTCTAACACCACCGAGACGGTGCGCGCCGCGTCGGATTGATTCACTAACGTTCCGGCCACGTGCACGGTGGCCTGCGCGGTTTCGATTTTGGGCGTGGTGACGAAGAGCGAATCCGGCTCGATGTGTACCGGATCGGCCAGCACCAGGCGGACGTGCCGGTAGATGCCCGCACCGGAGTACCAGCGCGAGGCCGGCTGCTGGGAGTTATCGGCGCGCACCGCCAGCACGTTGGCATCCTTGCCGGAGTTCAGGTGGCCGGACAATTCGTAGCGGAAGCTGACATAGCCGTAAGGGCGGCGGCCGAGGTGGAATCCGTTGATCCACACGTCGCTATTGGCCATCACGCCATCGAATTCCACGAACACGCGGCGGCGGGCCTGGTCGGCGGTGAGGGTGAAGTGCTTGCGGTACCACCCGATGCCGGCCGGCAGAAAAGCTCCCGCGGCGCCGGTGGGGTTCTGGCGGTCGAAGGGCCCTTCGATGCTCCAGTCGTGCGGCAGGGTGACGGTGCGCCAGGCGGCGTCGGCGAACTCCGGTTTTTCCGCGCCGGGCGCATCCTGCTTCAAGAAGCGCCAATCGGCATCGAAGGCCAGGGTGACGCGCGAGGCCGCCAGGGGCGCCGCCGCCCAACAAATCCATACCCCGGCCATCGCCAGCCTGCGCATGTGGATGCCCTCCGGATCGGTGCGCTTGAAATCCGATTATGGCACGCGGCGATTGGGCCAGGTCCGGCGCGGCGCGCGGCCGGGGAGTCGTCTACCAGCGCGCGCATGGGACCGAAATTTCCTGCCCGGAACAATATCGGTACGGTTTCGCCGAAGAACTATTTAGCGGGGGCAGTCCGAAGATCCGGAATGCCTCCCGGGGCAGCTCCGGTGGATCCCTGACATTGGCTGCGGCGGCTTTTGCGGGAACTTCCCGAATTCGAACAAATTGGTAGTGGGGTCATTTCAATTTCCACAGGCTTGACGGGGCCTTAAGGCTTGTGCTTCAGAAATTCGGCAGCCAACTCCGAGAAGTCCTTGCGCAACTGCCTCAACCACCCG
>DATJRE010000352.1:0-14358 GCA_035505095.1 Bryobacteraceae bacterium | reverse complement strand
CGGGCTACGTAGGTCTGCGCGGCATTTTCGGGCCGGGAGGCGATCGGGCGCTCCACCAAGCCGCGGCTGCCCGCGGCCACTACCCGCGTTCCAGGGGGCCCGTGAACCGGCCGCCAAACGCGCGTTCGCGTTTCCTCCGGGCCGTTTACATTCGAGCATTGCCCCCTCCGGTCGATAAGCATCGTTGGATGAGAATACCCGGGCGCAATTCGGTCGCAGCCTTCGCGGTCTTACTGTGCGCAATGGATCTGTCGGCCCAGCACCAAACTTTTCAGATGTATGGGCCTGCACAGGGCCTCACCAACCCTACCATCATTGCTCTGTCGCAGGACCACCAGGGCTTCCTCTGGGTGAGCACCGAGGGTGGACTATTCCGTTACGACGGGGATCGGTTCCAGCAATTCGGCCTGGATCCTGCCTCAAAGCTCAATTCGCTGGCAATGCACAGCTCAGCAGATGGCCAGTTCTGGGTGGCCTCCACCGCCGGCCTCTTCCGCTGGACTGGCGACCGGTTTCAATCCGTACCCGGCTTCCAGGGCATGGAATTGGAATATGCACAGACGCTCGCCAGCGATGCCAGTAATCTATATGTCGCCACCCCGGCGGGGCTTCGCTCGATGCCCTTGCGGGGCGGCCCACCGCGGACGATTTCGTCCGAGCCGGCTTCCACCGTAATGGTGGGCGCCGATGGAGCCATCTGGTTTAGCTGCGGCCCCCGAATCTGCTCGATCCAAAGCGGGCGCAAGAGCCAGTGGGGAACTGAGCAGGGCGTTGCCGGCGCGCTGTGGCGCAGCATTGCCGAGGACAAGGCTGGACGGCTCTGGATCCGTTCCTATGACCAGATCCTCGTTCACCAGCCTGGCGACTCCGCGTTTCATCCCGTGCGAGACCTTCCTGAGTTGAATTCCACCCGGGGATCGCTGCTGGTAGCCAATCGCTTAGGGCAGATCCTGATTCCATACAATGGCGGATTGACCCTGTGCGACGGACGGAACTGCCGGGATTCCAGCCCGGCCATCGGCAATCGTCATCCTGAAGTACTCGCTGCCGCCGAGGATCGCGAGGGTTCGCTTTGGCTCGGATTCAGCGGATATGGCCTCGCTCGTGCGCTCGGACGTGATGAATGGCAGAGCTTCGATGAACTGGAGGGTTTGGCAAATACCGCTATCTGGCGGATTGTGCGGGACCGGGACGGCGGCCTTTGGGTCGGGACCAATCGCGGCTTGTTTCATGGTACTGAGCAAAACGGCCGCTGGCGGTTTCGGCAGTCGGATGCTGTCGGCGACCTTACCGTATATGGACTTGCCGCGGATCCCGACGGGTCGATTTGGATCGGAACTTTCCAGACTGGAGCAAACGGCCTGGTCCGCTACAATCCGCGGACCGGGAGCAAGACGGTCTTTCCGCCGTCTCAGCCCATTCCGAATTTCTCGATCAGCGACATCGTGCGCGATGCCGCCGGCTCCATTTGGGTGGCCACACCACGCGCCGTTCTGCGGCTGACCCCGGGCGCCTCGCAGCTTGTGCAGGTGCCTCTGCCGTTCGAATCCGGGTTCGTCTTCCAGGTCCTGCCGTCGGCTGGTGGGCTGTTGGCCGGGACGCAGAATGGTCTCTTCATCGAGCAGGGCGGCATCCGCCGGATCCTGACCGTAAAGGATGGTTTGAAGGACAATGCGGTCAACTCGATTGTGCTGGGCCCGTATGGAGAGATTTGGATCTCCTATTTCTCCCCGCCGGGGATCACGCGCGTGGAGATCCAGGGGTCCCAGTTCCACCTGAAGCATTTGAGCTTGCAAGACGGCCTTCCGAGCAACACGGTGTATGCCCAGTTCTTCGATGCCGGAGGCCGTCACTGGGTGGCTACCGACAGCGGCGTTGGCGTGCTGAGCAAAGGCCGTTGGATCACGTACGACACCTCCAACGGTTTGATCTGGAATGATTGCAACGTGCATGCATACCTGGCGGAGGGCGACGGTACGGTATGGATCGGAACCAGCGCGGGCTTGGCCCGCTATCACCAGGTGGCTCAACCGAAATCAGTGGTGCCCTCCACACTGATTACGTCGGTCCTGCGCAATGACGCGCCGTCTTCCAACCGCGAGTTCGATTCTTCCACCTACGCCGTCGCTCTCCGCTTCACCGTGCTCTCCTATCAAAATCCGGCGCCAACCTTTCGCTATCGCCTCGGCAGCGCTTCGGATTCCTGGGTGCGGACCCAGTCACACGAGGTGCGCTTCGCCGAACTTCCTGCCGGATCGTACCGGTTCGAAGTACAAGGTGAGTTCGAACCCGGCGCGTGGAGCAAATCTGCCATCCTTCAATTCCGGATTCGTCCCCGCTGGTTCCTTTGGTGGCCCGTTCAAGCGGGCCTGTTCCTGGCCTTGGTGGGCCTGGCCTGGTTGTGGTGGCACCATCGGGAAGTCCGGCAACAGCGGGTGCGGGCGGAATTGGAAGCCGCGGTAGCGGAACGTACCCGCGATCTGGCTGCGGCCACAGCCCGCGCGGAAAGGGCCAGCCGGTTCAAGAGCGAGTTTCTCGCCAACATGAGCCACGAGATGCGGACCCCACTCAATGGCGTAATCGGCGTAACCCAGCTCGCTCTGGAGGCAAACCGCCAGCCCGAGGTCGCGAAACACCTGGAAATCGCCAAAGTTTCGGCCAAGGCTCTTCTGAGCGTCATCAATGACGTTCTCGATTTCTCGAAAATCGAGTCGGGGATTTTGGAAATCCATCCCGTCGTGTTCGCGTTGCGTCCGTGCGTGGCGGAGATCTGCTCCATGTTCCGCCCGGATGCTTTGGGCAAGGGGCTGGCATTGGAACACCATGTCGCCGAGTCCGCGCCGGAATGGGTATTGGCGGATGATTCCCGTTTGCGGCAGGTGCTCGTAAACCTGATTGGAAATGCGCTGAAATTCACCCAGTTGGGAGCCGTGTCGGTTGACGTCGCCTGGGCGGCGGACCGGTTGAGCTTTGCCGTCATCGACACGGGCATCGGAATCCCAGCCAACAAGCTGGAAACCATTTTTGATGCGTTCCGGCAGGCGGATAGCTCGACTTCCCGGAGATTTGGAGGAACCGGGCTGGGCCTGACAATTTCGAAGAAGCTTGTGGATGCCATGGCTGGGTCCCTCACCGTCGAGAGCGAACCCGGCCAGGGCAGTACATTTTCATTTACCATAAACGCCCCGGAGGCCAAGGCGCCGGCCGCCCCGCAACCGGCGGCAAATCCAGGTCCCACGCGCCCCATGAAGATTCTGGTTGCTGAGGACAATGGCGTGAACCAGTATCTGATCCGAAATCTTCTCGCCAAACGCGGCCACGGCGTCACGCTGGTTGAAAATGGCATTGAAGCTCTGGCCGCGCTGGAGCAGTCTGCCTTCGATCTGGTGCTCATGGACATTCAGATGCCCGAGATGGATGGCGTGGAAGCGGTTCGCCGCATTCGCAACGCGGAGCAGCCTTCGAAATTCCGCATTCCAGTGGTGGCTCTCACTGCTAAGGCCATGACTAGCGATCGTGAGGAGATGCTGGCGGTCGGCATGGACGATTATCTGGAAAAGCCTATTCAGATCGAGCGGCTCGATGCGGTCCTGGCCCGATTTTCCAGGTCTGGGCCATAGCGAAACAACCCGTCCCCGATCCGACCCACAGGGATCCCGGGCGCTCCTGCAACAGTCCACTCATGGCGGTATTAAGCCCTCTTCGGGGGCCATATTGTGGCGGCGAAAGCGATAGTGTTCATCCACGGCGCTACCGGCCAGCAGGTGACCGGCACATTATTTTGAGCCGCACCCGGAGCCGCCGCCCTGGTCACCGGCAGCCCGCAGGCCGGAAAGAGGCCCAAGAGCCGCGCCGCCGATGCGGGGCGGTGACAAGGAATCGGACGCGAACCCCGGCTTCTACCCATGGCGGGGATCGCCCCGTGTGGGATTTGTGGTGTTTTGACCCAAACCAGGCCGATCGGTCGATCCGGTCCTATGCCGCCCGCGGATCACAGCCGCATTGCCGGCTATGACTCTTCAACGCGGCGACGGATTACTGATCCAACCCGGCGGGCGGTCGTGCATAATTGAAGGTCCCGCCATGAATACCGACGATTCCAGCGCTCTTTGGGCTCCGTACCGCGAGCGGGCGGCGGCCCTCCGCGATGTCCAGGACCGCCTGGCCTCCGATCCCGGCGCGCTCGATCTGCGGTTGGAATTAGCCGGCTTACTCGCCGCGATGGGCCGCACGCTGGAGGCCCGCAACGCCTACCTGGAGTTGCTGGCGCGCGACCCCACTCACCGTCTGGCCTTGAATCATCTGGGCACCCTGCTGTTCGGCACCGGATATCGCACCGCCGCCCGCACGGCTTACGCCGAGGCCGTGGCCCGCCACCCCGGCGACCCCCTGAGCCACGCGAACCTGGGCAATGTGCTCCTCGACGCCGGTGACTTCAGCGCCGCCCGCGAGCACTTTGAAGCCGCCCTCCGCTTCGACCCCGCCAACATCGACGCGCACCAGGGCCTGGCTTATGTGCTGACCGAACTCGGGGACGAAGCAGGCGCCCGTTTCCACCGCCGGAAGGGCTTCGAAAATCGCGCGCTCACCACGCTGCCCTATCGCGGATCGGGACCGCCCGTGCCTCTGGTGCTGCTGATTTCGGCGATCGGCGGCAACATCCCGACGCGCAATCTGCTGGATGACCGCGTCTTCCAGACCTTCGTGGTGGCGCCCGAATTCTACGATCCCGAAGTCCCCCTGCCGCCCCATGGCGTGGTGTTCAATGCCATCGGCGATGCCGATCTGGACGCCCCCGCCCTCGCGGCCGCCGAGCGCTTGCTGGCCCGCAACCAGGCCAAGGTGATTAACCGGCCCCGTGCGGTGCTGGCCACCGGCCGCGCAGCCCACGCGCGCCTCCGCCGCGTGCCCGGTGTGGTGATTCCGGCCACCGCCGTGCTGCCGCGCAAAACCCTGGCCGCCCCGGACGCCGCGGCGAACCTGTCCCGCCTCGGCTTTCGATTCCCGCTGCTGGTGCGGACGCCCGGCTTTCAAACCGGCCGCCATTTCCTGCGCGTGGAAAACCCCGAAGGGCTCGCCGGCACTGTGGCCCGATTGCCCGGAAGCCACCTCACCGTGATCGAGTTCCTCGATGCCCGCTCGGCCGATGGCAAGGTGCGCAAATATCGCGTGATGATGATCGATGGCCGGCTCTATCCGCTGCACCTGGCGATTTCCGCCAATTGGAAAGTTCACTACTTCACCGCGGATATGGCCGATCAGCCCGGCCACCGCGCCGAGGACGCCGCCTTCCTGGAGGATATGCCGCGCGTGCTGGGACCGCGCGCCGTCGCGGCGGTGGCCGAAATCCAGACCATCCTGGGCCTGGACTACGGCGGCATCGACTTCGGCTTGAGCCCGGCGGGCGACCTCCTGTTTTTCGAGGCCAATGCCACCATGGTGGTCAACCCCCCGGAGCCCGATCCACGCTGGGATTACCGCCGCCCGGCAGTCGAGCGGATCTTCGCCGCCGTGCGGGCCCTGTTGACCTAAACGCAGTAGCCTTCTCTGGCCCTTCTCCGCGTTTCCGTTTTTCTCCGCGGCTCTGCGGTGAGGACACGTCCCACCCCGCCGCCCGCTAACGAACGATAGTATGGAGGCCCACCGGGTTTCTGCCGAAATGGTACTCATGACCGAGAGGCTTTCCGGACTGGAGGACCGATCTCCAGCCCCGCCCCCCATTCCGCAGCCCGATCACGCGCGTCCGTCAGATCCCCAGGAGGTCCCCTTACGGCTGTGTAACCTGCCGCCGCTCAATGCGATTGCCAACCAGGTGCTGGCCGCTACCGCCAAACCGGACGTCAGTTTCAAGCAACTCGCGGCGGTGATGGAATGCGACCCGGCCTTCGCCGCGGACGCCCTGCTGATCGCCAATTCTTCGCTTTTCGGATTTGCTTCGCGGGTCCAGGTGCTGCGCCACGCCCTCGCCGTGCTGGGAATCGATCGCATCAAAGCGCTGGCCGTCACCGTGGCCATGCGAAGCTTTATGGGCAAAGGCGGGCCGCTGCTCCACCAGGTGTGGCAGCACAGCGCTGCTTGCGCTATGATCGCCAGGCTGATCTCCCCTGTCTTCGGGATTACCGGCGATGCCGCCTACACCCTCGGCCTGCTGCACGACATTGGCCGGTTGGGTTTGCTGAAATCCTACCCCAACGAATACTCGCCGGTCCTGGCGAGCACGTTTGAAAATGTGGACCAGGTGCTCAGCGCCGAACGCGCGCTGCTGCGTGTCGATCATGGTGTTGCCGGCGCCTGGCTGGTGAAGAACTGGTCGTATCCGGCTACCTTCATGCAAGCCTGCGAAGGTCATCATGCGCCGCTGGCCCCCGAGGACCCCGAAATCCTGCAGGTGGTGAAGGTCTCCTGCCGCATTGCCGAAGCCACCGGCTTTTCGGCCGTCCGCTACTCCCCCGCCCCGGAGTACGACGACATCCTCCGCTCGCTGCCCAGTCACCTGTCCAGCGGTACGTTCCCTTCCGCCGCCGACCTGCGCGCCGAAGTGGAGGTGCAAATCAAGAGCTTCGGCTAGGCCCGGCCGGCCTCGCACGGTTCCCGAATGGCCCTCGCGCCGGGTTTCTGTCCCCCGATTCCCGTGCCGGCCCTCGCATCAACCCCGCACCACGCCCTCGCGCCGGGCCCGCACCGACCCCCCACCACGCCCGCCCGCCGGCTCTCGCACCAACCTCGCGACCACGTCCGCGCGCCGGCTCTCGCACCAACCCCGCGACCACGCCGGCGCACCGGCTCTCGCACCGGCTCCCCGCGCCGCGGGTCGCATGCCCCTCAGAATCGCCAGCTACACTATAACTATGTGCAGGAGCCTCGCCGCTTGGGCGCTGGCGCTCGTTCCGCTGGCGGCGCACGCGCAGTCCGGGTGCGCCAATACGCCCGCGTATTCGCCCTGTGAAATGGTCTTCGAGCTGACCGCCCAGGACGCCGCCGCGAATCCCAACCCATACGCCACCGTAGATATGAAAGTGGAGTTCCGGTCGCCGCGCAACCACACCGTGGCAGTGCCCGCGTATTGGGATGGCGGCCGCCGCATGGTGGCGCGCTTCACCCCCACCGAAGGCGGCCAGTGGGACTACCTGGTCACCGCCAATCTGCCCGATTGGGACGGCAAAACCGGCAGCTTCGCGGCGGCGGCCTCCGAATCGCTCGGCTTCATTGAGCCGGCCAACATGCACCACTGGGAATACCACGAGAAGGGCAGCAACGGGTTGTTCCAGGCCCACCTGTGGATGGGCGCCACCGAACTGCTCTTCGCCACCATGGACGATGCCGCGTTTCGCGCCATGGCCGACGCCCGCGCTGCCCAGAAGTTCAACCACCTGCGCGGCTTCGTCCTCTCCGAGGCGCAGGGCGGGGCCTATTCGGGGCCCGACTCGCCCAACGTGGCCTACTTCCAGCGCCTCGACGAGCGCGTCCGCTACCTCAATCAGAAAAAGATCATCGCCGATCTGATCCTGGCCGGCGGCCCTGCCTACCTGATTAAGCTGTTCCCCAGCGCGGCCCAGCGCCGCCGCTTCGTCCGCTACGTGGTGGGCCGCTATGCCGCCATGGACGTCACCTGGCAGGGCGTCGATCAATTCGAGGACTACCCCGATGGGCGGGCGCTGATGAAGGACCTGGGCGGCCTGTTGAAGCAGCTTGACCCCTACCAGCATCCCCGCTCCAGCGGCTCGCGGGTCACCTCCACGCCCTTGCTGGACGACGGTTGGATGGATTTCGCCGCCTGCCAGTCCCCCGACGACAACGTGGGCGCCATCGAGCACCAGATCTACGCTGTGCCCTTCGTGAATGTCGATTTCGGCCGCGAGGATAGCGGCGCCGGCAAGTCCCGGCCCGAAGATGTGGACCCCGACACCTTCCGCCATCGCCTGTGGAACGCCACCATGGACGGCCAGTCGGTCACTTACGCCAATACCGGCTCGAGCGGGCAGTATCTGAATTCGCCCGGAGCCAAGGCCATGACGGCGTGGTTCGACTTCTTCTCCGATACCCGCCACTGGGAACTGGAACCCTACTTCGATGTGGATGGCGGACGCGCCCTGGCGCTGGAAGACACCGAATACGTGGTGTACATGGAAAAGCCCGGCCCCCTGGAACTGACCGTGGTGCGGCACGGGTACGACGTGCTCTGGGTCAATCCGGCCGATGGGACCAGCGTCAAGGGCAAGAAATTTTCGGGCGACCACTTCACCGCCGAGCCGCCCGACCGCTCTCACGACTGGGTTTTGCACGTGGTGCGCGAAGGCCACCTGGAGGGCATGAACAAATCGTATAAGTTCGAATCGCAGGAGATCGTGCTGCAGGAAATCGAGGCCAACACGCCCAAGGTGCCGTTCGCGATCGATCAGCCGTCGGGCGACATTTCGCTTTCCAAGCCCGTGCCCTACACCGCCAAAATCACCCGCGAGACACGCGCCACGCGGCAGATGTGGTGGCTGTGGATGGGCGATGTGGCGGAAGACCACCAGGGTGCGCGGGCCCTGGCCACCGGGCAGAAGGGCACCTTCCAGGTTCCTCGGGATATCTCACACGATTATCCGGCCCTGATGCACCTTCGGCTGTACGGCATGAACGCCAACGGCAAGGTGTACGAGCTCGATTCGGGACTGCAGATCGTCAAGTGAAGCCGCTCATCCTGGCGGTCGATACCACGCACGAATACGGCAGCCTGGCGCTGATGCGCGGCGCCGAAACCCTGGAGGAGCGGGAGTTGCACGCGCCGGCCGGGTTTGCGCACGTGCTCTATCCGCACCTGGCCGGTCTCTTGGCGCGGAACCGCGTTCGCGCGTCGGAGATCGATTGCTTCGCGGCGGCCTCCGGGCCGGGATCGTTCACTGGCGTGCGCATCGGGCTGGCCTGCGTCAAAGGGCTGGCGGAGGCGTTGGCCCGTCCGGCAGTGGCAGTCTCGAACCTGCAGGCGCTCGCCTGTTTTGGCTCGCGGCCGCTGCGCGCGGTAGTGCTGGATGCCCGGCGCGGAGAAATCTACGGCGCCGTGTACGACCAGGCGGCGCGTCTGGTGACCCCCGAAACAGTGGCGCCGCTTGAGCGCTGGCTGGCCGAATTGCCGGCCGGCGATCTGGAATTCGTCTCGCCCGATTTCGAGCCGTTTCGCGCGGCGCTGGCGGGCACACGCTTCGCCGGGGCTCCACTGGTCACTGCGCCGCGGGCGCTGGCAGCGGCGGTGGGCCGCCTGGCGGTAGCCCGCTTCGAAGCCGGCGAGGCGCAGGACCCCGCCGCGCTCGACGCCAACTACGTGCGCCGCTCGGATGCGGAACTGCTCTGGAAGGAATTGTAAACACCCGCGCGTGCAGCGAAAGTGATGGGGGCGGGTGCCTGCCAGGCGCCCCGCGCGGCAATCAACGGCGGGTCCATGGGGACAGGCTATCCGGCCTCCGGCGCCTACTCGGTCACCTTCACGGTCAGGTAGGTGAATTCCTTGCCAGGCTCCACGATGAGCTGGTGGGGCGTCCTGACCGGGATGGTCACCACATCTCCCGGCCCCAGCCGCTTGCGCAGCCCGCCGCTGATGGAGGCCGCGCGCATCTCGTTGGGCTGGGTAGTCTTGCCGTTGACCAGCGATCCGCCGTAGATGAGCGTGGCTTCCCCGGTTTCCACCACCATGATGTCGGCCTGCTTACCGTGCCACTCGGCCTGCCCGGGGCCTTCCCGATGGGCCATCAGAAACAGGTAATTCCCCACCGTGGCCAACTGCTGGGTGGCAATCTTCTGATCGTTGATTTTAGGCGCCAACGATTTGCTGAAGCCTCGCAATTCGGAAGCCGGCCAGAAGTGAAACCCCGGCGGATCCCCGGCAGGCAATGCCAACCCGGCAAACAACAGCACCAGCGACAACGGCTTCCAGTTCATGCAGTCTCCTCTACCACATGATACGCTCGGGAGCCGCGAAACTACGAAGCGAACATCTGCCGGGTCAGCCGGGCCGCCGCCTCTATCGCACTGTGATCGTGACCGGCTGGCTGCTCGAACCGTTCACCCAGACCGCCAGCGGGACTTGCGCACCGCCAAAATCCTGGGTCAAGTACACCTGGATCTGGTATTGCCCATTGGGCAGCGGGACCACCTGGAACACCGTCATGGGAACACCGGAGACGGTCACCTGCAGGTTGGCGGTTCCGATGACCGTGGGGTCGAGACCGCTCACCACCACGTAAATCAGGTCGCCCGCATTGGAAGTCACTCCGGAAAGCGATCCGCCCGAGGGGGTGGTCAGCGCCACGATGGCCGGCGGCAGTTCGTCGATTTCGACGTCCACCGGAAAGGCGGTGGTCGTCCCGTTGTTCACTACCAGCGATGCCGGCCCTAGCGGGAAACCAGCGGGAATGGAAACATTGATCTGCCCCGGCGAAGAAAACAGCACGGGGAGCTCGGTTCCGTTCAGGGTCACCTGCACGACCGAAGACCCGCCCACGGCCAGGTTGGTCCCGAAGATACTGGCGTCGCTGCCGGGGTAGATGGTCGCCTGGGTGGGGTCCGCATTGACCACCGGCAGCCCGACATCGGGGAAGGCCGGCCGGGCCACCTGCGTCTGGAAGCCGCCCTGCTGGTCGATCACCTGGAATCCGGCAATCACGCTCAGATCCGAAGGGGTGATGGCCGCGCCCGGCGCCACCACGGCGTTAGCCACTATGTGGGTCGGACTGAGCACCCAGACCTGACCCACCGTGACGTCGTTGCTGCCGAAACCCACGGTCACCTGGCCGTTCACGAAGTTCACATTGGAAGCGGTGATATCCACGGCTGCCGACGAAGCGGCCGGCAGGGCCGTGTAGCTGACGGTGTTGAACTGCGGCGTGCCGCTGACGTTATAGGCCCAGGTGGGAGGGTCCTGCGACTGCAGAAACATGGAATTCTGCCCGTCGGGGCCATACACCGTGATGGTGGAAACCTGGCCCGCGGCCCCGTTCGGGGGCACCACCGTCACCGTTCCGGCCGCGTCGGCGCCGCTGAAGGGAGTCTCCACGGCGGCCTGCAGGCCGTCGAAAAATACCTCGCTCGCGGAATTCAACCCCGCACCCTCTATGGTCACGGAGCCATCCGTATTGGGTGTGACCGAGTTGACCTCCGGCGGGCCTTGGGCCACCAGGTTTACGGCATCCGGCATCACAAAGATGTCCGAGCCGAAATTGAGCACCACATGCCGTGGCCCCACGCCAGCGCCGAGCGGGGCCATGAAATAAAGCGCAATCGCCGGCGGCAGCCCCGGCGTGGAATAGAGCACGGGGGCGTAGAGCGAGTTCCCGATGCCTCCCAGGATGGTGGCCGATTGCGGCGCCGCGGCAATCGAAAACGGCGGCTGGATGATCACCAGGTCGGTGCTTCCAGAGGTGTTGCTCATGAAGGCCGGAGTGGGCGTCAGGTCGCCTGTATAGACGTAGGTGCGGGTGGTGCTCTGCAGCTTGCAGTAGGTCTGGACGTTATAAATCGGCAGTGAGGCCACCGGGGCCACCGCGAAATTCTGGTTGGCTACGTTGGCGCCCGCGGCGACGGGAATGATGGTTGCCTGGGCCGGATTCTGGACCCCCGGATAGAACAGGGTCTGGTTGATCTGGCTGCTTTGCGGGAAGGTCGTTCCGCTGGCATCCACCGGCAACCGGATCCCCAGTTCGTCGTTGGTGACCGCGCCCGGCGGCAACGGATGCACATAAAGAAGGTAGCCGCTATTGGGCGGCAATCCGCTGATCTGGTAGGTTCCGTCCGGATTGGTCAGCGTGCTGACCGCCGGCCCGGTAGCCGTCAACGCCACCACCGAAGCCAGCGACACCGGCTGCCCATTGGTAAACGTTACTCGCCCGGAAATGCTCCCGTAGGTCGCCTGCCAGCCCGGTTGCGACCCGGACGGCTGCTTGCCATAAAGGACCAGAAGGCCGGCTACGTCGTCGGCGTCGATGGGCCTCGCGCGCGAGGTATTGCGGGTGACGTCCGGGGACGACATGGCGCTGGCCGTCCAGCTATGCTGCAATCCCAGCGCGTGGCCGAATTCGTGTACCGCGGTGGTAAAGAAATCTTCCAGGTAACTCGGCCCCGGCCCGGTGGCGGCGGATGAGGTGTTGGTGGTGAGCATCACCTGCCCGTTGACAATCGGGAAGAAGCCGCTGGGCGAGAGTACGGTTGAAGTGGTCGGCCCGCCCAACCCCAACAAACCAGGAGGCAAATCGATGAAGGTCACATCGATCCCCGGAGTATTGGAAACCTGGTTCGAGGATTCCAGACCGGCAAACGAGATCCGCAACGCCGACGCGCTCACTGAGTTCCAAACCTCGGCGGCGTCCTTTACCTGGCTCAGCACCGAACCGAACGAGTCGTTGGGGCCATAGACCTGGGGACCCTGATCGTTCACGTAAACCGTTACCGTGTTGTTGTTGAGGGTGGTCAGATCGAACCGCTCATACACCGGGTTGAACGGCCCCGACCGGCTGCCCAGAAAATGAACGTAGTGGTAGTAGGCCTGCGACGGGGTCGCCAGCAGCGCCGCCACCGCGGCCACCGCCAGGCTGCGGGCCATGCGGCTCCGGATGGTCATTGGTTTCCCCCCGGAGCTCCGGTCCCCAAGGTGGAAGCGATCAGGGCGCGCAACTGACTCAGCTTCATGGTGACCGTTTGATCTTTCACCGGCTGGCCGGAAGTGGCGCTCAGCATGGTTTCGCGGCTGGCGTTGCGGGTGGCCACAGGGTCCGAAGAGCCATCCTGCGCCACGGTGAAAAGCCCTTGCGTCAGCCCCATTACCTGGGTCAGCCCCGCGCGGCTGGTCCACAGGAAGAATACGTAATCGTCACCCACCGTAAAAGACGGGGCGCCGGAAAACGTCTGGCGCAGCGTGCCGACGGTCCCGCCGGGAACCACTACATCGATAGAAGTTTGGCTGGGCCCCTTGAACTGTTCGGATACCTGGATGGTGTAATGGGTATAAATGATTTTGTTGGTAAATGCCGCCGAAGAGCCGGTGACCTTGCCGTGAACGATGGCCGTGGATTTGACAATCAGGTCGTTCATCGAGAGCTGCTGCAGGGTAGCGCTGTGGAGTGGCGTCAGGCAAACCGTCAGAACCAGCGGAAGATAGCGCTTCACGCCCCTTTGAAAAGCATCTGAAATACCAGCTAATCTCACTGATTGCATTAGTGTTCGATCAAGTACCAGGGTCTATCCTGTGTTGCTGTGACACGCACTTGGGACAGCCTGTCCCAATGGCCTCACGTCTTGCCCGGCCGGACGATCAGCATAGGGACGTCCAGATTATGGCGTACCGGATTGATGGTGGTCCCGAAAATCAGGTCCTTGATTCCGCCGTGCCCGTGCGCGCCCATGATGACCAGATCGGGCTTCACGGAATGGGCGTAGCGCACGATCTCTTTCCCCGGAGACGAAGAATGCGAGATTGCCGTTTCTACGGTAATCCCTTGTTCCCGCAGCCCCCTCGCGATTTGGCCGATATACTGCTCGCCGGCTTCTACTTCAGCCGTAGAAGCGGCCTGTCCGTAGATTTGGCTCGTTACATCCTCCTCCACATGTAGTAGAAAGAGCTTGGCGCCATACAAACGGGCCATCGCGGCGGCGTGGCTGACCGCCAGCCGGTCCAGCACGGTGTGGTCCAGGGTGACCAGGATACGATGGTAAGCCGGAGGGATAACTGCTTCAGCACCAGCAGTTTCCGGCAGAATGACAGGAGTCCGTCCGAAACCTTGAAGGCCGCGGAGGAGAAATGGCTCCAAGGTGACCCACAAAAGTAGTAGAAGAATCAGCAGGGCGGCGGGGACGGTCACCAGCCAGACCAGCACCCGCCACCGCCCGGCCGCTTCCAGCCAGCCGCTGATGATGGGTCCGGCCAGCCAGGCGTTCAGCCACACGATAACCGCCGCCGTCGTCCAGGCCAATACCTTCACCCAAGCCGGATTGGCGAAGGGCCCCATGCGCCGCGAGTCGTTGGTGAAGTGCACCAGCGGAATGATGGCGAACGGGAGTTGCATGCTCAGGATCACCTGGCTGAGGATAATGAGCTGGTAGGTGGCCTGGTCGCCCGAGATATAGATGGTGAGAGCCGCCGGAATCACTGCCAAGGCACGGGTGATCAGCCGCCGCAGCCAGGGCCGCATGCGGATGTTGAGAAATCCCTCCATCACCACCTGGCCGGCCAGCGTGCCGGTAAGGGTAGACGATTGGCCCGAGCACAGTAACGCCACGGCGAAAATGACCCCGGCCATGCTGGCACCCAGCAGGGGGACCAGTAGTTCGTGGGCCTGCTGGATCTGGGTCACTACGATGCCGCGCTTGAAAAACAACGCCGCTGACATC
>DATJRE010000351.1:0-17534 GCA_035505095.1 Bryobacteraceae bacterium | reverse complement strand
ACGAAGACGAATTCGTGCGGCGCATTCACCGGTCCCACCCAGTTGGCGGTCTTGCCGGCCAGCGCGGCGCGGAAGATCGGATTGGCCAGGCTGTTATCCGCGCCCGGCCCATAGAAGTCGGGCAGCCGCACGATCAGTCCGGCGATACGCCCCTGGCGATGCGCCTCCAGGACCAGGTCTTCCTGCTCCTTACGGTATTGGCCCTTGCGCGTGTCGGGCTGGCGGGAATGCGTTTCGGCCACCCGCGAGGAACGCGGCACGCCGTAGGCGTACACGCTCGATACCAGGACCAGGCGCGCCACCTGCATCGCCGCGGCAGCCTCCAGGGTGGTTCGCATCAGGACCGGGTGCAAGTGATGCGAGGGGTAGGGCAGCCCCAGCGAATAAACGATGGTGTCCACGCCGCGCGCGGCGGCGCTGGCCGAGCGCAGGTCGGCCAGATCGGCTTCGAAGATTTCGGCGTGCGGCATAGCCCCGAAGGTGGATTCCAGCCGCGCGCGCTGGCGGCCTACCACGCGGAAAGGGATTCCGCGCCGGTTGAACTCAGCGGCAACCTGCGGGCCGATGGCTCCCGCCGCGCCGAAAATGGCGGCCTTTTGGATGAGCGGCATTTCGAGGCCAGTATACGGCTTATGCAACCCCTTTGTAACGGGCCCACCGCGGTTGCGTCCCGCGCCAGCGCGTCAACCCGCTGTGCCGCGCCTGGCTTCCTCGGCCAGCACCAGCGCACCCAGCACGCCGGCGCGCTGCCCAAGCACCGGCGGCGCCAGGAAGGCCGGCGGGATGGCGATGTAGCCGTTCAGAATCCGATGCAGCTCCTTCTCAATCAGCGGGAAGAGGTGCGCCTGCTGCATCACCCCGCCGCCCAGAATCACCCGCCGCGGCGACAGCGTGAACATCCAGTTAGCAATCCCCAGCGCCAGGTAGCGCGCTTCCAGCGCCCACGCCGGATGGTCGGCCGGCAAATCAGTCGCCGCCCGGCCCCAGCGCTCCTGAATGGCCGGACCGCACGCCACTCCCTCCAGGCAGCCGGTGTGGTACGGACACCCGCCCAGGTACGGATCGCCCGGATCGTGGGGAATCTGGATGTGGCCCATCTCCGGGTGGGTGAAGCCGTGCAGGAGACGCCCCCCGGCCATCGCGCCCCCGCCTATGCCCGTGCCCACCGTGAGGTATAGGAAGTCGGAAAATCCTCGCGCCGCGCCCCAGCGGGCCTCGCCCAGCGCCGCGCCGTTCACGTCCGTGTCGAAGCCCACCGGGACGCCCAGCGCCCGACCCAACGTGCCCGCCAGGTCGTAGTTGCGCCACGCCAGTTTGGGCGTGGAGGTGATGTAGCCCCAGGTCGGCGAGGCCGGGTCCAGGTCCACCGGCCCGAAGGAGGCGATCCCCAGGGCGTCCAGTTGCCCGGCGAAGGGCTGGAAAAAGGCCACGGCCGCGTCCAGCGTTTCCGCGGGCAAGGTGGTGGGAATCTGGGTGGTGGTGAGATCGCCCGGGCCGGTGCCCGCGGCGCACACAAACTTGGTGCCGCCCGCTTCGATTGCGCCAAACATAAGCCGCTATGGTAGCGCAAGGCGGCCCCCAACGCGCCAAAAGTACCTCGGTACCATCCAATGGGGTCCGAAAATACTAGTCCAAAACCGTTCCGAATGCTGGAACGGGGAGTACTTTTGGTTCAGTTTTTGCGCGGTTCTTCGCGTCACAATAAGTGCAGATGATTGGCGCAGGCTCAACATTGCGGGGACCCTTGGAATGGCTGAAGTCCCAATTCGGCGGCCAGCCGAAACTGCCCACGGGGGCCGAGCGGCGTTCCTCTCCACGCAAGCGCATGTGGTTCGAGGCCGAAATCCAGCGAATCGATGGCAGCGTACCGGTCGTGGGGGTCGACATCCATGAGGATGGCGCCCGGATCCTGTCCCAGAAGGCTTGGGATACCGGCACCTTACTGTTCCTGAAACTGAAAAGCGTCCAACTGGGTGGTTTCGCCGAAGTGCGTCATTGCGCCGTGCGCAGAGACGGCAGATACACGATCGGCCTGGCCTTTCGAGGGCCGCTCATCCCGCAAGGCGAGCAGTGGCAGATCCAGCGCGTTTGCCAGCCCGTCAACGCTGGCTGGACCCAAGACGACGACCGCCCCGCCATCGCCGAGGACGCGCCAGCCCCGTCGCACCGCCCTCGCGAAGTAGCCTAGAAAACCACCTGACGCGGCGAACGCCTCTCAAGGCCCCCAATCCGGCCCGCATTCTCGAAAACCCCGCTTCCTCCGCGCCCTCGATTCCCCTTCTCGCCGCGCCGCCGGCCTCCGGAGTGGTCGTCCTCCTTCTCGACACCGCGCCCATCTACCTTCGTTTTCTCCGCGCTTTTTCTTCGCGTCTCCGCGTCTCCGCGTCGAGCCCGCCGCCCCCCATCCCGCTACAACTTCCTCCCCCCATTCGCGCCAGCGCCACTGGGCATACTAGCCGGGCGGTGGCCCGCGGAGTACTTGGATCCACCTCTCCGCCCATTCACAATGAACACAGGATGATTACAGGCAATTCTTCAGGTCCGGCCCCTCTGGCATGGTTGAAGTCCCGATTGAGCGGATGGTTGCAGTCCGCGCCCCAGGATGAGCGCCGCGCAATCCCCCGCCAGCGCATGCGCTTTCAGGTTCAGATGGAAGGCCCGGTCCATCACGGGCTGGTTCAGGCAAATGGCATTGACATTCACCAGCAAGGTGCTATGGTGGTTTCCCAGCGGGCTTGGGTGAAGGGCAGCGTTGTCTGGCTGGACTTGAAGTGTTTTCGGCTGGCCGGCCATGCTGTGGTCCGGCACTGCACGCCGCAAAAGAGCGGGGGCTACGTCACCGGACTGGAATTCCGCGGTCCGCTGCAGCGTCATGAAACGGGAACATGGGAGATCCGGCGGGTACGCCACACCGCAGATACCTGGACTGAGACGGACGATGCCGAAGGGATCGCCGGCGACCTTTCCTGGGTGGCTTGAGTTCCTCGCCATCACACGCCTGGCGGCGGTTCCCGGCGAATGAGGCTGCTCCGCAAGCTGCTGGGCGGCAAGGGCGATCGAAAAGTGGCCGTGGTTTTCGGCTCCTCTGCGCCCGAGTGCCATCGCGCCGTCGTGCACCTTGCGCAGGGCGCCCTTCGCGTTCCGGTGTGGCTGTTCTGCACCCAGTCGCCCCTGCCGGAAACTGCCGCGCTCTGCCAAAGGGTCTCGGTCGCCCCCAATCCCCTGTCCCTGCTGCGGGACGCCGCGCGCCAGCTCGCCAGCCGCTGGGTAGCCCTGGCGGTAGCGCCCTGGACCGGCCAAGGCCGCGGCTGGCTGCTGAAACTGGCGCCCTTCCTGTGGCCGCCCTTCCGCGTGCTGGTGATGAACGAGCATGGCGATTTCTTCGCCGCCTCCCCCGCCCCGGTGGTGCGGCACGTCGGCCGGCGCGTGCGTGACCGTTTCCATTCCCTCCACAACGCCTGCCGCGACCTCCAAGAAGGCTACTGGCTGCTGCTCACCTATCACATCTGGCGATCTGGGCCGGTGCGCCGCGTCCAGGACGAAACCGCCGCGTTCCTGCTTCTGGTAGCGGCCTCCGTGCTGCGGTGGACGGGCCATCCGCATCGTTGGATTTTCCACCACCTCCCCGGCCAGCGCCTGTTGGAACTGAACACCGCGGAGACGGCTGACGCTGGCGCCGGCCTCGCCACCGTGGACCGTTTCTGCCAGCAGCGCCCGGTCTGGGATGGCGCGGCCCTGGAAGATTTCGCCCGCCGCAGCCGGACCCGCTGGATCCTCTGGCGGGAGCGCCCCGACGCCGCCGTGGATTGCGACGACCTCCTGCCCCTGCTCCAGACCCCGCGCGCCTTCGCGGCCTCGCCGCAAACGCATTTCCGCGCCTGGAAGCCATCCCTGCTGCCCACCGCGCCTTTTCGCGCCCTCCAGCCTGGCGAAGCCTGTCCGCTGCTGGCGCCCCTCTCGCACGCCATCCTGGTGGATCGCGCTAAACTGCTGGCTCTTGGAATCCCTCGCTGCAGCCTGCCGGGCGCCGCCTGGATGCTGCTTTTCTGGAAGGCCGCCGCCGCCGGTTGGCGCTCTTACAGCCTCGGCCAGCGGCAGCCGCCCGCCCAGCAGCCCGACTTTCCCTTACAGGAAGCGGCCGTATTTCTGCGGGTCTCCGCCTCCCGTCCGTGGCGCCAGTTGGCCCCCGCCGAGCCCAGCCTGGTCCGCGGCAACATCGCCTGCGCCCCGGCCCTCCAGCGGCAATACCGTCCCGCCGCCGCGCGCCCCAAAGTGCTGCTGGTTTCGCCCTTCCTCCCGTATCCCCTCTCGCACGGCGGCGCCGTCCGCATCTATAACTTATGCCGCGCGCTGGCCGGCCGCGTAGACTTCCTGCTGGCGGCCATGCGCGAATCCCACGAGACGGTGGACTACGCCAAGCTCCACGAAGTCTTCCAGCAGGTCTGGGTGGTGGACCGCGACGAAGCCCCTTCCCGCGACACCCGCCTGCCCGCCCAGGTGCGGCAGTACCAGTCGCAAGCCATGCGCGCCCTCATCGCCGACCTCGCCGCCCGCTGGAAGCCGGACGCGCTGCAAATCGAGTACACCCACATGGCCGGCCTGCGCGATGCCGCGCCGGATATCCCGGCCGTGCTGGTGGAGCACGATCTCACCTTCAGCCTCTACCGCCAACTGGCCGAACGCAATCCCGCCGACCGCCCCGCGCGCCGCGAATACTGGCGCTGGCTGGCCTTCGAGCAGCACTGGCTGAAGCAGTTCAACGCCGTTTGGACGGTTTCCGAGGAGGATCGCCGGGCCGCCATCGGCGTGGGCGACCGCGACCCCCAGCGTACCTACACCATCGCCAACGGCGTGGATCTGGACCGCTTTCAGCCCACCCCGCACGACGGCCCCGACCCCGAAATTCTCTATGTCGGCTCCTTCCGCCACTTGCCCAATTTCCTGGGATTCGAGAAGCTACGCACCGAGATCATGCCACGCCTCTGGAAGCGCTTCCCGGAATTGCGCCTGCGCGTAGTGGCCGGGCCGCAGCACGATCGCTTCTGGCAGCAGTTCGCCCCTCCCGGCGGACGTGCCCCCGTCGACCGCCGCATTGTGGTCCACGGATTCGTCGAGGACTTACGTCCGTTGTACGCCCGCGCCACCGTGGCGGCGGTGCCCCTGGAAGTCTCCGCCGGCACCAACATCAAGGTGATGGAGGCCATGGCTTCCGGCCGCGCCGTGGTCACTACCCCGGTGGGATGCGCGGGCCTCGATCTGGAAGACGGCCACGACGCCCTGATTCGCGCCGAGGCCGCCGCGTTCGCCGAAGCCCTGGCGGAGCTGCTTTCCAACGACCGGCTGCGGTTGGCCATGGCCGCCCGCGCGCGCCACACCGTGGAGCAGCGTTTCGGCTGGCAGGCCATCGGCGAAGCCGCCTTCCGCAGCTATCTGGCTCTGGGAACCGGCGAGTTCGTGGCCCCATAACCGCGCGCCCACCCCCGCACCCCACGCGCAAACATTCTCACGGCCAGGCACATCTCCGTTCGCATCCGGCCGCCGCGGCCCGCACCCCACTCACAATCCCTTCCGCGGGTGTAGTTGAAACCGCCCGGCCGAAGGTCTTTGAGGTTGAGCGAAGGCGCTAAGCTCCCCGTCCCCGTGGTTCGGCGCCCAGGGGAAATCCCCCTAAAATCGCCGGGTTCTTCGGCGCCGCGGAGCCGTCTCAGAGCGGCTTTCGCGTCCGATTCTCTCGCCACCGCTATGCACTCGCAACCGGACACGCCACCGGTGTGCGCGCCCTGCGCCACCATGGCCGGACATCCCGAAACTCGCCCGGCCCGCGCCAGCGGACCCAGCACAGCCGCCCCTGCGCCCGGCTGGCGCGATGCCGTCCTCCTGAACGGCATGGCGGTCTTCCTGTTCCTGTGGATCGCCGCCCGCGCCGCCATTCAATCCATCACCATCGACGAAGCGGATACCTATCTCGCCTATGTGGCCCGCCCTTCGCCCTCGCACTGGGAAGCCTCCGCCAACAATCACGTGCTGAATTCGCTGCTCATGCGCCTGTCCACGGCCGTGTTCGGCATCTCCGCGTTCAGCGCCAGGATTCCGGCTCTGCTCGGCGCGGCGCTCTACATTGGGGCGGCCCTGGTTCTGGCCCGGCTGATCGCCGCCGATCGCACCCTGCGCTGGTTCCTGCTGGTCGCCCTCACCGCCAACCCCTTCGTCATGGACCACCTGGTAGCCGCGCGCGGCTACAGCCTGGCGCTGGCGTTTCTGCTCTTGGCGATCGCCGCCGCAGCCTCCTACGTCTGGCAGCGCCCCGATTCCGCCGCGCACTCCTTGTATCGCCGCTGTGCCGTCTGCTCGATCGCCTGCGGCCTCTCGTTCAGCGCCAACTTCTCCTTCGCCTTCGCCGATGCAGCCACCCTCCTGCTCCTTTCCTTCTGGTTGGCCGCGCAGGCCGGCGGCAGCGGCTACCGCAAGCTCGCTATCCAAGCCAAAGTCCTGCTCGCGTCCATCGTTCCGGGAGTGCTGGTGGCGCTGTTCTTCACTGGCTCCATTCTGCTCACGTGGCAGCGCAGCGCGCTGGTCTGGGGCGCCCGGTCGATGAAAGAATGCCTGCACAGCGTCACCCAGGCCACGCTCTTCCAGCCCAACCCCTACCTGCTCAACCCGCTTCTGCTCCGTGCGCTGGTTGCCTGCCAGCCCTTCCTGTTTCCAGCGCTCGGATTCGCCTGCGCCTTCCGTCTGGTCACGCTGGCGGCGGGCGCCCGGCAGCTCCGCGCGCGCCGGGCCCGCTTCCCCTTGGCCCTCTGCGGAATCGGCGGCGGCGCGGCCATCCTGGCGATGGCTTGCCATTACCTGTTGTTCCGCACCCAGCACATACTGCTCCCCTTCGATCGCACGGCTGTCTTCCTCGCGCCCCTCGGTGCCCTCTTCGCCGGCGCCCTGGCGGCCATCCCCCAGGAGTCCGCCAGCGGCGCCCTCTCCCGCCGCCTGAGCCGGGCGGCCCTCATCGTTTTCGGAATCTATTTCCTGTGCTGCCTGCGGCTGACCTACTTCCGCACCTGGGATTTCGACGCCGGCATGAAGAACGCCTACGCCTCCCTGGCCTTCTACAGCCGCAACTACGGTGTGACGGACGTCTCCGCCAACTGGCGTTACGTCGCCGCGCTGAACTTCTACCGCGCCGCCGCCCCTAGCCCCCTGGCCGAGATCCCCGGCGGCCCCACCACCGTCGGCGAATACCCTCCCGGCAAGGACGCCTACGTCCTCTACCGCCCCTCGGACCAGGGCTTCATCGAACGCCGGCACCTCAAAGTGGTCTACTACGATTTCGAAACCGGCGTCGCCGTAGCCGTCCCGCCCACCCTCGACACCACCTCCTATCACGGCTACGTTCACTGACCGCCCCAGCGCCTCACGCATCGACCCGCTCACCACCCTGCGCCACGATTGAGCCGCTGAAAACCCACAGTCGCCGTGCGTCAAAGCGACTGCACCCAGCGACTGCACCCAAGCTGGCCTGGATTATACTCTTGGTACCATGGCTGACCCTGTATTGAAGCTCGGAGACAGCGGCCCCAGTGTGGCCGAGGCCCAGGATCTGCTCAACCGTACTGGCGCCATTCTCGATCCCGACGGCGCCTTCGGGAACGGTACCGATGCCGCCGTACGGGAATTCCAGGCCGGCGCCGTCCCGTCCCTGCCGGTCACGGGGATCATCGATTCCGTTACCTGGCAGGCTTTACGGGCGCTGCCCGAGCCTTCGCCCGACATGCCGGTGCGCGCCGTCGCCTTCATCGGCCGCGAAGAGGTCGGCAGCCGGGAGTTGTACGACAAGCTGGCCTGCCGCCCGGCCTGGCCCGGCGGTGCCAGCGGCGTTACCATTGGGGTTGGCTACGATCTTGGCCAGCAGAGCTCCTTCGAGGACGACTGGTCCGCCGTTCTGACGCCCGCCCAGGTGGCGGCGCTCCGGCCTTGGCTCCAGGTGCGGGGCGCGGCCGCGTCCGGCGGACCCGCCGCTCTGAAGAACCTCACCATCCCGTGGCCCGCTGCGTGGCAGGTATTCCTTCGCCGCACTCTTCCCGATCAGGTTCGCACCACCCGCACGGCTTTCAACGGATGGCAAGCCATGCCGCGCCTCTGTTTCGGAGCGCTGGTGAGCCTCGTCTATAACCGCGGCTCCCGGATGACCGACTCCCCAACCGCCCCCGGCGATCGCACCGAGATGCGCGCCATCCGCGACGCCGTGGCCGCCGGCCAGTTTGCCGCCATCCCCGCCCAGTTGCGATCGATGGAACGCCTCTGGCCTGTGGGGAACGGCCTGCGCGACCGCCGCGAGCGCGAAGCCAAGCTGTTCGAACTCGGACTGTCGCAGGGGTAGCTGCCAGCCAGCCGGAGCGTAAACCAGCGCAGGTCCACCGTCGAGTCCACAAGGGAAACCATCCAGGTCGTCCTCGATTCCGAACTGTTGAGTGCCACGGAAGCTGCGGCGCGGCGAACCAGCTTGAATCGCTCGGCACTGATTCGAGTCGGGAACTACGGGACCGCCAAGGATATGCATGCGCGCGCTTTCGTCTGCGTGGGAAGCGGAGGCGATTGGGCCGGAGGAATAGCCAGGGGCGATATTCGGCTTTCCCGGTTTGCTCCTCCGGACAAAGCCAGGCCGATGGTAGTCCCCAAAAACGCCTCCAGCATCCATAACTGATCGCTTACCGGCGGAAATGACCGAAGCGCCCCACGCGATGATCCACCCGTGCGTGTACCAGCGGGGGAGCAATCCGCACCACCGCGGGCGGCGCCCAATACCCGGCAACCCAAACGCCAGTCGGGCCATAATAGCCATTCACCCAGGTGTATCCGGGTCCGGGGCAAGCGGGAACTACGGCCACCGGCGCCGGAACGCCAATTCCGATTCCTACCGTCACGCGCGGGGCCGCCGTCGCCGTTAAAATCGCGCCGCCATCTACCTTGGCTGACACAAGGGGAATTCGCGACAGAAACCGCGCCGCGCACGTGCCGTCACCCAAGAGACTAAAGGTCCTCGCCTCGTGGCGCCCGGCCGAGGACCGTGTAAGCGGCCCGAAGCCGGCTTATCGTTCCTATTCCGGCGTGCGGATTCAAAGACCACGGTCAGGCTCGCGCAATGGGGGAGAGCCTCTGTGCAAGCCGATTCTTAATAGGGATTCGCGTTCCTGAGAGGTTGGCGTCATGGAAAATACTCGTCCTTGACTCAAGCAGACGTTTCACATATACTCAGCCAGCATGCAGGGGATGCACAAGCTCAGCATTCTTCCAGCGATTCTGCTGGCGGGGTCGGTCGCGTGGGCCTGCGGCGACAAGCTGATGTTAGTCATGGGCTCGCGTCACCTGCTGCTGAAAAATCATCCCGCGGCCATCCTCGCTTTTGCCGGCAATTCCCGCAGCGCCGGGTTGATTCGGAGCCTTTCCTCACAGCCCGCCCTGCAAAAGGCGGGACACCGGTTTCAAGTGGTAGAGAATTTGTCCAGCCTCGACAGCGCCCTGAAATCCGGTAAATACGATTTGGTGATGGCCGACCTCGATAACGCCACCGACCTGAGTCAGCATGTTTCTTCCGACGCTTCAAAAGCGGTCGTGCTGCCGGTGGCCTACCAAGCGTCCAAACAAGAGCAGTCCTTGGCGCAGAAGCGCTACCACTGCCTTTTGAAAGCGCCCGGCAGCATCGACAACTACCTTGACGCCATCGACATGGCGATGGACTGGAAACTCAAAGGGGCGAGCCGGTAACCGCCAACAGAGTGGCCAGTCAATACCATGCGAGTCGCCAGGTTGCTCTCCTTCGTTGCAGCATTTCAGGCGCCGCTCATTGCCCAGGCGTGGCTGCCATCGCAAGGCGAGGGCACGGTCTCGATTCTGTATCAGAACGACATCGATCGCTTGCACGTCTTCAGCAATGGCCGCACTAAGGATCGCGGCCATGTCTACTTCAACGCCGTGGTGTTGAGCAGCGACTTCGCGCCGACCAAGCGCATCGCCATCAGTTTCTCCCTGCCCTACATGGACGGCAAGTACGCCGGCGCCTACCCGCACGAGTTGGTGCGAGGCCAACCGGATACAGTCGTACCGGTGGACAACGGCAGTTATCATGGCGGATTCCAGGACTTCCGGTTCACGATGCGTTACGCCCTCACGCCGAACCACTCCTGGCAGATTACGCCGTTGTTTCAGGTCACCGTGCCGAGTCACGCGTATCCCAGCTTCGGCCACGCCGCCATCGGGCTCGACGAGCATGAGTATCGCGGGGGGGTAAATGTGGGCCGCCGGCTCGACCCCTTTTTGCCGCGGGCCTTCGTGCAGGGACAATATGCCTTTGGAGCTTCACCCCTGGTCGCGGCCAACATCGCGCCTAAACGAAGCTACGGCGAACTGCAGTTCGGTTATCTCGTCAGCCGCCGCTTCACCGTTCAGGCGTCCAGCGTATTGCTCTATTCGCACAACGGCATCGACCTCGACTATAACCTGTTCCCCGATAACCTTACCGACGAGCAATACCTGAATCACGATCGCATCTCCCGCAGCCGGCTGCTCGACGTCGCCGGCTCCATCGCCTACCAGGCCAACGCATCCACCAATGTGTACGTCTCGGTGGGGCACTCGCTTTGGGGCATCAACGGTCACCTCCGCTACCTGGTGACCACGGTCGGATTCACCAAGGCCTTTTCCACCCGCAAGCCGTGCGAAGGAGCAAGCACGATCCTCCCGGACTCCACCAAGGCCACGACCTGCACCTGCTCGAAGCGCTGACCCCGCTAAATCAGACCCACGCGCCGCATCAGCTCCTGAAACCTCGCCTCGCCGCGGACTTTGTCGAAGCGTGGATCGGTCTTCAGCCACGTCATCACGGAAGAGTGTTGCTGGTGAGCTTTCTCCAGCCAGTTCAGGCCCTGCGTCCGATCATCCACCGCGATATACACCAACGCGATCATGCCGGGCGACACCGGCTGGCTTTCGGCCAGCGTCAACAGGCGCTTCAGTGTCTGCCGGGCCTCGTTCCTCTCGCCCCGTATAGCGTCGATCATGGCCAAGTCGGGCGACAGGCGCGGGTCGATCCCATCCACGTCCAGGCTGCTCTGAATGGCCGCGATGCCCTGGTCCAAGGCGCCGTTATACACGTACGCCCAACCCAGCAGCAGTTGCAGGGAAGAATCGTCGGCGTGGAGTTCTAGCCCCTTCAGGTACTGCCCGATCGCCTCCTGGTAGCGCCTCGCGCTCGCGTAGGCATTGCCCAACATCTGGTTGGTCACCATGGAAAGCGGATCCACGTCGAGGGCAGCTTTGGCTTCGGCAATGCTCTCGTCGCCGCGCCCCAGATGGCGCAGCATGTTGCTGTACAGCACGTGCGATGTGGAGTACCCCGTATTGAGCGCGATGGCTTTCCGAACCTCGGTCTCAACGCCTTTCCAATCCCACTCGTGGTAGTGAACCAACGCCATGGCCTGGTGGGCTTCGGATAATTCGTCGTCGAGGGTGATGGCTTTGGTGGCCGCCTCTCGAGCCTTGGAGATCGCTTCCTCCCACGGCCGCGCGTCCGAGAAAATGAGTCCACCCCAACAAATGGCCACGCCGGCATAGGCAGCCGCATACCCCGGGTCTAATTGAATCGCCTCTTCGTAACACTCGATGGCCTTCGTCAGCGATTCATCCGTGAACTGATCCCAATAATAGCGGCCCCGCAGGTAGGCGCCCAGCGCCGCCGGCACGATCTTCCGATTGTGCGCCAGCCGCCGCACCTCCTCCACCGTCACTCGCGCCTGAATCTCGTCGGCAATCGCACGCGCGACCTCGCTCTGCAGCGCCAGCACGTCGGTCAATTCCCGCTCGTAAGCTCCAGACCATGTCTGCTGGTCGGTCTCGGGATCGATGAGTTGGGCGGTGATGCGCACCCGGTTGCCGGACGATTGTACGGTCCCCACGACAATATTCTCCACTCCCAACCTGCGGGCGATCTCCCGCAGCGGCTGTTTCGTTCCTTGGAACTGCATCACCGACGGCCGGGCGATCACGCGCAGTGCGCCGATCTGGCCGAGATCGGTAATCAGCAGGTCCGTCATGCCGTCGGTAAAGGCTTCCTGCGCGCCTCCAGCCGAGAGGTCTGTCAACGGCAGCACAGCCAGCCTGGCGATCCGTGGACGCGATGCCCAGGGCAAACGGTTCCGCCATTTCCAAGCCCCCGCCAGCGCCGCCGCTGAGAACGCGCTCCCGGCGATCAGCACGGCGCGGCGTGAGCGGCGTGCTGGTTTGGCGGATTCTCCGGCGGCCACAAGCCGTCCCTCAAGCGCGGCTGTGAGTTGTCCAGTAACCTCCTCTGCGGATTGAAAACGGCGCGCCGGATCTTTCTCCAGGCACCGCCTCACCAGCCCGTTGAGAGCCGCTTGCGGCAGCTCCGGCGGTTCGTTATGGAGGATCGCGAACATCGTGTCCACCGTCGAAGCGCCCTGAAAAGCCCGGCTGCCGGCCAGCATCTCATGGAGAATCGCCCCGAGCGAAAATATGTCCGAACGGTGATCGAGGGGCTCCGCCCGAACCTGCTCCGGCGACATATACCCCGCGGTGCCCATCACCCTGCCCGGATCGGTCACTGCTCCGCTGGCATCGGACGGCCGGGCTGCTCCGGCAAACTTGGCAAGGCCGAAATCCAGGATCTTGACCCGACCCTCGGCCGTGATCCAGAGATTCTCCGGTTTCAGATCGCAATGGACGATGTCTTTCTGATGGGCCGCGGCCAGCCCCTGAGATATCTGGACTCCGTAATCGAGCGCCAGTCGCTCTGTCAAGCCTTCGCCGAGGCACGCCCGCAAAGTCCTGCCTTCCAGACATTCCATGGCGATGAACGGCCGGCCCTCGATTTCGCCCACGTCGTACACCGTGCAAATGTTGGGATGGTTGAGCGCGGAGGCGGCACGCGCCTCGCGGCCGAATCGCTCGACCGCGGCGGTCTCCGTCGAGAACACGCCGGCCAGAAACTTGAGCGCCACGGGGCGCCGCAGCCGGGTGTCCAGGGCACGATACACTTCCCCCATGCCGCCCACGCCAATCAGGGCCTCGATACGATAGGGGCCGGCCGTGCGGCCTTCGATGCGGGCCGGCGCGCCGCCGGCCAAAGCCCGAGCCGCCGCCTCCAAAGCGGGAGTTTCCAGAAACGTCTGGGCCCGGTTCTCCTGCGCGAGCATGGATTCCACTTCCCGGCGGAGGTCGCCATCCCGCCCGCAAGCTGTTTCCAGATAAGCCGTACGTTGATCCCCCGACAGCTCAAGCGCCGTCAGAACGATCTCTTCGATCCTGCTGCGAGGCGCCGTGGGGTTGCCGTCCTGGGCCACACGCGCAGTATACCCGCACCGGGCCGCTATCACAAATCAATTTTCACGAGACTGGATGCGCCGCGGCTGGCCGTCGCCTTCCTTCGCGCTCATCTCGCGCAGCAGCCACAGCTTAGCCAGCTTCCAATCCCTCAGCACCGATTCCGGCGAGATTTGTAACTCGGTGGCGATCTCTTCGGTGGTCAGCCCGCCGAAGAATTTCATCTCCACCACCCGGCACTTGCGCGGGTCTGTCAAGGCGAGCGCCTCCAGCGCCTCATCCAGAGCCAGCAGCATGGCGTCATGTTGCGCGCCGACATTGGCACATTCGTCCAGCGATAGCCGCTGCGCATTCGCACCTCGCTTCAGGCGCTCCCGCGAGCGCGCAAAATCCACCAGGACGCGCCGCATTGCCTGCGCCGAAATCGCGAAGAAATGGAGACGGTTCTTCCACTGCAAACCTCGAAAATCGGCGAGCCGCAAGAAGGCCTCGTGCACCAGCGCGGTGGCCTGCAGGGTGTGGTCCCGCCGTTCGCGCGCCATATAGCGGCGAGCGAGCCGGTGCAACTCGTTGTAGACCATGGAAGCCAACCGGTCAAAAGCCGCTGCGTCTCCCCGGCTCCAGGCCAGCAGCAATTCGGTCACTTCCTGGGGCGATCCGTGCTGCGCGTCTTCCGCCATGACGATTGAGGTTCAGTATACGAAAAAAAAACTTCGGCGGTTACCGTTTTCGCGAGCGGCTGACGCCATACCTAATTGAGCAGTCGATGTGAGAACCAGCGTGGAATCGCAAATAAGGAGTCTAGAGGAGAAATATGAGAATACAACGCAGACTGATGTTTTTCGGCCTCACTGCCACCCTGGCGATGGGCTTAGCACGGGCTCAGGACCTGAGGACCGTGCACTTCAAAGGCACGGTGAGCGACTATACGCCATCGAACCTGTCCGGCGGCCCTTGGGAAATTCGTGGCGTCTGGACCCTGGACGTGGACCGGACCGGCGCGGCCAGCTTCACAGCGGACCTGACCATGGAGACCTCCGATTACGGGATCACCAGTGCCACTGCCGTGGATCCCACCAATCCCTCCACGCGCACTCCGCATACTCACCACCTCACCATGACAAACGCGACAGTCAGCTACGACGTCAGCGTCTGCCCGGCGAACAGCCCCGCGACCGGAACCGTCGGCGTCGTCATTACCGGGCCAGTCACCACTGCGGGTAACGGCAGCCCCGCCCCCTTCGAGGCCAAGGGATCCTCCGCTCTCCAGGTCTGTATCACCGGGGGATCCACGGTGTCGTTCTCGAACGTTACGTTGGTCTACACCGGAGCGGGAGCGACCCACTTCGGTTCGCAGCCTATACATGGGGTCATCACCCAGGTGTCGACTAAGTAGGCCAGTCGCACGCACAGGTCTTGTGGCGGGATCTGCGACGTCTGTTCGCTTGAATCACCTCAACCGGCCGAGCAACGAGGTCACCCTCGCCGTGCAGATTCCGTTCTCAGGAGTGTAGACCCATGAAAACTCCGGCAGCGGCCGCTGTTTTCGCCTGCTTCCACATTGCGCAAATTAGGAGAGTTCCAATGACAGCCAAACCAATCGATCAAATGCATGAAATGCCCAACCGATCTATCCATGCTGAACTGGCCCAAGGTGACAAGCGCGCGGCCGGCGCTTGTCCCTTGATGGACGAATATGAGACCCGGCTTACGCCTGCCCGGCAACGCTTCGACCGACACCCATCTGTCGCGGCGCTGTTCCGCGCAAGTCTGGATCCCGATACGCTTGAGGCTTTTCTCATCTACTTCAGTGCTCTCGGTGTAGGAATGACCGAGCCGGTGGAAGGGTGGATTCGGCAAGCTGGCCGGAGGTGCGGAGAGATAGGCCTCTCGAAGCTGGCAAAGGCACTTGAGGCACATGCGCACCAGGAGGCCGATCATCATCTTTTGATGCAGGCAGACGCAAACCACTTAGTAGATTGCTGGAACGCCAGCCGCCAGCCCGGCTTAAGCCCCGCCGCCCTGCTCGCGCTGGCGCCCACCAAGGGCGTAATAGCGTACCGGAGGCTGCACGAAGATGTGATCGCCGGGCCCGTACCTTACAGTCAACTGGCAATCGAGTTCGAGATCGAGATGCTCTCCGTGGCTTATGGGCCGAGACTGATCGAACGTTGCACTGAAGTTTTAGGATCCGGCATCCTTGATGCGCTAAGCTTCCTGACCGATCATGTCGAGTTGGACGTGGGGCATACCCATTTCAACCGGCTCCAATTGAGCAGCTTGTTGAACGAGAATCCTTCTTTTCTGCCCGATCTGGTATCCGCCGGGTCCGCGGCACTGGACGCGTACGCAATGTTCCTCGACGACTGCCTTAGCTTGGGGCGCGGTAAGTTCCGGCCATGAACATTGCAGGCTCAAAAGCGGAGTCAGACTATCGCTGGGAGGTAGTGGCCCCGGCCAGGGAGATCTCGAACAACTCCTCAGTTTCCGAGGCGACTTCCGGATTTCTCGCAGAGCTTTCAGAATTTCGGGGCCGGATACTCCACGCGGGTGGCCGGAGACCCAGCTTCACGCGCGAGGGCGGTCGATTTGCGGACGACGACCCGCTGGACCTGGAGTCCTTCCATGTGACAGTTCGGGCGGACGGCGCTCTCATCGGGTGCGCTCGCGTTACCCCACTGCCGGAATACTCACGGAGTCATATCGGCCAGTGGCGCGGTCCGTCACGTCTCGAGTCAGCGGTTGACCTGATGAACCTGGCGCGCACCGACTGTGCGGAGGCGGGCCGCTGGCTTGTTGCTCCGTCAGCGCGGGGCGCTCTTTTGGGCCGAACGCTGCTTTTGACTCTGTGGGTCACTGGGCAATGGCTCGGCAAGCGTTGCCTTCTCGGAGCCGTTGGAATGCGCGATGGTCAGTCAAAAATGGTCAGCCGATGTGGGGGCCGCATCGCACCCGGCATGGACCCTGTTTTCGTCGAGGAGTATGACGACGAATTATCGGTGATGTATTTCGATCTGGATCATCCGCCGCCTGAAGTCGCCAGAGAATTGGGGCGAGTCAGATGTCTCTTGAAGGTGCCCGGAGACCTCTATAAATCGTCTATGGAGCACCTCGCGCCGGGGCGGCCGGCGTCGGTGTCGTATATGGGAAAACCGTGATCCTAGTGCGAATTCGAGAATTTCGTGGTCGTCGTCCGCTGACATCCCGGCCTCGCCGCAGCCCGAGGGACTCCTTGGTCCAGCACGAGTGTGACGCACATTAGGACGCTACGCCGCGTCCGTTTCGGCGACGCTATCCTCAAGGTTCGCTGCGGCGAACGCCAACGCCTGCTGAATGTCCTCGGGTTCTAGCTCGGGATAGTTACGAAGGAGCTCATCGCGAGTTGGATAGAGCGCAACCGCTTCGACGACCCGGCGCACGGCTGCCCGTTCATCTGTGCGGGTCCCAGGTGATTCGATCAAAGCGCTGCATCGTCTCCATTCTCATACATTTCGGAGGGTTGCGGCATGGCCCCCGAGCGGATTACTCCCCATAACGCCCCTGAGACCAGCGATCCATCCCACTCGAAGCTGCCCCCCCCCAAAAACACCAAGGCCCGCGCGGTGACCGGCACCGCGCGGGCCTCCAGCATCCATAACTGATCGCTTACCGGCGGAAATGATCGAAGCGCTCCACGCGATGATCCACCCGTGCGTGCACCAGCGGAGGAGCAATCCGCACCACCGCGGGCGGCGCCCAATACCCGCCGACCCAGACGCCAGTCGGGCCATAATAGCCATTCACCCAGGTGTATCCGGGTCCGGGGCAAGCCGGAACCACGGCCACCGGCGCCGGAACGCCAATTCCGATTCCTACCGTCACGCGCGGGGCCGCCAACAACCCACCCGCCAGAAGCATCATCACTGCGATTGCTTTTTTCATTGTTCCATCCTCCTTACGCTCTCCTAAAAAGCAAGCCCCATGCCAAAGCGCAACCCAATGAAATAGCGCCACTTCCCCGTCGGAAAGCCGACCCAGTGGTGGATTACCGCCGCCAAGTGGTGCTATCCAACCGCCCGCGCCGCGGAGGAGTAGCCGGCGCCACCTTCTCGGCATCCCCGGTCACCGACTTCGCCAACCGCAAATCGTTTCCCTGCAATCACCTGCCGGTAGCCCACCGATTCGGACGCGGCCCCCTGTGCTACTCATGGAATGAGGAGACCCAGCAT
>DATJRE010000350.1:0-28749 GCA_035505095.1 Bryobacteraceae bacterium | reverse complement strand
GGCGAAATTGGCCGCCGCCTGCTGGATGGGGACCCGAAAACTGCCCGTTGCCCCGGGCTTGAGGTTCTCCACGGTGGCGCTGACGCCGCCTAACTGCGAACCGCCGTTATCGGTCAGGTCGAAGACCGCCTCGGCCACGTGGATATCGTGATTGGTGGTGTTCTTCAAGCTGCCCACCAGCGAGGTTTGCGGACCATGCTCCACCCGCACCTCGACCACCTCGACTTCCTTATCGGTCTGGATGCGCATATTGGGGTCCATTTTCGGCAGCAGCTTGGCGGCTACCTCGGCGGCGGTGGCTTCGCGCGCCGGCGCCGGTGCGTCGAAGTCGAAGCTGTTGGTGAGCATGCCCACCACCACCACGGCCAGGACCAGGCACGGAACGCCAATCAAGAGCCCCAGCTTGATTTTCTGACTGAGGGTGCGGTTGGTGAGGTACAGCGGATCGGAGGGCGCGGGGCCACCCGCGAGGAGACGCTCGATGGGGCCGCTAAGCGGTCCCAGCCACTTCATCCGCCTGGGTCCGGAGGCCGGGGCGCCTGGTTTCAGACCGGCGTAAGCGATCCTCTCGAAGATCTCGCGAATCCGCTTGACGAAGGGAAGAGCCACGTTGCCATTATATTCCCCCGAGGTTGGCGCGGCGGATCTGGTGCGAACCGATCGGGTTCGGGAGGATAGGGGCGGCCAGGGCTGGGGCAAGCCAAGAATGGGCACCGCGGGTCTCAGATTATTTTGCGGCTTCTTACGGTCGCGGCTCCGGGCAGCAGTTTTCGGACCGCGCGTAAGCAAGCGCTAAGCGGGCCAGCACACTATGCCAGGCGCCGGCCCCCTGCCGCCAGCCTCAGTGTTTGCGCGCGCCCTTGCTCTCGGCCACCAGGTTTTCCAGGGTACTCAGGTTCTCCGGCTTTCCCATGACGATCAGAAAATCGCCGCCTTCGACGGCCGTATCGGCGGCGGGGTTGAACAGCATGTGGCCATCGGCGCGGCGGATGGCCATCACGGTGACGCCGAAGTTGCGGCCGAGCTGCATTTCCTGAAGGCTCTTACCCACCATTTCGCTGTTTTCCGCCACGCGCACCTGCTCGATAGCGATGTCCATGCCGATGTCTTTGGTGGTGAAATCCAGAAACTGCACCACGTGCGGGCGCAGCAGGGATTGCGCCAGGCGATGACCGGTCAGGGAGTAGGGCGCGAACACCGCATCCGCGCCAGCCCGGCGCATCTTGGCTTCGGCGCCCTCTTCGGCCGCGCGAGCCGCCACGTAGATGTGCGGGTTCAGGCCCTTGGCGGAGAGCAGCACGAAGAGGTTGTCGGCATCGGTGGCCAGAGCCGCCACCAATCCGCGGGCGCGTTCAATGCCCACCTGGCGCAGGGTGTCGTCGTTGGTGGCGTCGGCAGCCACGGCCAGCATACCGGCGAAGATGGCGCGCTCCACGCGGTCGGGGTTGGTATCCACCACCACGAAGGGCACGCCGGCATGCAGCAGCTCGGCCGCGGCGCCGCGCCCCACGCGCCCAAAGCCGCAGATGATGTAGTGATCCTTCAGCTTGTCGATCATGCGTTTGTTCCGCCGTTTGCCAATGGCCTCGCCGAACTCGCGTTCGATGATGGTCTGGGTCATGGCGCCGATGGCGATGAAGATGGTGGTGACGCCGAATGCGATGAGAAAGGAATTGAAGACGCGGCCGGCGTGCGAGAGCGGATGCACCTCCCCATACCCGACCGTGGTCATGGTGATGAGGGTCATGTAAAAGGCGTCAAAGGGAGGGTAGTGGTCGATGAGGACGAACCCCACCGTGCCCGTGGCGAGGGTGATGCCCACGGCGGCCAGCAGATAAATGAAACGCCGCACGATCCGGTTCATGGCCGATCAAAGCGACAGTATAGCGGGATTCACGGTGTGGAAACGGTCGGCCGCAGTCGGCAAGCCAGGTGAGCGATTAATGCCGGCGGCGCGCAATGTACAGGCTTGTGACCATATTGCGGGTCACGCGGCCGTGAAACTGGTCGCGTGCCACCCGACCCAACTCGGCAAGAACGGCCTCGCGGTCGGGGCGGATGTTGATATTGGAATAGGTTGCATAGAGGGCCACGGTTTGCCCGGGATCGAGCATCAGCGACCATGCGCTGGCTCGGTGCTCGATGCTGTCGAACGCGCGGGTCCGTCCCAATGCCGCCAGGCGGGCCTTGACATCCAGTGCGAACGGGATCTCGCCGGGACCAGTTGAAGGGATCGAAGGACCGTTGAGCAGAGTCTTGGTCGCTTCGTGGAAAGGATCGGGACGATTCGGGTCGCCGAATGTATTCCAGACCATTGCCCACCAGCCGCCCGGCCGGAGCAACCGGGCCACCTTGTTCAAGGCAAGGTCTTCGTCCAGCCAATGAAAAGCAGTGGCGCTAAGGCCGAGATCAAAGCTGGTCTCGCGTAACGGGGCTTCCTCAAAGGTCGAGAGGACCACGGTGAGCGCCTTGTCCGGAACGGTCTCGCTGAGGAAGGCCGCCAGGCGATTATCGGGCTCGATAGCAATCAAAGGGCTGGCGCCCAGTTCGAGTAATCGACGAGTCGCCGTTCCCGTCCCCGGTCCAATCTCGAAAGTAACCACGTTGGGCGCCAGACCGCATCGTTCGCAAAGAACGTCAAACACCCAGCCGGGATAGGCGGGCCGTGCGGCGTGATAGCCGGCAGGATCGATCCCGAAGGCCTGGCGGCCGAATTTCCGGTCGATGGAAGACTCTTTCATCCGGAAGTGCGCTGGCTTGCGTGGGGGGCCGGGATTCAGGGTACAACATTTGCCCGGATGGCGCGCTGCGGCCCCCGCGTACCGCGCCGGGTCCGGTTTTTGGAACGGCGGTCGTTCTCAATGCCCTGCGGTATGATGGGGTTTACCTATGAAGGGTGTCGTCCTCGCCGGGGGAACCGGTAGCCGTCTGTTTCCCCTGACTAAAATCACTAATAAACACCTGCTGCCCATCTATGACCGGCCAATGATCTATTTCCCCATCCAGACGCTGGTGGATGCGGGCATCCGGGACATCCTGATTGTGACGGGGGGAAGGAATTCGGGAGATTTCCTGCGGCTGCTGGCCAACGGCAAGCAATTCGGCCTCAATCACATCAATTACACCTACCAGGAGGGCGAGGGCGGCATTGCGGATGCGCTGGCCCTGGCCGAACATTTCGCCGACCAGCAGAAAATCTGCGTGGTGCTGGGGGATAACATCATCGAGGGCAGCATCGCGAAGGCGGCGGCGTACTTTCGCGAGCAGCCCGCCGGGGCGCACATCCTGCTGAAAGAAGTACCCGACGCGGAGCGCTTCGGGGTGGCGGAGGTGTCCGGCGGCACGATTACGGGGATCGAAGAAAAGCCGAAACATCCCAAGTCGAACTACGCCGTCACCGGGATCTACATGTACGATGCGACGGTGTTCGACAAGATCAAGACGCTGGTGCCCTCCCACCGCGGCGAGTTGGAGATTACCGACGTCAACAACGCGTACCTGCGGGAGGGCAGCATGACGTTTTCGTTTTTGGAGGGCTGGTGGACGGACGCCGGCACATTCGATTCGCTGCTGCGGGCCACTAACCTGGTGGCGCAGTCGTGCCACCGCAAACCGGCTCCCGCGGAAGGAACGGCTGCCGAAGGAGCGGCCTGATGTCCGCCGAAGCCACCACCCAACCGTCCGGGCGGTACCTGGCGGAGTTGGGCGATCTGCAACTGCGGGTGCCGGAGTGCCCGCGCGGGATCGGGGACGTGATCGGGGCGCCGGATTCGGCCCTGTTGATTGAAGGGGTGCGGGTGCAGCCCTTCGCTTTGTTTCCGGACGACCGCGGGTACTTTTTGGAGGTACACCGGATGGGGCGCGGGCTGGCGGCCGGCTTCCCCGCGGAGACCACCCAGATTTCAGCCGCGCTGAGTTTTCCGGGCACCATCAAGGCGTTTCATTTTCATCTCCACCAGACGGATTGCTGGACTCCCGCCAAAGGCATGTTTCAGGTGGCCCTGGTGGACCTGCGGTCCGGTTCGCCCACCTTCGGAAAACGCAACACTTTGTATGTGGGCGCGTTGCGGCCGTGGCAGGTGCTGATTCCGCCGGGCGTGGGGCACGGTTATAAGATCATCGGGCGGGAAGAGGCTATGCTGGTCTATATGACGGACCGGTTCTATAACCCGCGCGACGAAGGCCGGATTCCGTATAACGATGGCGCGATCCAATACGATTGGGAGACACAGAACAAATAGGCGCCCATGCGAATCCTGGTAACCGGCGGCGCGGGATTTATCGGGTCGGCGTTTGTCCGCATGATGGTTGGGGAAGCCGGCTGCAGCGTGACTAACTTCGATAAGCTGACTTATGCCGGCAACCTGGAGAACCTGGCGCCTGTCGAGCATCGGCCGAATTACCGTTTCGTGCAGGGAGATATCTGCGACGCAAACGCCGTGGAAGAAGTGGTGAGCGGGTGGAAGCCCGATGCGATTGTGCATTTCGCGGCCGAATCGCACGTGGACCGCAGCATTTTGTCGCCGGAGCCGGTGATCCGGACCAACTTTCAGGGGACTTTTACGCTGCTGGAGGCGGCGCGGCGGGCGGGGGCGCAGGGGCCGGGGAGGTTTCTGCATGTCTCGACGGATGAGGTCTACGGAAGCCTGGAGCCGCCCATCGAAGCGGTGGAGACTTCGCCGCTGAATCCGAGCAGCCCTTACTCGGCATCCAAGGCTGCGTCGGACCTGCTGGTGCGCTCTTACTTCGTGACTTATAAGCTGCCGGCGGTGATTACCAGGGCCTCGAATAACTACGGGCCGTACCAGTTTCCCGAGAAACTCATCCCGCTGATGATCGCCAACGCGCTGGAGGACCGGCCGCTGCCGGTTTACGGCGACGGGATGCAGGTGCGCGACTGGCTGTATGTGGAAGACCACTGCCGGGCCATTCGCGCGGCGCTGGAGAAGGGGCGGGAGGGGGAGATCTATAACATCGGCGGTAACCGGAGCCTGCCCAACCGGGAGGTGATCGGGCAGTTGCTGGCGCTGGCCGGCAAGCCCGAGAGCCTGATCCAATACGTCCCCGACCGGCCTGGGCACGACCGCCGGTACGCGCTTTCGAGCGAGAAACTGATGCACGAAACCGATTGGCGGCCGGAGGTGGATTTCGAGAGCGGGCTGGCGCGGACGATCGACTGGTATCGGTCGAATGCAGCGTGGGTGGAGCGCGTGCGGAGCGGCGCCTATCGCGACTATTACGAGCGGAATTATGGCGCCCGAGAGGCTTTCCCACGATAGCGGGCTTGGGAAGGGCAGGCTAGAGCGTGCCCGGCCGATGCGGGTGGCTATAGAGGCAACGGCGCTGTCGCTTTCGAGCGGCGGATTGCAGCGCTATACGGCTGAGCTGAGCGTGGCGCTGGCGCGCTGCTTTCCGGAGGAGGAATATGTGCTGGTTTCCGACCAGCCTTTCCGCATGCCGGAGGCGGCGCCGGACAACCTGCGGCGTGGCGGGGGTCCGCACAATTTTCTGGAGCGGCGCTGGTGGCTGTACGGGCTGCCACGCGAATTGGGGCGGCTGGGGACGGACTTGGTACATGGGCCGGACTTCGCGGTGCCATACCTCTACCAAAGGCCGAGCGTGATGACGCTGCACGATCTGTCCCCGTGGATGGATCCACACTGGCACCATGCGGCCGACCGCGTGAAACGGCGCACTCCCGTGTTACTGAAACTGGGACTGGCAACCATGATTGTGACGCCCAGCGAATCGGTGCGGGCGGCGGCGATCGACCGCTTCGGATTGCATCCGAGCCGGGTGGTGGCGGTGCCGGAAGCGGCGCCCTCGTGGATGCGGCCGGCGCCGGAGGGTCCGCGGCCTACGGCTGCGCCGTATTTTCTGTTTGCCGGGACGCTGGAGCCGCGCAAGAACCTGGCGCTGCTGGTGGAGGCGTGGCGCGAAGTGCGGCGGCACCATGCGGTGGACCTGGTAGTGGCAGGACGCCGCCGCCCGGATTTCGCGGAGCCGGCGCCCGAACCGGGCCTGCATTGGCTGGGCGAAGTGCCCGACGATGCGCTTCCGGCGCTATATTCGGGCGCTCTGGCCTTTGTCTACCCTTCGCATTACGAAGGCTTCGGGCTGCCGGTATTGGAAGCCATGCAATGCGGCGCGTGCGTGATCGCCTCACCGGCGGTGGCCGAAGCGGCCGGCGATGCCGCAGTGCTGGTTTCCGGTGGGCCGCGGCTGGTGGAGGCGATGCTGCAAGCGGTGGAGCGGCCGGAGTGGCGGGCGGAATGGCGGGCGCGGTCGCTGCGGCGCGCGAGCGAGTTTTCGTGGGAACGGACGGCGCGGCTGACGCACGAAGTCTACAAAGAGGCACGGAGGCGCTTTGCCACCTGAAGCGCGGCAGTCCGCCCTGGTGCTGGCGCCCGAAGCGCCCTATCCGCTGGCCGGCGGCGGCGCGTTGCGGACGGCCTCGCTGCTGCATTACCTGGCGCAAAGCCACGAGGTGGATCTGCTGGTGTTCCGGCAGCCGGGCGAGACTCATCCGGAAGCGTCCCTGCCGGGCGGCCTGGTGCGCCGGCTTTTCGTGGTGGAGTTGCCGGCGCATGGACGCGGCCTGGCGGCGCGGGCGCTGCGCAACGCCGGACGCCTGGCGCGGATGGCGCCGCCGCTGGTGGACCGTTTTTCGGGCTTCGCGGGCGAGATCGGCCGACACTTGGAGGGCCGCCGCTACGAGATCGGGGTGGTGGAGCACTTCTGGTGCGCGCCTTACTGGGAGCAGGTGGGGCCGCGGTGCGACCGAACCGTGCTGAACCTGCACAACATCGAATCCGAGCTGCACCGCACTTGCGCGGGCGCCGATGGCGGGGCGGCGGCGTTTGCCCACAGCGTTTTCCGCCGGGCCTGTCTGGACCTGGAGCGGCAGTGGCTGCCGCGCTACTCGCAGATCCTGGCAGCCTCGGAGAGCGACGCGGCAAGGGCCCGCGCCATCGCCCCGGGGGTGCGCGTGTCGGTGTATCCGAATGCGATTCCGTTTACGCCGCTGCCCGCCGGCGCCGGCCCCGCGGAACCCCCGGCGGTGGCCTTTTCGGGTAATTTCGAATACCACCCCAATCAATCGGCGGTGCGCTTTTTCCGGCGCGAGGTGTGGCCGCACCTGCGCAGCCGCTGGCCCGGGCTGGTGTGGCGGCTGATCGGCAAGAATCCGCAGGCGGTGAAAGATTTTACGTGTGGCGATACGCGCATTGAGGTGACCGGTCCGGTGGAGGATGCGGTGCGCGAACTGGCGCGCGCCCACGTGGCGGTGGTGCCACTGCTTTCGGGGAGCGGAACACGGCTGAAAATCATCGAAGCGTGGGCCGCCGGACTGCCGGTGGTTTCCACCACGCTCGGCGCGGAGGGGCTTCCAGCGTGTGATGGCGAGAGCCTGCTGCTGGCCGATAGCGGCCCGGCGCTGGCCGCCGGGGTGTCCTGCCTGCTGGCCTCGCCGGAACTGCGGCGGGCGCTCGGCGCACGGGGCAGAAGGTTGGTAGAACAACAGTTTACGTGGGAAGCCGCGTGGGAGTTGTTGGATTTTTGACAGCACGCTCAGGGGTGTACGTCCGCTATACTGGTACACGTTAATGCGCTTTGCCGTTGATGCTCATGCCATCGGCCGCCACCTCACTGGCAATGAGGTTTATGTGCGCAGCCTTCTGGACGCATTCGCCGCTCACAGCCGGGATTGCGAGTTTGTAGCTTATATTTCCGCGCCGGAAGCGCCGTCGTGTATTCCGGCTTCCATTCGGACGCGGCGCATCTCGGCGAATCCGTTTCTGCGCCTGGGCGTGCAACTGGCAATGCGGGTGCGGCAGGACCGGCCCGATCTGCTGCACGTGCAATACACCGCGCCGGTGGGCTGCAATGTGCCGGTGGTGGTGAGCGTTCACGACGTCAGCTTCCTGGAACACCCGGAATACTTCAAGCGCGACCGGGCGCTGCAGTTGCAGTGGACGGTGCGCCGCACAGTGCAACGGGCGGCGCGGGTGCTGACCGGTAGCGAGTTTTCGCGGGCCTCGATTCTGAAGGTGTATGGCGACCTGGAAGAGCACAAAGTGGTGGTGGTGCCCAACGCCGCGGCTCCGCAATTCCGGCCGATTTCGCGGGAGACGGCGGCGGCCACGGTGCGCGAACGCTTCAAGCTGCGCACGCCGTTTCTGCTTTCGGTGGGGGACCTGCAGCCGCGCAAGAACCAGATCGGCTTGATCCGCGCCTTTGCACGGCTGGTGCGGGCGTGTCCGCAGCTTAAGCACAACCTGGTGCTGGCGGGGAAAGGCACCTGGTTTACCGACCGGGTGCGTGAGGCGGCCAGGGAATCGGGCGTCGAAGAGCGCATCCAGTTCATCGGTTTTGTCTCCGACCCCGACCTGCTGCACCTGTACAACGCCTGCGACCTGTTCGTGTTTCCGTCGTTTTACGAAGGTTTCGGGTTGCCCGCGCTGGAGGCCATGGCGTGCGGCCGGGCGGTGGTGTGTTCGAATGCCTCGGCGCTGCCGGAAGTGGTGGATGGCGCCGCGATTCTGTTCGACCCGTACGCGGTGGACCAGATTGTGCGCGCGCTGGCGGACCTGCTGCTGGATGGCGAACTGCGGCTCCGCATGGAGCGGCTGGGATTGCAGCGCGCCGCGCACTTCAGTTGGCAGAGGACAGCGCAGCGGACCCTGGAAGTTTTCTACGATGTGGCGGAGCGTGACACCGCGCAGCGCGCCCCGGTTCGTTCGCGGACAGCCGTGCATCGATGAACCTGCGCCACTTCAAGCCGGTGCTCCTGGTCCTGTTCGCCCAGGCGATTTACCCGTTGCACGCACAGACCGGATTTCCATTTTCGGCCTCGGAGGGGTTGCACTATACCGTCAACTGGCCCAGTGGACTAAGCCTCGGGGACGCCTCCTTCACCGCGACCCGCACGCCCGACGGTTGGACTTTCACGGCTTCGGTGCAGGCGGGAGTGCCCGGATTCTCGATTTCCGACTTGCTCCACTCCAAGGTGACCGGCAACGAGCTGTGTTCCACGGAATTCGAGCGCGATCTGACACACGGCGGCAAACACACCATCGACAAAATCACCTTCGACCAGGAGCAGCACACCGCCAAACGCACCACCACGCTGCCGGAGGGCGGCGGCAAAACCGATTTCGACACCCCTTCGTGCGCCCACGACGCCCTGGCGTTCGTGTATCTCACGCGGCTGGAAATGGGGCAGGGCCGCATGCCGCCGGGACAGCCGGTGTACTTCGGGTCGTCGTATTCGGTGAGCCTGCAATATACCGGCGAGCAGGATCTGAAATCGCCCGGGACCGGCGGCAAGACCACCGTTACCGACAAAGTGGAGGGGTCGGTGAAGGGGCCGCAGTCGACTTTCCACTTCGAAATCTATTTTGCCCGCGATCCCCAGCGCACGCCGCTGGCCGTCCGCATTCCCACGAATCTCGGAACCATCGCCCTGGAGCTGGTGCGTTGAATGCGGGGTGGGGAGCGTTAGGGTGCCGTCCTGCTTACCGCTCGCTGGCGCGAGCGGGTCTGCAAATGCGGCCACGAGCGGCGACTGCGGATGAGCGGTCGTCAGTTCCTGGCAGGGACACGATACCCGGTCGTCGACCGCGAGGTGCGGTCCCTTGCGATCGCGCGGCCGTTTCGATGCGGAGGCGTGCGAGTAGGCAAACGGGCGAACCGAACCACGCGGCCGGGGGGCTCGAATGCGGGTAGCCTTTTTTTCGCCGCTGCCGCCGGCGCGCAGCGGGATCGCCGATTATTCCGAAGCGCTGATTGCTGCTCTTGAGCCGCTGGTGGAACTGGAAGTTTTCTCGGGCGCGGGGCAGACCTTCGATCCGGCGCGCTTCGATATCGCGCTCTACCACGTGGGCAACAACCCTTATCACGAATTCGTCTATGAGACCGCACTGCGCCATCCCGGCGTGGTGGTGATGCACGAATCCAACCTGCATCACCTGATTGCGGGCATTACAATCAAGCGCGGCGATTGGGAAGGCTACGTGAACGAGTGCGCCTACCAGGGCGGCGCGGAGGCGCGCGCTTTCGCCGAGCGGGTGCGCCGGCTGGAAGTGGGTCCGGATTACGAGGGTGTGCCGATGACCCGCCGGCTGCTGGAATCGGCGCGCGGCGCGGTGGTACACAGCCGGTTCATGCAGGCGGAATTGCGGGAGGCGGGCTTCCAGGGTCCGGCGGCGGTGATCCCGCACGGGGCCTGGATTCCACAGGCCGACCGGCACGCTTTCCGCCACAAGCTGGGCCTGGACGAACTGACGCCGCTCATCGGCATCTTCGGCTTTCTGAAGCCGTACAAGCGGATTGCCGAATCGCTGCGCGCTTTCCGGCGCCTGCTGCGGCTGGCTCCCAACGTCAAAATGATCCTGGTGGGGGAGCCACACCCCGATTTTCCGATCGAGCCGATGGTCCGTTCGATGGGACTTTCGGCCAGCGTGCGGCTGCTGGGCTTCACCCCGATTGCGGATTTTGTGGGCTACCTGGCGGCCTGCGATATCGTGCTTAACCTGCGCTACCCGACGGTGGGTGAAAGCTCCGGCACGCTGCTGCGGTCGCTGGGGCTGGGCAAGGCGGTGCTGGTATCGGAGATTGGTTCTTTCCAGGAATTTCCCGACGATGTGTGCCTTAAAGTGCCTCCGGGGCAGGGCGAAGAGGACTTGATTTTCGAGTACCTGAACCTGCTGGTGTCGCGGCCCGAAGTGTGCCAGGCGCTGGGCAACCGCGCGCGGGAATATGTGGCGCGGGAGTGTAACTGGGCATCGGTGGCGCGGCGGTACGCGGACTTTCTGGAGGCCGTGGTGGAGGGGCGGGGTTGGCCCGTGGAAGGCCCGCGGGAGCCGGCGAAGACGGTGAAGGAGGTTGTGCAACCGGAGGCGGAGACCGTTGCCCCTGGCGCCGGCACCGAGCCGCTGCTGCCATATCTGGAGACTTGGGCCGTCAACCCCGAATCGCTGTCTTATCTGGAGACGCACCAGACGCGGCTGGTGAAGACGCTGGAAATGATTCCGCCGGGCGGCCCGTGCGACCGCATTCTGGAAATGGGAGCTTACCTGCAGATGACTCCCGCGTTGGCCAGTAAGCTGGGCTACGGCGAGGTGCGCGGCTGTTACTACGGCGAACTGGGGCGCGTGGACCAGCGCGAAGTGACTTCCACCAGCGGCGAAACCTTTCTCTGCCAGATTGACCACTTCGACGCGGAGCGCGACCGCTTTCCGTATCCCGAAGATTGGTTCACGACGGTGCTCTGCTGCGAACTGCTGGAGCACCTGTTTACCGACCCGATGCATCTGATGGGCGAAGTCAACCGGATTCTGAAACCGGGCGGCCACCTGCTGCTGACTACGCCCAACATCGCCGCGCTGCGCGGCATTTCAGCGATCCTGCAGGGGTACCATCCGGGTTTCTTCCACGCCTACATTCGCCCGGCTGCATCGGGCGAAGTGGATGCGCGGCACAACCGCGAGTATACGCCGCGGGAGATTCATCAGCTTCTGGAGAACTCGGGCTTCGCGGTGGAGCGCCTGGAGACCGGCGAGTTCCGCGACATTCCGCATCCGGAGTTCGGCTGGGTGCTGCACTTACTGCAGCGGTACAAGCTGGAAACCAGCCTGCGCGGCGATGGCATTTACGCGCTGGGGCGCAAGACCGGCGCGGTGAAGGAGCGGTATCCCGCGTGGCTGTACTCATGAACGCGGCGTTTCCGAATCCGCGGGTAACGCTGGACGCGGAGTCGCGCAGGGCGCACGCGAAAATCGTAGTGCGCAATGAGTCGCCCGAGACCTGGCGCGCCGCGGAGGGATTTGCGGTGGGCTACCACCTGTTCGACGCGGCCACCGGCACGCTGATTGTGGATGGGCCGCGGGTAGCGCCGCCCGGCGAGGTGAAACCTGGCGAGGCCTTCGACGCCGCGTTCGAATTCGAAGTGCCGCCCGAAGACGGCCGCTACCAGGTGTTGCTCTCGGCCATGCGCGAGGGCGACTGCTGGTATTACGAACGCGGCTGGCCGTTCGTGCTGGCCGAAGCCGTAGTGGAGCAGGGACGCGCACGCTTGGAACGCGTTTCGGTGGCCAATCGCGCGATGTTGCAGCGGCGCGAGCGTTGGCGCGCGCTGGGCCGCGCCTTCACTTACCCGATGCTGACAATCTGGCGCAACCGCAGCCTGATCCGCGTGATGGTGCGGCGCGATATTCTGGGGCGCTACCGCGGCTCGTTCGGCGGATCGTTCTGGACGGTGTTCAACCCGCTGCTGCTGATGCTGACGTATTACTTCGTGTTCGCCATCGTACTGCGCGCGCGCTTCGAGGGCGACCCCAGCCGCGCCGGATTCGCCCTTCAATTCCTCTGCGGCATGTTGCCCTGGCTGGCCTTCAGCGAAGCCGCCGGGCGCGCCCCCACGCAGATGCTGGAGCATCGCAATTTCGTCAAGAAGCTGGTGTTCGCGGTGGAGACGCTGCCGGTGAACCTGGTGGCGGCTGGCCTGGTAAGCGAGTTTTTCGGCGTGATTCTGTACGCGCTGTTCCTGTTGGCGGTGCGGCACAGCATTCCGGCCACGGTGCTGTGGCTGCCGGTGCTGATTGTGCCACAGCTACTCTTCACCGCGGGAGTGACCTGGTTTCTGGCGGCGCTGGGCGTCTTCGTGCGCGACCTGGGCCAGATTATGGGCTTCGTGCTGACCATCTGGTTTTTCATCACGCCGATTTGCTATCCCGAGTCCTCCTGGCCTCCGGGCGCCGCGGCGGTGCTCTCCAAGAATCCGATTCTGGTGCTGGTGCGCGGCTATCGCGCCGTGTTTCTGGGGCGGCACGCGCCGGATTTCGGCCCGCTCTGGAAGCTGTGGGTGCTGTCGCTGGTGGTGTTCATCGCCGGCCACGCCTGGTTCTACAAGCTGCGGAAATCCTTCGCCGACATGGTGTGAGCCGATGCATACGCTGCTCGATCACCTCGCCAAATACCTGATTGCCTACGGACCGGTGGGCCTGTTCCTGCTGAGCGCCATCGATTCGATGGGCGTGCCGCTGCCGGCCGTGCTGGACGCGCTGATTCTGAGCGTGGCCGCGGGCAGCGTGAAGGCGCCGCATATCGCGTGGCTCACGGCGCTGCTGGCGGTGGTGGGATCGGCGGGCGGAAACATTCTGCTGTTCACCGGCGCCCGCCACGGGCACCGGCTTTTTCGCCGCAAGGAGACGCCCGAAGCGGTTCCCGGCCGGTTCCGGAAATGGTTCCGCCGCTATGGCCTGGTGACCGTGTTTGTCCCCGCGGTGACGCCCGTCCCGCCCATGCCGCTGAAGTTTTTCGTCATCTCGGCAGGCGCGTTCCGCACGCCGTTTTTCCGGTTCCTGGCGGTGATCGTAGTGGCCCGGTCGATCCGCTTCTTCGGCGAAGCCTGGCTGGGGCTGCAACTCGGCCTGGACGCGCAGGGCTTCCTCATCCGCAACGGCTGGTGGCTGGCGGGCGGGTTTCTGCTGCTGTCGCTGGTGCTGGTGGTGGTGGTGAGCCTGGTGGGGCGGAGGCCGGCCGGCGAGAGCGGGGATGGGGCGACGTCGCAGTAGCGGACGGGGCGAAAAGACGGGTCGCATCGCTAGCTTCGACCGCGAGGCCCACTCCTTTCGGCCGTGGCTCGGTTGCGGAACGGCCGGCGCGCGCGTACAGGCGTGCGGCGCGATGCGCGTGAGCAAGCGGCGCGGCGCGTAGCCGGTGCCACCCACGATGTCCGCGGCCTGCTATCGTTTAGCGTAGCGGCAGTTAAAGGAGCATAGACATGAACAGGAGGATAAGACGCCATTCGCGCCTCGGTCTGGCAGTTTGCGGCGTAGCGGGGATTCTGTGGACTGCCAAGGCGGCCATGGCGGCGGATGGGTATACTCCGTTCGAAGGCGCGAAGACCACCTGGCACGAAGGATTCGACCGTTACGACTTCGTCATGGACGATGCCACCGGCGCGATTACACCGATCCAGGCGCCTGAGAAGGAGGTGGCGAGCTACGGAATCGACGCTGCCTTGAAAGACGGCAAGCGGCGATGTGTGGTGATCGTCCCGAAGAGGGCGGCTCCCGGCTACCCCTGGTCGTGGCGCGGCTGTTACTGGAACCATCAGCCCCAGACCGAAGTGGAGTTACTCCGCCGCGGTTTCCACATCGCTTATGTGGCGCCCGACAGCGGCAGGCAGGGCAAGGCGTGGGACCGGTGGTATGAGTTTTTGACGGAGAAACACGGGCTCTCGAAGAAACCGGCCTTCATCGGCATGAGCAAGGGCGGAGTCAATGAGTTTGACTGGACCGTGGTCAATCCGGACAAGGTGGCCTGTATCTACGCCGACAATCCCGCGCTGTACGACGAGGATTTCGCCAAGCTTCCGGAGCTGGCCAAACACGACATACCCTTATTGCACATCTGCGGCACGGAGGATATGTTACTGCAGCGGCATACGCTGGTGGTGGAGAATCTGTATCATCAGTTGGGCGGCTCGATCACCGTGATGATCAAGGAAGGCGATGCCCACCACCCCCATAGTCTGCAGAACCCCCAGCCGATTGCCGATTGGATGGTGCAGCATATGCAGCCCTCCTCCGCCAACCGGCCCGCCTTCGTGGATGCGAATTTTACCAAGTCCTATTACTACAGTCTGCAGCCTTCGTTCATTTACTTGAAGGAAGAGCAGACTTATGCCACCGTTCGCGGGCCGGGCTTCACGCCGTCCTACGACCGGTATGATGCCATTCGCGCGAGCACCTTCAAATCGGGCGGTATGGCGATTATTGTGCCGCGGAACGTGGCGCCGGGGAAACCCTGGGTGTTCCGCGCGGACCCGATCGACCGCGAGGCGACCGTCGACCTGGCGCTGCTGGCGAAGGGCTACCACATTGTGACTCCGCCGCTGACCGCGCAAACCGGCCCGTCGCAGGAACAGTGGGATGAAACCTACAAGACCCTGGTGGACAATGGATTTTCCAGGAAGCCGGTGATGGAAGGGACCGGGGCGGACGCGGGAGAGGCGTATGCCTGGGCCATTGCGAACCCGGACAAGGTCTCGTGTATTTATGCCCGGAATCCCTCACTGCACAGTCTCATGGCAAAATCGGCGCCGATCGATAACCTGGCGCCGCTGGCCAAAGCCGGCGTACCGATCCTGCACGATTGCGGCAGCCTGGACCCATGGCTCAATGACCAGACGCGCGTGGTGGAGAAGAGATATAGGCAACTCGGCGGGCAGATCAGGGTCATTATCCGGGAAGGGGAAGGGCACTTTCCGCTGGCGCCCAAGGACCCGCGGACGGTGGTGGATTTCATCGTGAGCCACCAGCGATAGGGGCGGGTAGGCAGCTGCCGCCGGAGTGAGCCTGCGTTCGGAGGATCAGCCGCGGGCGGGGCGGTAGCGCAAAACGTACTCGGGCGGTTCGGCGCCGTTGGCCAAACGCGGGTCAGGCAGCGGGGCGCCGGCGGTCAATTGCAAGGGAAGCACGCCGGCCCAGATCGGCAGGTCGTAGTCTTCTTCGTCGTCGAGCGGGGGGCCGGTGCGAATTTTGGCGGAGGCTTCTTCGATGGTGAATGCCAGCACGGCGGTCGCCTTCAGTTCCTTTTCGTATGGCGCGCGGACGGTTTCCCAGCGGCCGGCCATCAGGTGTTCGGCGATCACCCGCAGGGCATGGGTCTTGGCTGCCGGGTCGTCGGTCCGGCGCGCGGTTCCAAAGGCCATCACGGAGCGGTAGTTCATGGAATGATGGAAGGCGGAGCGCGCCAGCACCAGGCCATCCACCAGGGTCACCGTCACGCACGCGGGCGCGCCGCCATCCAGTTCCTTCAGCATGCGGCTGGCGGCTGAACCGTGCAGGTAGAGGGTATCGCCCTCGCGGCCGTACAAGGTGGGGATGACGAAGGGTTGCTTGGGCTGCCCCGGCTGCCCGCCGGCGCAGAAGCCTACGTGCGCCAGAAATCCGGCGTCCAGGATCGCGTGGATGGCGGCCGGATCGTGCGATCCGCGTTTGGGTAGCCGGTGGAGTTCGGTGCGTTCCGTCAAGGTCATATTCTTAAAGATGCCAGACGCCGTGGTATTTTGAAAGCGCCACTTTCCATGTCTTTGGCGATACCACTTTCGCGGTCGGGCGGGCCGCTCTTCCGGCAGGTCTACACCGGGCTGCGCGAAGCCATTCTCAGCGGGGCGTTTCGCGCGCGAGACCGCTTCCCTTCGACGCGCGAGCTGGCCGAACAACTGGGCATCTCGCGCACGGCCGTGCTGGCGGCCTACGACCAGTTACTGGCCGAGGGATTTGTGGTGGGGCGGGCTGGCTCGGGCACCTATGTTTCCGAAGGGCTGGGCGCGAATCGCCCGCGCGGCGATGGAGGCTCCGCCAGGTTGCGGCTCTCCCGGTTCGGATCGGCAGCCGCGGCCACTACACCGATCGGCTCCGCCCAGGCAGCGGCCCCTCTGCACTACGATTTCACCTACCGGCGCACCAGCGTGGAGACCTTCCCCTTCGAACTGTGGCGGCGCATCCTGATGCGGCACGTGCGCAAGGCCAGCCTGCGGGCGCTCGATTACGGGCCGGCGGCCGGCAGCCTGGCGCTCCGCGAAGCGATTTGTGCGCACCTGCGGCGCTCCCGCGCGGTGATTTCGGACCCGTCGCAGGTGATCATCGTCAACGGATCGCAGCAGGCGCTTGACCTGGCTGCGCGCATTTTGCTGGAACGCGGCGACCCGGTGGCGCTCGAAGATCCGCACTACCAGGGCGCGCGGAAGGTCTTTCAAGCCGCGGGAGCCCGCCTGCACGCGGTGCCGGTGGATGGCGAAGGATTAGACCCAGCCAAGCTGCCGGCGCATGCCAAAATTGCCTTTGTCACCCCGTCGCACCAATTGCCCACCGGGGCGATCCTGCCTTTAGCGCGGCGGCTGGCGCTGCTCGAATGGGCCCAGCGCGCGGGCGCGGTAGTGATCGAAGACGATTACGATGGCGAGTTCCGTTACGATGGGCAGCCGCTCGAATCGATGCAAGGTTTGGATACCGAAGGGCGGGTGATCTACCTGGGCACCTTTTCGCGCACCATCTTCCCCGCCCTGCGGCTGGGTTACCTGATCGCGCCGAAATCCCTGGCGCCGGCGTTCACGGGCGCCAAATGGCTGGCGGACCGGCACACCTCCACGCTGGAGCAGGAGGCTTTGGCGGAGTTCATTGCAACGGGCGCCTATGAACGCCACTTGCGCCGTGCGCGGCGCTTGAATGCCAGGCGCCGCCACGTGCTGCTGGAGGCCATCCACCGCGAACTGGATGGCCGGGTGACGGTCACGGGCGACGCATCGGGCGTCCACCTGGTGGTGTGGCCGCGGGGCAGGGTTTCCGAAAAGGCGCTCATCGCGCGCGCCGCGGCGCGGAACGTGGCGGTCTACGGAATCTCCGGTTACTTCCTGGAGCCGGCCCGGCAGGTTGGCTTGCTGCTGGGCTACTCACGGATGAAAGATGCCGAGATTCGCGAGGGCATCCGGCGGCTGGGGGAAGCCATCGGATAACCGCGCCCGCGCAGGCAGGCGCTCCGCGGTTCCGTTGCCGTGGCTGTGCTTCGGCTTAGCCGTTCTGCCGCAGCCACTCGCGGAAGGCATCCCGATAGAGGATGATGCCCTTGCGCGAATACCGCAGATAACCCTGGCGGCGGAACTGGTTCATGTAATGCGTCACGATTTCGCGAGAGGTTCCCACATACTGCGAGAGCAGCTCGTGCGTGAACGGCACCATGCGGATGGAGCCGTCGCTTTCGGCCGTGCCGAGGCGCTCGGAGAAGCGGATCAGCGAGCGGGCCAGGCGGCGCGCGATATTGTCTACCGAGAAGCTCTCGATGCGGTGCGTAAAGTCGATGGTCCGCTGCACCAGAATCTGCATCAGCGCCACGGCCAGCCGCGGCCTGCGGATGACGATATCCTCAATCTCCGTGGTGGTCCACGTCATCAGCTTGGTGTTTTCGAGCGCAGTGGCCTGCTCGGAGCGATGCGGCAGGTTCAAGAACGCCGATTCCCCGAAGAATTCGTCGGGCTGATAAATGTCCACCACCACCTGGTGGCCATCGTCCGCCAGCCGCGACACTTTCACTTTGCCGTCGATTACCAGGTAAATGCTGGTGGACGGCTGGTCCTGGTTATAAATCATCTGGCCCCTGCGGTACTCCACAATGCTCGAGCACGGCAGGTGAGCCAGCGGATCTTCCAACGGCTTCTGTGTTGGATATGGTGTAAATGCTACTGGACTGGATGCCATTTGTCTCCTCCTCTGACGTTACTTACCAAATGACCGTTCTAAGCCTGCATCCCGATGCCCCACGGTTTATAGTTGCGGCGCACAGGTTTCGCTGACTCTTTCGATCGTACGTACTTTGAACACGGGCAGTGCGCCTTGCGAATTGGATGTCCCCCGCACGGTCACTTTATGCCCCACATGCTTAGCAAAGGTTTCTTTGGGGAAACCATCCGCCTCAAGGCTGGCGATCGGAGTCATCGTCCGGTCGCTCAGTAAAACGTAGCTGCCCTCCTGCTCATCCACGCAACCGGTCAATGAGGCTGGCGCGGCCTTTGCCGGGGGTGACGCTTTTGAATTGCTGTCTTGCTTCTGATCGGCCTGGTCCGCGCTCATCGCCCAGCACCCTGCCGCCACGCAAGACATCACAAGGATCGAGAGAACGAAAACGATTGCGCGAAGCATTTTTCCGTCGTCCCTCATCAGGCCACTTGTTAGGCAATTCACGTGCCAATCTTTACATCGAATGCCTGATGAGGAGAATCTAGCATTGATCGACGGCGTTTTACCTCCAGACGGTTCGATCACCTACATTAACCCTCATTAATAGGATACTCCCAGAACGGCGGTATCGCGAAAAACATCACACTCTGGAAAATAAGGGTAGCGCGGCCAAGACGAAATATGCCCACAGGCAATTCGTTTCGGGCAATTCTTTACCGGACCGGCAAAAGATTACAGGGGCAGGTATAAATTTCCCAAGCCGCCACATTGTATTTAATTTCACACTGAGACCGGGCGCCCGTTTTTCCAACGACCGCAACCGCCTGTCCGGGCGGCTCCGCGCCTCTATGTATGATGAAGAGGTGCCTGCCGAGTGGCGAAGCCTGTCGACGCTCTCCGTGCTGATGCTATCGATGGCCGGCACTCTCCCCGCGCAATCTCTGTCCGCTCCCGCCGGCATACGGCCGGCACTGCGCCGCAGCGGGGCTTCCATTCTGCCCGGAGGCCGCGTGATTCTGCCCTTCGGCGATGAGTACGCCACGGGCCCCGGAGCCTTCGGCTTGGTGGTCAGTCCTTCTGGAAGGACTGCTCTTACCTCCAACACGGGGCCGGGCGTAAACTCTCTCACGGTTCTAGAGCGCGAGAAAACCGGCCGCTTCCAAAGCCGGCAGCTCATACTAGGCCCGCCCGAGGGTGCGCTGGATTTCGATGCCAGCGACTGGCGCGGGGTCTTCATGGGCCTGGCCCTTTCGGGAGAGCGCGCGGCTTACATCTCGGAAGGCAATTCCGGGCGCATCAGCCTGCTGGATTGGAACACCGAACGCCGCCGCACCATCGACCTTAACCAGGCCGGCTATGACGACAGTTTTTCCGGCGACCTGGCCCTGGATGCCGACCGCGGCATTCTTTACGCCGTCGATCAAGCCAACTTCCGGGTCGCGGCCATCGACATCAAGACGCGCCAGACAGTGGCCAACGTGCGCGTAGGGCGGCTGCCTTTCGCCCTGGCGCTTTCGCCGGACCGGCGAAAGCTGTACGTGACCAACCTCGGCATGTTCCAATACCAGGCGCTGGCGGGAGCCGATCGCAGCCGGGCCAAAGCCACCGGCCTCCCGTTTCCGGCTTTCGGTTTTCCCAGTCCCGAAGCTGCGGCGGGCGCGGAGCGGCACACCGAAAGCGGCACGGTGAAGGTGCCCGGCTTGGGCGACCCCAATGTGCCGCAATCGAACTCGCTCGCGGTTGTCGATATTTCGACACCAGCGTCTGCCAAACTGGTCACATTCGTACATACCGGCCTTCCCTTCGGTGCCCAGAGCCTGGGCGGCAGCAGCCCTTCGGGCGTGGTGGCCACGGCCGACCGCGTGTTTGTCTCCAACGCCGCCGACGATTCCGTCACCGTGATCGACGCCAAGACCAACCAGGTGGCGGCGGAAATCCCCATCCGAATTCCCGGACTGGAGAATCTGCGCGGGGTGCTGCCGATGGGCATGGCCTACCACGAAGCTTCCGGATGGCTGCTGGTGGCCGAGGCCGGCATCAACGCCGTTGGGGTGATCGATACGCGCCAGAACCGCGTGCTGGGGCACATTCCGGCCGCGTGGTTCCCCACGCGGGTGGCGATTCAGGGCGACACCGTCTATGTGGCCAACGCCCGCGGCCACGGCACCGGCCCCAATGCGCAAAACGGTTTCGAAGTGACGCCGCGCCAGTTGCACCAGGGGTCGCTCTCGGTCTTCACGCTGCCAAAGGCCGCCGATCTGCCAGCGCTGACCACCGAGGTGCTGGACGCTAATGGCTTCCGCCCGCGCCCCACGCCCGACCCGCCACTGCCTGCGGGCATCCGGCACGTAGTGCTGATCGTCAAGGAAAACCGCACCTACGATGAGGTGTTCGGCGATATCGCGCGCGCCTCCAACGGCCCCGCCATGAGCGCGCCCTCGCTGGCGCGGATCGGCATGCACGGCTACCTGGATGGGCAGGGCCGCCGCCTCAGCCTGCGCGATGCCGAGGTCACTCCCAACCATCACGCGCTGGCCAGCCAATGGAGCTTCAGCGACAACTTCTACGCCGATTCGGACGTCAGCGTGGATGGCCACCACTGGCTGGCCGGCTCGCCGCCCAATGCCTGGACCGAAAGTTCGCTGCTCTCGGCCTACACCGATAAGAAGGATTTCCGCATCGGCGAAGCGCCAGGCCGCCTGCTGTTCGCCGGCAGCGACGCCTCGGTGCATCCCGAAGACCAACTGGAAGGCGGCACCATCTGGCATCATTTCGCGCGTCACGGCATTTCGTTTTATAACTTCGGCGAGGGCTTCGAGCTGGCCGGCGTGGCGGAAGACCGCGACCTGGAGCCGACCGGCGCGCGCTTCCTCACCAACGTGCCCATGCCCGAGCCGCTCTTCCGCAATACTTCACGGGAGTATCCGGGGTTCAATATGAACATCCCCGACCAGTACCGCGCCAGCCAGTTCATCAAGGAGATCGACGAGAAGTATGCGAAGGCCGGCGTGGACCTGCCGCAGTTCCTGTTTGTGCACCTTCCCAACGACCACATGACTAAGCCGCGGCCCGACGATGGCTACCCCTACCAGGAGTCGTTCGTGGCGGATAACGATTACGCGCTGGGGCGGATCGTCCAATACCTGTCGCAATCCAAATGGTGGAAGGATATGGCTGTGTTCGTCACCGAGGATGACGCGCAGGGCGGCCTGGATCACCTGGATGCGCACCGCACATTGCTGCTGTGCCTCGGCCCGTATGCCCGGCGCGATTACGTTTCGCACGTCAACACCAGCTTCCCGGGGCTGCTGAAGACCATCTTCCGGCTGCTCAAGCTTCCGCCGCTGAACCTGTTTGACGCCGCCGCGTCAGACCTCTCGGATTGCTTCACCAACCAGCCGGACCCGGCCGGATACCGGCTGCGCGACGTCGACCGGCGCATCTTCGACCCGGCCACCGCGCACCAGGCGCCCGAAGGGACGCCGTCGCCGCGCATGGACGATCCGCGGGATATGGACAAGCGCGGGCGGTGATCTCGCGCCGCGCATGCCGCCGGTAAGTAAAGGTTGACAGGCGCGTGCCGCACCTGTATAACTGAGCGAACCATGGCCCGCCTCGCTTACCTGTACTTACTGCGCGTACCGATTATTACCGCGCTGCTGCTGGTGGCATTTCCGATCCTGGCGGTAACCAGCGCCGCGCAGCTTTTGGAGAACCTGTTTTGCCTGAACTGGACGCAGACCTTCTGGGTGGCCCTGACGGCCGTATTGACGGCCTGGAGCATCATCCTGACGGCCATTCTGGTATTGGTGAACGCCAGCAGCCGGATGGGTCTGCCGGCTTTCTTCCGCGCCGAGGAGGTGCGGCCGAAAGTGGCCCTCACAGGCTTGTTTTTGGCGGTGCCGGCCCTGGTGGCGCCGTTCTTTAAGTCGGGCGACTTCGGATATGGTTTCGGGAAAATCGTGGGGCACGTTGGGGCCGTGCTGGCCGGTATTGTTGCTGCTTATGTGGTGTCCTATCTCGCGCTGCTGGTGGCGGTATGGCTGGCTCCCCCGGGAACCCAGGCAGTCACGCTGAACGCCTTTCCGGTGGGGGGTCTCCCGAGGCGGTGGCTCACCCAAGCCGATGGCCAGGCTCCGTGGGTAGCGCGTGCGGTTGGCTGGGCCGGAAGGAAACTGCGAACCTATCCCCGGGCCTTGTGGGCCGGCTATCTGAACCCGGCCACCGGCGAACCATGGTCGGGACATTGGCTGGCTTTCAGCTTCGGAGTAGTCAGCTTCGCACTCTACGAGTTCGTGGATTTCCGAAAGCGGCTGCACCTGGGCGAGCCGATCGACCTGCCAGCCGCGATGTTCGTGCTATGGCTCTTTCTATGCGCCAATTGGCTGCTCAGCCTGGCGGCCTTTTTTCTGGATCGCTTCCGCATCCCGCTGGTGCTGGCCCTCGGGCTGGCCTGCTGGTTCGCCTCCCTGAATGCGCAATCGGACCACTACTTCCGGTTCCAGGAAGGCGGCGCGGGATCGCATCCGGTGATTCTATCCGGAGACGTAATTCGGGCGCGCGCCGGGGAAACTCCGCTGGTCGCCGTGGCCACCGCGGGAGGCGGCATCCAGGCGGCGGTGTGGACCGCCCAGGTGCTCACGGGATTGCAGAAAGACTCGCTGGGCGGGAACCCCGGTTCCGAAAAGTGGCCGGCGGACTTCGCCAGTTCGCTGGCCATGGTCAGCTCGGTCTCGGGCGGCGCGACGGGGGCGATGTTTTTTCTGAATCAGTACCGCGATGGCGCCCACCCCGGTTTTGCGGCCGGCGAAAGCGATTTGCCGGCGATCATTACACAGGCAGCCAAACCCAGCCTCGACGATGTGGCCTGGGCCCTGGTGGATCACGATATCCCGCGGCTTTATTTCCCCTACTCCCTGGCGCCCGACGAGCGCTTTATCGACCGCGGAGAAATGCTCGAGACGGACTGGCGCAACGCCGGCGAGGTTTACAGTTATCTGGCGGACTGGCGCAAGGGCGTCGCCAATTGCGCGGAGTGCCCCGGCGGACGGCCATGGAGGCCCGCGGCGATTTTCAATTCCACCATTGTGGAAACCGGGCGGCCGCTGCTTCTGGGCACCACCGATTTGCAGAAAGGCAGCGCGGAAACCGGACCCCTGAGCTTCTACGACTGGTTCCCCAACTGCGACCTGCCGGTAACCACCGCCGTGCGCCTGGCGGCCACGTTTCCGTACGTTTCCCCGGCGGCGCGGCCTTTCACCAGCAAACCCGAGAATCACGCCGTGGACGGAGGGTACTTCGATAATTACGGCGTGGCCACGCTGGTGGAGTGGCTTTGGGAGGGTCTGGAGGAATGGAGCGGCCTGGCGGACAAGAAGCCGCCCATCCTGGTGATTCAGATCCGGTCTTTCCCAGCCACGGCCGATTCACCGCCCACGCACCAGAGCGCCGCCTTCCAGATCTACGCACCCATCTCTGCGCTGCTCAACGTCCGCGACACCGGGCAGGTGATTCGCGATCAGGCCGGGTTGCGAGTCTTGCAGGAGCTTTGGCAACGGACCGGCGGCGTGCCGTCCTTTCAGGTGGCCACGCTGCGATTCGAGGGCACTGAGGCGCCGCTATCATGGGCCATCAACCCGCACCAGCAGGCCGAAGTGACGAGGCAATGGAACCGCGTTCTATGTGGGGCCGACCAACTCCCAACGAATGCGTCGGGATGTCATCCGGAGGAGGATCTGCAACTGATCCGCTGCGTGATGCGGGGATCGCCAACCGAGGACTGTAAGGTTCTGATCAACACCAAGCAGCCGTGGTAACCGGCGCCGCCGGACCGGCTGCGTCGCTCCCGGGCCGGCTAAGGGGTAGGGATCGGTGATAAGATTTTTGCGAGTTGGTTTTTCGCAGCGCGAATCCGCTGCACCAGGACCAAAAGGAGTTTTTTTCGAATGTTCCGTCTTCTCAGCATCACCTTGTGGGCCGGCCTGACGGCTGGCATGTATCCGGCCATGGCCCAACCACCCGCCGGAAGCCCGCCTCCCGCGGCGGCCAAACGCCCGCCGCGGCCGCCGGCGCCCACCCGCGACCCGCACACGCCCGGGTATGTCACGGCCAAAGAGTTACCGGATGGCGAAATCCCTCCCGCCAACGCCGACGGCAACTTCATTCTCGGCCCCACCCACAATCCGGCGCCCGAGATGGCCGTGAAGGAAGGCGTGCCGCAGGGCGAGGTCTACACCTTCGACATGCAATCCACCGATAGCAAGTTCTATCCCGGCATCGCCCGCGAGCAGGGATCCTTTGGCCGCGGGAACCCCAGCACTCCTGGCCGGATGGAAGTCTCCAGCCACCCCGCGCCGTACACCCGCCACGTGGCTGTATACGTGCCCAAACAATACGTGCCCGGCACGGTTGCGCCGTTTATCGTGGGGGCGGATGGACCCGACAGATTCCTGTTCCCCGCCCTGGATAACCTGATCGCCGAGCACAAAGTGCCGGTGATGATTGCCATCTCCATAGGCAACGGCGGCGGCGACGCGCAGGGCAGCGAGCGCGGCCTCGAATACGACACCATGTCGGGCCTGTACGCCGAGTTCGTGGAGAAGGAAGTGCTGCCGCTGGTGGAGAAACAATACCACGTGAAGCTGACCAAGAATCCCGATGGCCGTGCCACCATGGGCGGCAGCTCCGGCGGCTCGGCGGCAATGGCGATGGCGTGGTATCACCCGGAGTTATACCACCGGGTGCTGACTTACTCGGGCACTTATGTGAACCAACAGTGGCCGGAGAATCCCCAGACGCCCCATGGCGCGTGGGAGTTCCATGAGCACCTGATCCCCGAAAACCCGGTGAAGCCGATCCGCATCTGGATGGAAGTGGGCGACCGCGACAATCTGATCCGCCGCGACGATTACCACGATTGGGTGCTGGCCAACGAGAACATGGCCAAGGTGCTCGCGGCTAAGGGCTATCATTACCAGTTCGTCTTCGCGCGCAACGCCGGCCATACCGACCGCGCGGTGAAACAGCAGACCCTGCCCGAGGCGCTGGAATATGTCTGGCAGGGGTACCGCGGCGGCAAATCGAAGAACTGACGGCGAGCCGGGTGCGCTTCGGCCAGGTGCGGCTTATTCGCCATGGCCGTTTCCGCGCCCGGAAGTGACAATCCAGTTGCGGAACATGGCCGTGAACGCGCGGGCATCCCCGTGTTGGCGCAGTTCCTCCACGGTGAACCGCATCTTACGGCCCCAATTGGGATACTGCCAGGTGGTTCCGGGAAGGTTCTGCTGGTACAGCTCCTTGGTGAGGTCCTCCTGGTTGATGGCCAGAAGCTGCGAAGGAGTTCCGGCCAGAAATCCCACGATGGCGTTGTGCAGCTCTCCGGTCAGCTCGGGATAGGCCTCCTGCTTTCGGGGAAGCTGCGGCGCCAGCAGGTTCAGCTCGAACAACACGTCCAGCATTTTCTGTTTTTCGAAGGCGCGGCTCTCCTTCTGGCTGCGCATGTTGACATCGTCAATCATTCCCGCGGCCCGGCGCGCATCGATATCCGTGCCCATCCAGAATCCGGCCAGCGTGGGCAGGTCGTGGGTGGTGGAGGAAACCAGCGCCCGCGCGGGATAGGCGCTATTCGGCCGGAATTCGCCGCTGGGATTCTTCTCGAAGTAGAACACCCGGTAGCTGAGGATGCCGTAGCGCGCCAGTTTCTCGCGCACCTCCGGCTCCACGGTGCCCAGATCCTCCCCCACCACCACCACCCGGTTGCGCACGCTCTCCAGCGCCAGCACGCGCACAAAATCCTCGGTGCGCTCGCGTACGTAGGCGCCCTGGGTGGCATCCGACGCATCCGGAATCCAGTACAGGCGGAACAGCCGCATCACGTGGTCAATGCGCAACGCGCCGCCGTGCCGGCAGTTTTTGCGGATGGATTCGGCGAACAGGCGATAGCCGTCTTCGCGGTGGCGCTCGCTCGAAGGCGGCGGAAAGCCCCAGTCCTGCCCTTTGGGCGAAAAGTCGTCGGGAGGCGACCCCACGCGGCAGCCCGAGACGTAGAAGGGGCGGTGGGCCCACAGATCGCTGCCCAGGCTGTCGGTGGCCAGCGCCAGGTCGTGATACAGCCCAAGGGCTAGACCGCGGTCGCGGGCGGTTTGCTGGGCGCGCCGCAACTGTATGTCGATCTGCCATTCCAGGTACTCGTAAAACAACACCCTCCGCCAGTAGTGCCGGCGGAATTCGGCCACTGCGGGGGAGCCGGGGTCGCGGTACTCTTCCGGCCACTGCGACCACATCCACACGTTCGGATTCTGCGCGTGCAGATGCTCGTCAAGCGCGCAGTAGGTGGCGAATTTTTCCAGCAGGTCGCCCTCGCGCTCCAGGTACTGGGCGAACTCGCGGGCGCGCGCCGTCCCCTGCCGCCGCTCGCGGAGGAATTGCACAAAGGCCAGCTTCAGCAGGCGCAGCTTGAGAGCCGCCACGCGTTCGTACTCCACAAACTGAGAGTTTCGCAGCGCCTCGATCTCTGCCTGCGTTGGGGGCGAGCTAAAGCACTCCCGCGCCCGCCGCGAGCGTGTGAAATCCTCCATGCCCTCCACATCCAGATACAGAAAGTTCTGGTAGAAGGTACAGTTCGGCAGATAGGGACTCGTGTTGAAGGGCCGGCGATTGTGGATGGCGTGCAGGGGGTTCAGCCCCACGAAGCTGGCGCCCATATCCTCCGCCACCCAATCCACCAGTTGCAGCAGATCGCGGAAGTCGCCGCAGCCCCAGTTGCGCGTTGAGCGAACTCCGTAGAGGCTCACGGAGACTCCCGCCGTGCGCCCGCCGCGGCCCAGCGCCGGAGGGGTATAGGCGCGGTCCGGCGTGACGATGTAACGCGCGGTGGCCGTAAGGCCGCCCAGCTTCGCGGTGATCTCGTGGTAGCCCAGCGGTAGGGCCACGGGAATGTGGGCCTGCTTACGTACCCAGGTCTGGCCGTCCATGGCGGTGCAGTCGGTCTGCGGCAGCTCCCAGGTGTTCAGATCGTATTCGCCGGCGGGGCCGTCTTCCGGCCGCACGGTGATGTGCGCGCGCTGGCCCAGGCTGTCGGCGGGCAGGTTCAGCGGCAGGGTGATTTGGTCGGACGCCCCCGCCAGGATGGCCGGCGGCAGCAGGCGCTGCCATTCGCGCTTCGCCACCAGGGCCAGCGAGCTTTGGAGCGCGGCGGCATCCTGCACGTCCAATCCCTTGGCGCGCAGGATGGCCTTCTTGGCCTCCACGCTGGTGGTGTGGTAGCGGCCCCAGATATCCCAATAGCCCGCGTCTACTCCACACTGGGCAGCGGCGCGGTCAATGAGCTGTTCAAAGGTCTCGGAAGGCATTGGTTAGCGAAGGGTAACTTTGATTCTAGCGGAGTGCGCCGGAATTCCACAGACGGGCGCGCGGGCGTGCGAAACTGAAGGTATGGATAAGCCCTTAGCCAGTGGCCCGCCGGAGCTATTCGCGCGCATCGATGAGGAGCCGGAGACCAACGCCGCCTCCGCCCAATCCGAGGGAATCGTGATGACCACGCTGGACAACGCGGTCAACTGGGCGCGCAAGAACTCCATCTGGCCCATGAGCTTCGGCCTCGCCTGCTGCGCCATCGAAATGATGTCCATGAGCGCTTCGCGGTACGATATCGCGCGTTTCGGCGCGGAGGTCTTCCGCGGGTCGCCGCGCCAGAGCGACCTGATGATCATTGCCGGCCGCGTCTCCCAGAAAATGGCGCCGGTAATTCGTCATCTGTATCAGCAGATGCCGGAGCCTAAGTGGGCCATCTCCATGGGCGCCTGCGCCACCTCCACCGGCGTATTTAACAATTACGCGCTGGTGCCGGTGAACCAGGTAATTCCGATTGACGTGTTCGTGCCGGGCTGCCCGCCGCGCCCGGAGCAATTGATCTACGCGCTGATGATGCTGCAGCAAAAGATCCAGGGCCACAGCGGGACGGTCAGGCAGGTATTGAACCTGGCGTAAGCGCCACCACTTTGCCTTCCCGGCTGGCAGCCGCCGGCTTGGCCAGCCACGCTTGAATTTTCGGCAGCGCCGCGCGGGCGGCCTCTTCGCCGGCCTTCACCAGTTGCGGTCCGCAGCCAAAACCGTCCCACGAAACCGCCCGGACGTCGGGAGAAATCACCAGGTCGCTGGCCGTACGCCAGTCGTCTTCGGTGCGCTTGTGCATTATCTGGAAGCACCGGTTGACCACTTCAAACACGTGCCGGGGCGGGGGCGCTTCGGCCCGGTCCGGCAGGAATGCCGAGATCACATGCGTGGCGCCCAACTGCCGGGCCAGCAGCGCGGGAACCTCCATGGCCATGGCGCCATCCACCAGCAGCCGGCCCCGGTGACTTACGGGCAGGAACATCCCCGGATAGGCGCAACTGGCGCGGATGGGCAAAAAGACGTCACCGCTGTCGCGGAATCTCACCGGTTCCCCCGAACAGAGGTCCGTGGCGACCACCCCCAGGGGAATGCGCATTTCCTCGAAGCGGTAGGT
>DATJRE010000349.1:0-3766 GCA_035505095.1 Bryobacteraceae bacterium | reverse complement strand
CGGCATCGCCAACAGCGGCGGCCCGGGCCTCCTGTTCCAGGGCTCCGCCGGCTACGCCACCCGCATCCAGATCCTCGGCCCCGGCACGCCCAACCAGGGCTTCATCGGCAGCACCGAATTCCAAGGCCTGTTCGCAAATTAGCTTGTGCCTCGGGCCGGGTCCCGCAAGCTAAAGGGATCCATTTACTACCGATACGAGCTAGCGCCAAAGTGTTCGATGTATACTGTACACCTGAGTAACCTGGGTATCCCTACATCAAAAATCTACCTTGAGGAGAATCGAATGAGGAGAATCGATACTGCATGGTGCATAATCGCGTCTCTTTCGTGCTGGCAGGGAACTGCTCTCCTGGCCCAGACCACGGGGAACCCTACTCGTTGGCAGGCGCAGTACAGCCAGGTCTATTACAACGATCTCGCGGCGGCGTCGCCCGGATCGAACAGCGCGGGACCAGGTCTTGTGTTGTGGAATGGCGCGACGATCACCACCGACCCGGCGGTTGTCATCGGCGGCAACACTTCCATTCGCCTGACGAATGGCGCATATGTCAGCACCGACCCGGCGGTGGTGCCGCTCGCGGGCAACAGCACTTATATCGTCCAGCTACAATACCGGCTTCTTAGTACTGGCGGATCAACCATGCCTCTGGCGGTCTGGTTTAACCCCGCGGGGAACGCGACTGTGTCAGCGAGCGTCAACGGATCCCCCCTGCTCCAAAACGCCTCTGTAACCGGAACGTTTTCCTCGGGGGCGCAACTGGCGGGTGCCGCTTCCTGGGTTCTGAACATTGGGGCAGGCGCGGGAACCGATGTCGCGATCAACGGCGTGACGATATTCCAACAGACGGCGCCGCCAACCAGCACGCAGCCTCCCTCATGGTCCAGACTTACGACGCTGCCCTACCCGAGGCTCGGCCTGATCATGGCGGGAGACTCGGTTTCCCAGGCGGAAGCCGGAGGACTCGCGGAGGGCCCGCCGCTCCGGCTCACCGTGAATCAGATCGAGAGCACATTGGCATTTGCAGATGTCATTGCAGGCTTGGAAGACGATACACAGACACAGTTCCCGGACTCCATTTGGCGCATCCGTCAACTCAACCCCAACGCCATCATTCTTCCGCATATAACCGAGTCGGAACAAGTCCCCCCGCTCTCGGCAATCGAGTCGGCAACCAATTCGGCAGTCAACGCCACCATCTACATCGACCAAGAGTGGTATCAGGGCATGGCCGATAGCTGGTACCTGCGGGACTCGAATGGAAACTACGTGGCCACTTCCGGGCTTAACTTTATGAACATTTCTCCCTATTGTCCGGTAGTGGCCGGCCAAACGTTCGTGGGCAGCGAGGTGGATTGGCTGACGGGGACTATGTTTCCTTCCGGCGTTTGGGACGGGGCGTATCTGAACGATCTTTTTGCTTCGGCGGTCTTCGGCTATCCGAACGTCACCAATCCGGCCCTTTTCAACGTGGATTTTGAAGGAAACGGCATCCCCGAAAGTCCGGCCGAGGCGTCCGACTTCATCCGGGCCGGGGCTACGAACCTGGTCCAGCAGATTCAGAGCGCCGACGGCGGCCAACAGTTGATCATGGGAAATAACGGGCCTCTGCCCGAGCTGAGCCTCGCTCCCTATATCAACGGATATGAGTTCGAGTGCGCGGACTTCAATTGGGACCCGAGCATCTATCTGCAAACCGGAAACATTTCCCAGGCCGGATGGAGAACTTTTCTTGACGCCTACCAGAGCATGCAGGCGACGGCGCGGATTCCGCGCATCAATCTGGTGATGGGGTGCGGCGTGGTTACTGCCTCCCAACCCTCTACTGGCTATTCCACGCCGACTGCAAACGACCTCCAAAACCACAGACTGACTATGGCCACAACTCTGCTCGACGATGGCTTTTACGGTTTTGACCTGCATGATGAATGGAGCGCGCCCCTGTGGATGGACGAGTACTCCGTAGACTCATCCGGAACGGCTGTCGAGGACATGAGTAAAAAAGGTTACCTGGGCAACGCATTAACCGGCGCAACGCAGCTAGCCGCGCCGGGGCCGGTTTTCCTTCAGGAGAACTTCGAGAGCGGCGTAGTCCCTTCGATCTTTAATGTCAATAACAACCAGGGCGGGAGTGTGTACGTTTCTCAAAGCCCGGGCGATGTTATTGATGGGTCCGCCAGCCTCGTGATCAGCAACCCGAATCACACTCAGCAAACCACCGTCGGCATCGAGACGAACCCCAACCTGGTGCAGTTCTCACCAGGCAACTATCTTGTGACCTTCGATTGGCGCGTTCTCCAGACGCTTGACTGGGTCCTCGGTGTGGACATAGTGGATTACCAGACGCGAGCGGCGCTCGACACTTATAATGTCCTGGGAAGGGTGACCGGAGATCATGGCACCGCGACAATTCCGTTCACCGTTCCGGGTCCCGGAACTTGGACGTTCAACATCTACCTTGTTAATGGCGGAGAAGTGGCTATCGACAATCTTACGATCGCGCAGGGAGGGGTCGGCCCCTGGCGGCGAGATTTTCAAAACGGGTTCGTGCTCGTGAATCCCTTGCAGCAAGCCTACACGTTCTCCGCGGCGGATCTTGCCGGAAGCCTAAATCGCACGGGCATTCACCGTATCAGTGGAACGCAGGCGCCGGATATCAATAATGGCCAAGCCGTAACGGACGAACTCACGATTGCGTCATTCGATGCGATAATCCTGCTCGCCAACACTATCCCGACGACCGCCATTACCATTCAGACCAGCCCGGCGGGGTTGCAATTCAGCGTGGATGGCGGCCCGGCGCAAACCGCGCCTCAGACGCTGAACCTTGTGCAGGGTCCGCACACGATCGCGGCGGCCACGCCACAGGCGGGCGCTACGGGGACACAGTATGTGTTGACTTCCTGGAGCGACGGCGCAACGACCCCGGCCGACACCATTACGGTCGGAACTTCGGCGGCCACTTACACGGCAACTTTCCAGACCCAGTATCAGTTGACCATTTCGGCTTCTCCCCCGGCGGGCGGAACGGTCACGCCAGCTTCAGGAAGTTTCTACAACGCCGGCGCAGCGGTGCCGGTGGTTGCCACGCCGAACGCGGGATACATGTTCAACAGTTGGACGGGAGCGGTGCCCACTCCGTCCAGCGCTTCCACTACGGTAATCATGAACGCGCCGGAAACCGTCACCGCAGATTTCAGCGTGGGATCGACCTCCTGCTCTATCTCGCTTACTCCCAACTCCGCCAGCGTGCCGGCCACCGGCACCTCCACCGTGGAAACCTGCCCCAATAACTCCGGCCAGCCGAACTGCGGCGTGCTTCCCGAAGTCTCCCAGTCCTTTACCGTGACTCCCAGCGCCTCCTGCGGCGCCTGGACCGCCGCCTCTTCCAACCCGGCGATTCTCGCCGTCACCTCCGGCGGCGCCGGCAGCGGCGCGGGCACGGTCTCCTACACGCTGCTGAATAACACCCACACCGGCACGCAGACCTATAGCATCACCGTCTCCAGCGGCGCCGCCTCCGCGACTTACCCGGTTACCGAAGCCGGCTCCGGAGATAGCAAGACTTACCGCGAAGTCTTTGCGCTCTACGAGCAGTTACTCGGCCGCGATCCCGATTCCGGCGGGTTCGCCTTCTGGTCCGGCTCGGGTGGCGCCGGTCTCGGCCAGATGGCCGACTCCTTCCTCACCAGTCCCGAGGCCTTCAACAGCGACTTCGTGGTCATGGCCGCTTACCAGGCCGCCACCGGCAGCGCCCCCACTTATGCC
>DATJRE010000348.1:0-37559 GCA_035505095.1 Bryobacteraceae bacterium | reverse complement strand
CGGATCTGGCCTTCAACACGGCCAATAGCTTTGGCACCAACACGAACTGGCAATCCTACGTGCCGGAAGTAACCGTAAGTTACTTCACCAACATGATCGGCCTGGCTACCCATAACTTCTTTTCGGCGGCGGCCGGTATCGCCGTGGCCATCGCTTTTGTGCGCGGTTTCGCGCGCCACTCGGCGGAGACGCTGGGGAACTTCTGGGTGGACATCACCCGCTGCACGGTATATATTCTGCTGCCGATTTCGGTGGCCTGCGCGCTGGTGCTGTGCTCCCAGGGGGTGATCCAGAACTTCCGTCCTTACACCAAGGCCGCCACGGTGGAAGGCCCCGTCCAGACGATTCCCCAAGGCCCCATCGCTTCCCAGGAGGCCATCAAAGAGTTGGGCACCAATGGCGGAGGCTTCCTCAACGCCAATTCCTCTCATCCTTACGAGAACCCCACGCCCTTTTCGAACTTCTTCGAGATGGTGCTGATCTTCCTCATCCCCGCGGGGCTTACTTACACCTTCGGCAAGATGGTCAAAGATACCCGCCAGGGTTGGGCCTTGTTTGCCGCCATGAGCGTTCTGTTCCTGGCCGGCGTAGCGGTCACTTACTCCTCCGAACAGGCGGGCAATCCCAACCTGAGTAAGTTGGGCATCGCCGCCGCGGCCGATGCCGCACAACCCGGCGGCAACATGGAGGGCAAGGAAGTGCGCTTCGGCATCGCCAACTCCGCGCTCTTCACCGTCATCACCACGGACGCAAGCTGCGGCGCGGTGAACAACATGCACGACAGCCTCACGCCACTGGGCGGCCTGGTCCCGCTCATCAATATTGAGCTGGGCGAGGTGATCTTCGGTGGCGTCGGCGCGGGTCTTTATGGCATGCTGATGTTCGCGATTCTGGCGGTCTTCATCGCCGGCCTGATGGTAGGCCGTACGCCCGAGTATTTGGGCAAGAAGATCGAGCAGAAAGAGGTCAAGATGATGATGCTGGCGGTGCTCGTGCTGGCGTTCACCATCCTGGCCTTCGCCGCCTGGGGATCGGTGGCCCATTTCCCTAAAAACGGCTGGTTTAACCCGCCCGGCCCGGTCGTGAACAATCTGAATAACAATGGACCGCACGGCCTGTCCGAGGTCCTTTACACTTACAGCAGCTCGGTGGGTAACAACGGCAGCGCCTTCGCAGGCATCAACGCCAACACTCCGTTTTTCAATGCCACCACCGGAATCGCCATGCTGGCGGGGCGCTTCCTGATGATGATTCCGCTGTTGGCCGCGGCCGGCAGCCTGGCAAAAAAGAAACTCGTGCCCGTTTCCGCCGGGACCTTCCCCACCCACGGCCCTCTCTTCGTCACCCTGCTGGTGGGCGTGGTGATCATTGTGGGCGCCTTAACCTTCTTCCCGGCGCTTTCGCTGGGGCCGATCGTGGAGCACTTTTTCATGTACCAAGGGAGGCTTTGGAGCTAGTATGATGGCTACAACGGCAGCGACACCTCCGGCCAACAACGACGTGACTTCGATTGTTCCCAAGAAAGGCGCGCGGTCCCGCCCGCTGTTCGATCCGCCCATCGTCAAACGCGCCATCGGCGACTCTTTCCGCAAGCTCAGTCCCCGGGGCATGATGAAAAACCCGGTGATGTTCGTGGTGGAAGTGGGCGCGCTGATGACCACCATCCTGGCGGTGCGCGATGCGGTCGCGGGCGCGGGCGTGCCCCATGGGCCCGCCGGTTTCACCTTCCAGATCACGCTCTGGTTGTGGTTTACGGTACTGTTCGCCAACTTCGCCGAAGCCATGGCCGAAGGGCGCGGCAAGGCGCAGGCCGATACGCTACGCAAGACCAAGACTGAGACCACCGCCCGCCGCGTGCGCAATGGCAGCGCCGAAATCGTGGCCGCCACCCAGTTACGGGCGGGCGACGTGGTGCTGGTGCAATTAGGCGAGACCATCCCCGGCGATGGCGACGTTATCGAAGGTATCGCCAGCGTCGATGAGTCGGCCATCACCGGCGAAAGCGCTCCGGTGATTCGCGAATCGGGCGGCGACCGCAGCGCCGTCACCGGCGGCACCAAGGTGCTCTCGGACTGGATTCGCGTCAAGATTACTTCCAACCCCGGCGAAACTTTCCTGGACCGCATGATCGCGTTGGTGGAAGGCGCCGAACGCCAGAAAACCCCCAACGAAATTGCCCTCAACATCGTGATTGCCGGCCTCACCCTGGTTTTCCTGCTGGCTGTGGTTACGCTCTATCCGTTCGCGGTCTATAGCGTGGGCGCTTCGGGCAGCGGCACTGCGCCTTCGGTGACGGTGCTCATTTCGCTGCTGGTCTGCCTGATCCCCACCACCATCGGCGGCCTGCTTTCGGCCATCGGCATTGCCGGCATGGACCGTGTGATGCAGCACAACGTGCTGGCCATGAGCGGTAAGGCCGTGGAAGCCGCCGGCGACGTCAACACCCTGCTGCTGGATAAGACCGGCACCATCACGCTGGGCAACCGCCAGGCGGTGGAATTTATCCCCGTGGGCGGGGTGCATGAAGGCGAGCTGGCCGACGCTGCGCAGCTTTCCAGCCTGGCCGACGAGACCCCCGAGGGCCGCTCCATCGTGGTGCTGGCCAAGCAGCGCTACAACATTCGCGGCCGCGAAGTGGCCGAGCACGAAGCCCACTTCATCCCCTTCACCGCCCAGACCCGCATGAGCGGCGTCGATCTGGACGGCCGCCGCATCCGCAAGGGCGCCACCGATTCGGTGGTCGAATTCGTCCACGAACACGGCGGCACCGTGCCCACCGAGCTGATGGATATCACCGACCGCATTTCGCGCTCCGGCGGCACGCCGCTGGTGGTGGCCGATCGCGACCGCGCGTTGGGTGTGGTGCATCTGAAAGATGTGGTGAAGGGCGGGATGCGCGAACGCTTCGAGCAGTTGCGCGCCATGGGCATCCGCACGGTCATGATTACCGGCGATAACCCGCTCACCGCCGCCGCCATCGCCGCGGAAGCCGGCACCGACGACTTTCTGGCCCAGGCCACGCCCAAAGATAAGATGGACCTGATCAAGAAAGAGCAGGCCGGCGGACGCCTGGTGGCCATGACTGGCGACGGCACCAACGACGCTCCCGCTCTGGCGCAGGCCGATGTCGGCTTGGCTATGAACACCGGCACCATGGCCGCCAAAGAGGCCGGCAACATGGTAGACCTGGACAGCAATCCTACCAAGCTCATCGAAGTGGTGGCCATCGGCAAGCAACTGCTGATGACCCGCGGCGCGCTTACCACCTTTTCCATCGCCAACGATATCGCCAAGTATTTCGCCATTCTGCCGGCCATGTTCATGACCACTTACCCGGTGATGGGTAAGCTCAACATCATGGGCCTGCATTCTTCGCAAAGCGCCGTGCTGGCGGCGGTAATTTTCAATGCGCTGATTATCATCGTGCTCATCCCGCTGGCCCTGCGCGGCGTGAAGTACCGGCCTATGAACGCAGCCGCGCTGCTGCGGCGCAACCTTCTGATCTACGGTGTGGGCGGCGTCATCGCGCCCTTCCCGGGCATCTGGGCGATCGACAAACTGCTGGGTCTGCTGGGCCTGGCCTAGCCAGTGCGGGCACCGAGGAAACCGAAATGAAACAGCTCATGATTGCGATTCGCGTCACCCTGGTCTTAGGCATCGTCACCGGCGTGGCGTATCCGCTGGTGGTCACCGGCCTCAGCCAACTGCTCTTCCCCCACCAGGCCAATGGAAGCCTGACCCCGGCGGGCAGCAAGGTGATCGGCTCGGAACTGATCGGCCAGCGCTTCACCAAACCGCAGTACTTTCACGGCCGCCCGTCGGCCGCCGGCAACGATGGATACGATCCCATCGCCCCGGCCGGCGGTGCCTCCAACTACGGCCCCACCAACCAGAAGCTGGTGGACCGCGTGCAAACCGATTTGAAGACTTTCCGGGCGGAAAACCCCACCTTTACCGGCCCGGTGCCTGCCGACCTGTTAACGACCTCCGCCAGCGGGCTGGACCCCGACATCAGTCCAGCCTCAGCGGAGGCGCAGGCCGGCCGGGTAGCCGCCGCCCGCGGCATGACCGACGAGGCCGTGCGCCAACTCATCGCCGCCCATACCCAGGGCCGCCAGTTCGGCATCCTCGGCGAGCCGCGCGTCAACGTGCTGGAGCTGAACCTGGCGCTGGATCAGGCGGGAACGCGGAAGTAGCAGTGGGCATCCGCAGCCGTCAGCGCTCCGGATCGGTTCCGCCAACGGTGTCCCGCAGGTTACTGGCTTCCGATCTCCTAATCGTGCCTCGCTCCGAACATCGACATCAGATGGTGCTGCGCCAGTTTCTCCTTGCGAATCCTGCGCCAGACGGTGAACACGTCCTCCGCCCGCTCCAAAGTCCGGTTGACGTCGGTCGGCGACCAGCTTCTACCAACGTTATAATCGGCCTCGAAGCGCTCCTTCTGCAGTTGAGCAAAGTCCGCGATCATCTTCTTGATGTCCGCTTCAATGGGAGTGGGGTTTTGCCTGTCTTTCACCTCGAATGCCGCGCCGCTCATCCGCCGATGTTCGAACATCCGCCCGAGCCGCGGCCGCTCGCCGGCGACGCGGTAGTTGGCCACAAAATCCGCTACCAGCAAATGAAAAGCGGCATAGTAAGCCGTCGAGACCGCCCGCCGGAGGCTCGATTGTTTGGGCTTCTTTCCGCCGCGCGCCGCCAGGTGCCGGGCATCCTGGAGCAGGTCATCGGCGTAAGCCATGCTCTACGCCCAAGCTTCTTCCTGCAATGCCGCCTGTTCCGACTCGCTCCGGAAGTTATGATACGCAAACACACCCAGCTCGGGAAAATCGAGGCGTTCCGCCAAAAGTTGTTCCACGTTCTTCGCCACTTCCCGCAGCCGGTGCTGGGCCGCGTCGTCCGATAGCACAATCCGGAAGAAGATCGCCCATTCGTCGCGCCAGTCCTCTCCGATATCCCACCGGATGCGGATCACGTCCGGCTTCAACTCTTCTTCCAGCGCGCGCACTTCGTCCCGTATCTTGGCTTGCTGTCTGACGGCCGCCGGCATCACCATAACGTTACCTTTCCGTCCCGATTCTACCGCAGCTTGGGAACTCACCCGAATGCGCCGGACTAATAGGACGCCGGTGCCCTTCCATTAGTATCCTGTATACGTGGCTGCCCGCCCTGAACACAAACCCAGTCCCGAGGAACTGCTGCGCCGCGTGCAGAACGCCGAACGGCGCGAGCGGCGCGGCCGCCTCAAAGTGTTTCTGGGTTATGCCTCGCGCGTGGGCAAGACTTACCGCATGTTCGACGAAGGCCGCCGCCGTAAACAGCGCGGCCAGGATGTGGTGGTCGGCCTGGTGCAGGCCGCCAACGAACCGGATGTCCAGGAATTGCTGTCGTGTTTTGAAATGATCCCGCCGATCCAGGAGCGCCACGGCGGCCAGACCTACGAAGTGATCGATCTGCCTACGCTCTTCCGCCGCCACCCGGCGGTCTGCCTGATCGACGAGCTGGCCTACGACAATCCGCCGGGCAGCCGCAATCCGCAACGCTGGCAGGATGTCGAAGACCTGCTCGATCGCGGCATCGCCGTGATCACCGCGGTCAACCTGCAGCACATCCGCGAGCAGCAGCTCGATGTCGAACGCCTCACCGGAAAGCGCGCCGCGTATAGCGTCCCGGAGGCTTTCCTGCGCGAGGCCGACGAAATCGAGGTGGTGGATGTGGCGCCCGAATCGCTGCTCGACCGCACCGGCGGGACCAACCGCCCGGATTCCCGCGTGCTCGCCGAACTCCGCGAACTGGCCCTTCTGCTGGCGGCCGACGTGGTGGACCGCCAGTTGGTGGAGTACCTGGAAATGCACGGCGTGGTTGCCCGCTGGGGCGCCCAGGAACGCATCCTGGTCTGCCTCACCCCGCGCTCCAACGCCGTCGCCATGTTGCGCAGCGGGCACCGCAACGCCCTGCGCTTCCATGGCGCGCTGCTGGCGGCCTACGTGGAACAGCCCGGCCTGCGCGCCGAAGACCGCGCCCGCCTGGAACAGCACCTCGCGCTGGCCCGCGAGCTGGGCGCCGAAGTGCACTCCCTGCGCGGCTCCGATTTCGTCGAAAGCATTCTCGATTTCGCCAACGAGCAGCGCATCACCCAGCTCTTTCTGGGCCACACCGGCCAGGAGCGCCGCTTCTGGTTTTCGCGCAGCCCGATTGACCGCGTGATCGAGGCCGCCGAGAATTTCGATGTGCGGCTGTTTCCGCGTCCGGAGTCCAAATGAGCGGCGCGGCGCGAGGCAAACTCAAGCTCTACCTGGGCTACGCCGCCGGCGTGGGCAAAACCTACCGCATGTTGATCGAGGCGCAGGATCTCAAGCGCCAGGGCGTGGATATCGTGATCGGCTATTTCGAGCCGCACGGCCGCAAGGAGACCATCGCCCTCACTGAGGGCCTGGAAACCATCCCCCGCCGCATGGTTCTGTACAACGGCGCGCGCTTCGAGGAAATGGATACCGATGCCATCCTGCGCCGCCATCCGGCGGTGGCCGTGGTGGACGAGTTCGCCCACACCAACGTGCCGGGCAGCCCCCGGCTGAAGCGCTGGCAGGACGTGCAGGTGCTGCTGGATGCTTCCATCGACGTGCTCACCACGGTCAATGTGCAGCACCTCGAAAGCCTCAACGACCAGGTGTACGACGCCACCGGCGTGCGCGTTCGCGAGACCGTGCCGGACTGGGTGGTGGACGAGGCCGACGAGGTGGTGCTCATCGACCTCACCACCCGGGCGCTGCGCAATCGCCTGGAGCGCGGCGTGGTCTACGCGCCCGAGAAGGCCCGCCACGCCATGGAGAATTTCTTCAATGAGGCCAACCTGAGCGCGCTCCGCGAAATGGCCATGCGCCACGCCGCCCACGAAGTGGAGGAGAAGCTCAGGCCCATCCAGGCGCCCGCGCCGGCCGGAGGCGGTGTCGCCGCGCCCGAAAACCCGCCCCGCGGCTCCGAGCGCATCCTCATCTGCCTGACCGGCCGCCCTTCCTCCGCTGTGCTGATTCGCCGCGGCAAGCGCGTCGCCGATTATTTACAGGCCGATTGCCTGGCCATCCACGTGGCCCAGCCGCACGAAACCGGCGCCGATGCCGTGGAGCGCCACCTGAGCTTCGCCCGCAATCTGCGCATCGAAACGCACATCGTGCATGCCGCAGACGTGCCGCGCGCTATTGCCGATTTCGCCCGCGCCCAGCGCATCACCCAGATTTTCATGGGCCGCTCGCTGCCCCCTCCCATGTGGCAGCGCTTCCGCGAGACCGTGGTACAACAGGTGGTGCGCCAAGCCAAGGACATGCAGATCACCATCGTAGCGGAGCGGCGCAAATAATTTCCCGGCGCTGTCGATTTTGGTGCGGCCTCCCGTCGTATCCATAGAGGAGAAGAACTCATGCCAGACGCCAACGCATACATCGACCAAACCCGCAACGGCCTCATCGCGGCCGTCCAGGGTCTCTCGGAGGTCCAATGGACGTTCCAACCCGCCCCCGAGTGCTGGTCGATCGCCCAGATCCTCGAGCACATTGTGGTGACGCAGGAGGTGGTGCTCGATTCGCTGCTCCCGCGGCTCGCCGGCGCTCCGCCCGCACCGGCCAACCACAACCCGGATGTGGTGGACGCGCTGATCGTCACCAGGTTCGCCGAACGCTCCAGGAAGTTTCAAGGCCCCAAAGCGGTGCTCCCGGCCGGCCGCTGGACGCCCGCCGAGTGCCTCAGCCGCCTGGACGCCAACTGCGTCCGCCTGCACCAGTACCTGGAAGCCACACCCGGCCTGCGCGAGCATGCGGTGGAATCGCTGCCGCTCAAAGCCATCTCCGACGGAGCCTACCAGTTCATGGATGGCTACCAGTGGATGCTGGCCATGGCGGCCCACACCCAGCGCCACACGCTGCAGATTCTCGAAGTCAAGGCGGATGCGAATTTCCCGGCTGCGGAAGCCAACCGGGCGTCGGCGGCCTGACCGCAGCGGGGTTTGACGATGCGATACATGATGCTGATTTACTCGCAGGAGCGCGCCGCTCAAATGACCGACGAGCAACTGGCCGAACTCAAAGCGGCCCATTGGAGGGTCATGGGAGACGCTACCGCCAAGGGAATCCTGCTGGGCGCCGAGCCGCTGGGACGCACCACCACCGCCACCACCGTGCGCGTTGAGGACGGCAAAACGCTGATCACCGACGGACCGTTCGCCGAGACCAAGGAAGCGCTGGCCGGCTACTACATTCTGGAGTGCCAGGATCTGGATGAGGCCATCGACTGGGCCGCGCGAATCCCCACGGGATGCAAGGGCGGCGAGGGCTGCATTGAGATCCGGCCCATGCCCGGTCTGCCCAGGCGCCCGCAGGCAACCGTCGAAGAGCATGCCGGCAGCCGCAGTGTGTGACGCCCGCCAGGCCGCCGAATCGGTGTTCCGGCGCGAGTCGGGGCAGATTCTGGCGAGCCTGATCCGGGTCTCGGGGTCTTTCGATCGGGCCGAGGAGGCGCTGCAGGAAGCTTTGGCCTCCGCGCTCGCATCCTGGCCCGATCGCGGCGTGCCGGACAATCCGGCCGCGTGGATCATGACGGCGGCCTATCGCGAGTTGATCGACGGCATTCGCAAGGAGCGCACCCGGCGCCAGAAGCAGGATTCCCTGGCCTACCAAACCTGGGCCGTGGTTTCCCCGCCCGAGCCGGAGTTGGACGACACCGCCATGTGCTACCCTGACGATCGCCTGCGCCTGATGTTCACCTGCTGTCATCCGGCGCTCAATCGCGAGGCGCAGGTGGCTCTGACGCTGCGCACCCTGGGCGGCTTGACCACCCCTGAAATCGCCAAGGCCTTTCTGGTGCCCGAGGCCACCCTGGCGCAGCGCATCGTGCGCGCCAAGCGCAAGATTCAGGAGGCGCGGATTCCCTACCAGGTGCCCCCGCCCAACCGCTTGCAGGAACGGCTGGCTTCCGTGCAGTCCGTGATTTACCTGATCTTCAATGAGGGCTACGCGGCCACCACGGGCGGCTGTCTGGTGCGTGAGGATCTCTGCGCCGAAGCCATCCGCCTGGGCCGCGTGCTGCGCGAACTGCTTCCAGCCGAGGCCGAGAACCTCGGCCTGCTGGCGCTCATGCTGCTGCAACATTCCCGCCGCGCCGCGCGCATGGTGGAGGGTGAACTGGTCACCTTGGACGAGCAGGATCGCTCGCGGTGGGATGGGGCGGCGATTGCGGAAGGCGTGGCGCTGGTGGACGTGGCTCTTCGCATGGGCCGCGGCGCCGGGCCGCCCGGAGCGTATCAACTGCAAGCCGCCGTCGCGGCTCTGCACGCCCAGGCGGCCACGCCCCAGGAGACCGACTGGCGCCAGATCGCCGCATTGTATGACCTGCTGCTGGAACGCAATCCTTCGCCGGTCGTCGCGCTGAACCATGCGGTGGCCATCGCCATGAGCGTCGGATATGCGGAGGGCTTGGCGAGCATCGACCGCCTGGGCGCATCCGGCACGCTGGATGCGTATTACCTGTTTCATGCCGCGCGCGCCGATCTGCTCCGGCGGCTTGGCCGGAATGCCGAAGCGTCGGCGGCCTACCGCCGCGCCGCCGCCCTGGCGGCTAACCGTGTAGAGCGCGAGTTCCTGGAGCGTCGGCTGCGGCAGTTAGAAGACCGCGCCGCTGAGTAACTCCCGAAATCGCCGCCGGCTCATGACAGGTGGCAGCCTCGGAGAATCCGGCCCCGGAAGTTAGCAACCGTAACTCTGCATCGAGTATCATCCCCTCCGGTGGAAAGGCAGGCGCGTAACTCCTCACAACCAAAACCGCAGATACTTACCCTCTTCGGCCACGCGGAGCAGGTACAGACCCACTTCGCGCGCATGATAGTCGCCCCACATGCACGCCTCGCCCGAGCCGGCGCACCAGCCGTTGGGCTTGTGATAGATGGCATGTAAGATCAGTCCCTGGTGCCACTCATCGGGGCTTAAGTACGGCTCATCGAAGAGCGCGTCGCACACCGTCAGTCCGGCCAGCCAGTAGCGCTGGTCGCCCAGGCGGCGGCCCAGCCGCAACAACCCCTGCGCGGCGATGGCGGCGGCTGAGCTATCCACCGGCTCGTGGGGATTGAACGGATCGGCCGCCCGCGCCAGGTAATCGCCCAGGCGCGCGAGTCCGGGCGCGCCGGTATCCCAGTACGGAATGCCGTCCGCGGGGGTGTGCTGGATGTAAAAATCGCAGGTGGCGCGGGCGGCTTTTTCGAAGACTTCCAGGTCGGCCGCGCGGCCCGGTTCGGCGTCCAGAAACTCGCATAACTCGGCAAATCCGCACATAGCCCAAGCCAAGCCCCGGGTCCAGGTGGTGAACGCCGAATAGCCCTGCTGCGAATTGGGGCAGCGATAATTGCCGTCGTTGTGGTTGAAAATGCTCTCGTGCGCCACGCGCCCGCGCTGGTCGTAAGCGTCGCGCCCCTCGCCGTAATAGACGGAATACCGCGCGGTCGTGCGGGCATGCGCAACGGCGCGGTCCAGCAGCGAGATGCGCCGGTCGTTCTCACCCATCAGCACGTGGCCCAGGTGGTGGCTTACGGCCAGCGCGCGCAACGTCCGGATGGTGTCCACAAACAGCGAGTGCGGGCCGTTGAAGGAGTAGATGTAGCCGCCGCCATCGGCCGTCGGCGACCAGCGCGCAGCCTGCACCGCGCCGGAACATTTCAGGGCGAGTTCGTAGAAGCGCCGCTCCCAGGCATCGTCGGCGATGCGGCCCTCGGCCATCAGGCGCAGCAGGTTGCCGTAAGTGCTGATGTTGTTAAAACCGTGGTCGTGGACGCCCATGTGGCTGACGTGCGGCGCCATCCAGGCCACCGTCTGGCGGCGGCCCGCGTCCAGAAACTCGCGCTCCCCGGTGGCGTCGAATTGCAGAATGGCGCTTCCGAACTGGAAGCCCTGCGTCCACTCGGTCCATCCGCGGGTGGTGTAGCGGCCGGCGGCGGTGAAGACCGGCGAACCTTGCGACGGGTCCCAGGCCTTTTCGAGCGAGCGAATCTTGGCAGCCGAGATTTCAAACATGCGCCGCACTTTGGGCGCCAGGGATTGGGCGGTGAGATCGTGACGGATGTGCATGAGCGTTCAGCGGCCCGCGCTCGGCGGTCCTTTCAGCTTAGCGCGAGGAGCGGCGGAACAAGTTGACGCGGAGACGCGGAGGGTGCCGAGCTTAGCGGCGTTCTACACAGTGAAGCTGGTCGGCTGCGGCGTCCCAAGACGGATTCAGGTTGTGCTCCAGGGCGGCCGTCGGATCGGCAGGATCGTGCCTGCCACGACTCACCGCACCCGGCTGCGGAAGATTTTCAACGGCGCTTGCCAGCAGCAGAAGCCTGCCGACGGCAGGGACAAGCCGGGAGTGTCCGGGGTCCGCGCCGATGCCCCGGAGGTGCCGCGGCGGAAGTGCGGCGATAGATCCCGCCGCGCCAGTGAGCGCCACGGGCAAAACAGTAAGTGACTGGGCATCGCTCCGGCCGCTTCGACTGACACCAAAAAACGGCGCCGCGGCCCTGCATTCCAGGTCCGCGGCGCCGGCCAGTAAAGCCTTGGGAAGGTACTGAACTTGGGAAGTTACTGAGTTAGTTGACGATGGTCATCCACATATTCAGGACATTCTGGTTGTCATCCACGGCCGCGACCCGGATTACCCCAAGACCGATAGACTCGATGGCCAGACCGAAGGCGCCGCCGTTATTGGGGTCGACCGAGTACTGCGCCACAAACTTCCCGCCCGTGGTAAACTCCACCAGCTCGCTGGGTTGGTTGGGATCGGCATTGCGGCCGTCGCTGTTCGCCACCACCAGGTGGCCGTTGGGCGCCAGTGCCAGATCCAGCGGCCCGTGCAGATGGGTAAGGTCCTGATAGATGAGCGTTCCGGTGCCGGCGCCATTGGTGGTGCTGGCGCGCTCGATGGCGTAGACGGCGCTATCCACTTCCGAGGCCACGTAGAGAATGTCACGCGTGGGGTCATAGGCCAGGCCGGAGGGTCCTACTTCGAAGGCGGCCGGATCGCCCGAGTGCATAAAGCCCGAGCCGATGACGGTGGTGGCGAGTACCTTGGCGGATTCGCCCGAGGCGCTGTAATTGAGCTCCAGGCGGGTAATCGTGCCGGCTTCCACATTAGAGATAAAGATCAGCGCGATGCCGTTGCCGCGATCGTTGACCGCCATGCCCCAGGGGCCGTTGTAGTCCGTGGTATTGGTGAGGCTTCCCAACAGCACGCCGTGACGATCGATAAACAGAAGGCCCCCCGGTCCGGCGGTTTCAAAGGTGCCGTCCGTGCTGGGCAGGTAGCCGGCGATGACGATCCCATCGGACAGAATCCCCAGCGCCGCGGAGAGGCCCTGCACACCGGACTGGGTGGAAGTGAAGAAGAGCGAGGTCTTGCCCTGCGGCGAGATCTGCACGATGGTGGTGCCGGTGCCCTGGAGGTTCAGGTTATTGTTGAAATTGGAAACCAGGATGCTGCCCTGTTGCAGAGTGCCATCGGTGGGAACTGACGAGGGCACGAACGCCACGCCGTAGGGGTTCACATCGCCGTTGGAAGGGACGGTGCTGGCCTGAGAGGCGGGCAGTGGAAGGACGTTAGTTTGCGCAAAGGCCAGAAACGCGCAGGCCGCGACGCCGGCCATCTGGGTGGCGAGGAACCGGACAACGCGGCTGGGCCGGGCTGCCGGAGAGACAAGTAGAGTATCGTTACGCATGGTGCTTTCTCCTGTAAGTAATAAGGTTGAGGACTAGTTCTCGCGCGGCGGATCCGGCGGGGACATGGCATCGGCCTTGGCCGGCGAATCATTTTCGCGGCCGCGGCGGACGCTGTCGTCCTCTGCCACCATATGCGACGCCAGGAGCCCAATCCCCTCAAGGTCGCGGAATTTTTTTTACGGGTGCGGCCAGCGGCGGTAGGGCCGGCTCGCTGACGGATTTGCCGACGCCCGCGGTGAGCGATCCCTCAATGGGACGAGATTCTTCTGCCAGTTCGTCTTCCGGCGTACGGTGGGCGCGCACAGGACCCTACCACGCCCGTCGCCGCTATTGCGCGGCCGGTGAGAAGCGGGCCTGGAACGCCTGGCTGCGCCGGCGGGCTTCCTCCATCAGGCCGGCGAAGCCCGGTTCCTGGCGGATGTTGGCCAGCAGCGGGTCGGTTTGAAAGTACGGATAACAGACGAAGCCGCCGCGGATGGACTGCCCGAACAGGCGCAAGGCCGCCGGCTTGTCGCCGAGGAGGGCGTAGGCCTGCGCCACCTTATATATGCCCTCGGCATCGGTCACGCCGCGGTCCAGGATTTTGCTTTCCACTTCGCGCAGCAGTTGAATGCCGGCCGCGTTGTTGTGGGCAATATCGAAGGACAAGGCCTTGCCGATGTCGGCTTGCAGCAGCGCGGGATCGAGGTCGTACGCCCGGTCGAAATACGCGGCCGCCTGGTGGGTATCGCTCTTATAGAGTTCGCCCAGCCCGCGATAAAACAGGATGTAAGCCGAGTTCATCTCCGGCAGGCTGGCAAGCCATTCGTCGTAGCGGCCCAGGTAGAAATACGCGTTGTTGGCGGAGCTGCCGATTTTGATGGACGGATCGATGCGGCGCGCGAGGTCGCATTCGCGCACGGAGTCTTCGAGCAGGCCCCCGAAACGGTACGCGTAGCCCAGTTCCCAATGGGCCGCGGCGCTGTTGTGGTTCTTAGCGAGGGCCGCGCGCAACAGCGGCACGGCTTCTTCCACCTGGCCGGTGTCGGTGAACAGGTTGGCCATGTAAACCCGCGGCTCGATGGATGACGGGTTCAGGCGGATGGCCTGCTGGTAGGCGGCTAACGCTTTGCGATACTGCTCGCGTCCGCCGAACTGCAGCGAGGCATTGGCCTCGTACGCGCGGCCCAGGTGCGTCCACGCCGGTGAATAATGGGGATCGAGCGCGGCCGACTTCTCCAGCATGGCGATGGAGCTTTCGAAATCGTTCATGGCATACAGGTCCACGCCGCGCAGATAGTCTTCGTAGGCGGCGCGATTGGTGGGGTTGTCCAGCTTCAGGGTTTGCATTTCGGACGGAGACAGGTTCAGTTCCAGCCCCGAAATGATGCTTTCGGCCACGCGGTCGTTCACCGAAATCAAATTGTCGTACCGGACGTCGATGGTGTCCTGCCACAGGATGTTGAGCGCCTTCACGTCCACCAGTTGGGCAGTGATGCGCAGATCGTCGCCCTCTTTGATATAGCTGCCGGTCAGGAGGGTGTCGACGCTCAGGGCGCGGGCCGCCTGGCGCGGGTCGACCTCCCGATTGCGGTAAGCGGCGACGGCGGAAGAAGGCCGCACGGTGAGGAGGCTGATGGAACCCAGCTTGGTGATGATGGCGTCGGCCAGCGAAAACCCCAGAAAATCGGTGGCGGGGTCGGGGCGGATGTTGCGGAAGGGAAGGATCGCCAGGCTGCGCGGGCGCGCGGTGGCGCCGGAGTGCGAAACGGCGCGCCACGCGTAATACCCTGCGCCCACCGCCGCGGCCGCCGCCAGGCCGGTAAAAAGGCCGCGCCGCGTGCGGAGAAGATGGAACGCCGGGCCGGCGCCGAGCTTGGCGCGAAAGTTCAGGTCGTCGCGCAGGCTGGTCAGATCGGCGCGCAATTCTTCGGCGCTGGCGTAGCGCTCGTCACGATTTTTGCGCATGGCCCGGGCCACGATCCGGCTGAGTTGCGCGGGCACCCCGGGGACCGCCTGCCCCAGCGCGGGCGGATCGGTCTTAAGGATCTCCGCGACCACGTCGCTGTCGGTGTCGCCCTGGAAGGGCGCTTGCCCGGCGATCATTTCATAAATCACCACCGCCAGGCTGAAGATGTCCGTGCGGCCATCCACGCGCAACCCGCGCGCCTGCTCGGGCGACATATACTTCGCGGTGCCGATGATGGCGCCGGTACGGGACTGGCCGCCCGAGGGCGCCGCGGCCGGAACGCGCGTGTTCCAGCGCTCCTCACTCAATTTGGCAATCCCGAAATCGACGATCTTGACCAGGCCGTCCGCGCGGATCACCAGGTTCTCCGGCTTGATGTCGCGGTGGACGATCTGGGCGGCGTGCGCGGCCACCAGCCCGGAAGCCACCTGGATGGCGATTTCGAGCGCCGCCGGCACGGGGAGCCGGCCGCCGGCCAGCTTCTTTCCCAGATTGGGCCCATCTACGAATTCGGAGGCGATGAAACGAAGGTTTTCAAACTCGCCCACATCGTAAATGGTGAGGATGTTGGGGTGGTTGAGGGCGGAGGCCGCGCGCGCTTCCTGTTCGAGTTGCTGCAGGCCGCGCAGGCTTGGAATCACGTTGGGCGCGAGGGTTTTGATGGCCACGTCGCGATCGAGCCGCGTATCGCGGGCCCGGTAAACGCGGCCCATGCCGCCGGTGCCCAGGAGGCACACGATCTGGTAGTGGCTGATGGTGGTGCCCGGCTGCAAGGTGTCCTGGCCATGGGGCGCCAGCAGGTTGCGGGCGGCGTTTTCGACCGGCGCCGACAGGAAATCGCCCGGCTGGGTGGCGGCGTCCAGCATGGCCTGCACTTTGCGGCGCAGGGTGGGTTCGTCTTGGCACGCTTGGTCGAGGAAGGGGACTCGCTCGGCCGGCGCCATGTCGAAGGCCCGTTGAAAGAGTTCCTCCAGGCGCTTCCAGCTTTCGGGATCGGCAAGTTCCGGCATGAGACGCGCGGTCTACACTGCTAACCGTCTGCCAGTTCGGTGAAGAGCCAGGCCTTGGCCATGCGCAATTCACGATGAACGGTGGCCGGTGATATGCCCAGGGCGGTGGCCGTTTCATCGTACGTGAGGCCGCCGAAGTACAGCAGTTCCACCACTTCGCTCTTGCGCCGGTCGACGGCCGCGAGGCGCTGGAGTGCGTCGTCCAATTCCACCAGCCCGGACTCGCCGGGAGCCACCAGAATGGCCTCGTCCAAGGTCAGATTGAGCGCTCCGCCCCCGCGCTTCTGGCGGTTCTGGGTGCGGGCGTGGTCCACCAGGATCTGGCGCAGGAGGCGGGCCGCGATGGCAAAGAAATGGACCCGGTTGTTGACGTCCAGGTCGGAATCCACCAGGCGCAGATAAGCCTCATTCACCAGCGCCGTGGCGCGCAGGGTGTGGCCGGGACGCTCCGACGCCAGGCAGCGCGAGGCCAGCTTGCGAAGCTGATCGTAGACCAGCGGCATGAGCTGGTCCAGAGCCTCTTTGCTGCCCCCGCTCCACTGCTGCAGGAGTTTGGTTACGGGTCTCTCCTCCGGCGCCATCTCTCTAATGCTACTCCTTGTCCGTGTGCCCCCCTCCTGGCATGGACCGGACGGCCTCCCTTGATTATGATACGCCGTGCGAGGGCCGGACTGGCACCGTCTCGGGGGTTTGTGGTTCTGCGAGCGGTGCAAAATTCACTCTACAGCCGCGGCCGGTTTCAGCCGATAGACTCTCAGGATGTCATTGGCAAGCTGGATCTGGATGGCCGTCCTGGTGTGGCTGTTTGCCGGTGCGCTGGCCGCGCACTTGGCGGAGGTCGGCGTGCTACGCCGGTTCAGAGTGGGGCGCGCTCTTGTCGTGGTTTGCAACCGCCCGCCGCGCGCACCGGGAGGTACGAGTTTCGCGCCCGCCGCCAGACCGCCGCCCTTTCCGGGTCTTGTGCGTCCGCCAACCGTGCTTGTGGGGGCGAATTCGGGGTAGGGTTGTAGGATGAGTCCCGAAGGGGAAGGCAACCGGTCGCCGGCGCGCGGCCGTTGGAGCGCGGAGCATCTCAATGAGACCACGCGGGAGTGGCTTGCCGAAGATGCGCGCTGGTTCCTGCACCAATCGCTATCCACGCCCTGCCTGAACGTGCTGGCAGGCTGCCGGGGCAGCTATATCGAAGATCTCGAAGGGCGCCGTTACCTGGATTTCCACGGTAACAACGTCCACCACGTTGGTTTCGGCAACCCGCGGGTGATCGACGCCATTGCCCGGCAGATGCGCGAGCTGTCTTTCTGCCCGCGGCGCTACACCAACCTGCCGGCCATTCGCCTGGCGAAGAAGCTGGCCGAACTGGCGCCCGGCCGCCTGAACAAGGTGCTGTTCGCGCCTGGCGGAACCAGCGCCGTGGGTATGGCGCTGAAGCTGGCGCGCGTCGCCACGGGCCGCTATAAGACCATTTCGCTCTGGGATTCCTTTCACGGCGCGTCGCTCGACGCCATTTCGGTGGGCGGGGAGGAGATCTTTCGCCGCGGCATGGAGCCGCTGCTTCCGGGGGCCTTGCACGTGTCGCCACCCGATCCGGCGCAGTGTCCGTTCCAGTGCGGCACGGAGTGCTCCTGCGCCTGCGCCGAGCATGTCGATTACGTGTTGCGTCGCGAGGGGGATGTGGGCGCGGTGATCGTAGAGACCGTGCGCGCCACTTCGCTGATCCCGCCGCCACGCTATCTCCAAATCCTGAGAGACGCTTGCGACCGCTGCGGCGCGCTGCTCATCTTCGATGAAATCCCCCACGCGCTGGGGCGCAGCGGCCGTATGTTCACCTGCGAGAATTTCTGCGTCATCCCGGATATGCTGCTGATCGGCAAGGCCTTGGGGGGCGGGATTTTCCCGCTGGCCGCGCTCATCGCGCGCGATGACCTGGACGTGGCTGCCGAGGGAGCGCTGGGCCACTACACCCACGAGAAAAATCCGGTGGCCTGTGCGGCGGCCCTGGCGGCCATCGGGTACATCGAAGAAAACCAACTCCCCGAGAAGGCGCGCGAGATGGGTGAGTACACCCTCGCCCGGCTCCGCGAAATGCAGGTGCGCCGGCCGGTGATTCGCGCCGTCAGGGGATTAGGCCTGCTGCTGGGCGTGGAACTGGCTAGCGCCGCCGCGGCCGAACGCGTTTTGTACCGCGCGCTTGGACTGGGCCTCAGTTTCAAGGTCACCATGGGCACGGTTCTGACCCTGACGCCGCCGCTGACCATTTCACGCGAGGAGATGGACGAAGCTTTGGCCATTTTAGACCGGGCATTAGAGGAGTAGCAGCGGCCCCCGAGGCGCGGCGCTGGCTCCCGCGCTCCTCCGGCAGCCGCCCTGGCAGCCAGTTAAGCCCCCACGCTCGCCCGCTCACTTCAAATGCTTCACGAACAGCACCGCATTGCCGCGCTCGTTATATAACAGCTCGTCCACCATGTTGCGCGTCATGAGGATGCCGAAGCCGCCCGGCCGCTGGCCCTTTTCCAGCCGCACCTCGACGTGCTTGATGGGGGAATCCTCGGGGTTGGAGATGGCCGCGTGGGGCAGGGAATTCAGGGAGAACCCAATCCCCGGGTCTTGGATGTGGCCGATCAGCGAGGTACACGTGCGCAGCAGGCTCACCCGCACGCGTTTGTGGGGGTCTGATTTGCCACCGTGCTCAATGGCGTTCATCAGCAATTCGCGGAAAGCCACCGCCATGTCGTCGCGGATCACAATCGGCAAATCCGGCTGCATCTCCCGCAGGAACTGCGTAGCCCGCTCATTAGCCCCGAATTTACAGCGGATTTCCAGGGTGACCCATTCGGGGCGCGCGGAGACCACCCGAATATCGTCCTTCCAGGAATCCGCCTGTAGCGCCTGTTGCACCATATCGGCCACCGGGGCCGCCGAAAGCGGCTTGTGGAAATAACTGAAAGCCCGGCCGCGAATGGCGTCAATCACGCGGTGCGGATCGGGTTCGCCCGTCAGAATTACGCGCGCTTCCGGCCGCACGGCGTGGACGCGCCGCAGCAACCGGACAGCGTCCTCGAAGCCGTTGCGATCCTGGCCGGCCACCACCACATCGCAAGCCAGGCTCTTGAGCTGCGCCAGAGCTTCACGGCCATCGTAAACGTCCTGGACCGTTCCCGCCCGTCCCAAGGCCGGCCGAAGCAGCTCATGCACCGCCGGATCGGCGTCCACAACCAGCAGGCGGCTAGCATTCACGGCGGCATCCCCCCTTTTAATTTAAACGATCCGCCGAGCCCGGTAATATTTACTACGGAAAACTCCACCTAACCTTTATGCTCGAAAACTCAGGTAACCTTCCGGGACCGGCAGGCATCTCACTCCGTGTGATGCGGTATCCAACCTTGCTTGCTCGTAGTGTCGGCCTACTGGCCGGTATGGTTCTCGGCCTAGGCGTGGTTTCCGCCCAGATTTACCCCCCCGGTGGTTACCCTCCCGGTGGCTATCCCGGAGGCGGCTACCCTCCCGGTTCCTATCCCCCTGGATCTTACCCCCCCGGCAGCTACCCGGGCGGCGGTATCCCGATCCCCATTCCCAGCCGGGGCAGCAAGACCCCCAAGCCCAAAACGGACACCGGCGCGCTTCCCAACTTCCGCGGCAAGTTGAAGAATATGGACGCCAAAGTCATCTCGCTCGAGCTGGGCGATCACCGCGTGCTGGATTTCAAGCGCAACGATAAGACCAAGTTTTACAAGAACGGCGACGAGCTCAAGAACCCCAAGTTCAACATGGGCGACCAGGTTTCCATCGAAGGTCCGGAAGCGCAGGACGGCACCATGACTGCCGTTAACGTGTACTGGGAAAAGCCAGCCGAAGGAACCTCCACGGCCAGTAAGGATGGTGACGCGGTGGACACCTGGGCTAAGGACGCGCCCGGCTCCCAGCACGGCACTGCTCAATCCAGCACTGCTCAATCCAGCACCGGCCAATCCGGCGCCGGCAGTTCCAGCACCTCTTCTGCCAGTACTTCGGACAACCCTCCGACCCTGTCCCGTTCGGCGGAGAACGCTCCGCCGCCTTCCCAGGATCCCGACGATCCGGGCCGTCCACGGCTGGTCCGCGGCAAGCCGGCCGATGCCTCGCGGGAGCAGTCGGCCGATAATCCGCCGGACATGCAGGCTCCGCCCAACGGCGCCGCCAATCCAGCCCCGGCTGCCGCTCCCGCCCCGGTTGCGGTGGCTAGCGCCGCGGGCAACGGCGCCACCGGTGGGCCGCCCCCAGGCGTCTACCGCGGCGGCGATGAGGACACCACCCCCATGAGGTTCCCCCGGCAGGGCGACGATCTCATCCGCCGTGCTGCCGATGCCGCCCTGGATTTCACCGAAGCCCTGCCGGCCTACGTCTGCACAGAAGTGATGGCCCGCTACCAGAGCCAAACCGCGCACGTAAACTGGCAGCCGATCGACGTGGTTTCCACCAACGTGGTCTATGAAAACGGCAAAGAGGACTACCGCAACATCACCATCGACGGCCGGCCGGTGAACAAGAAAATTGAGGAGATCGGCGGATCGTGGTCCACCGGCGAGTTCGGCACCCTGCTCATCGACCTGTTCTCCCCCGCCACAGCGGCGGATTTCCGCCCCAAGGGCGAGTCGCGCAGTTCCGGAATCGTTGCCAAGCTCTACGATTTCTCGGTGAAGCGCGAGAATTCCCACTGGGAGATCCACATGGGATCGCAGGGCTACCAGCCGGCCTACCAGGGGTCGGTGTGGATCGACCCGCAGACCGCCCGCGTGCTGCGCATTGAGATGCAGGCCATCGGCTTCCCGTCGGACTTCCCGACCGACCACGTGGAGTCCGCCACCGATTACCAGTACGTCCGGCTGGGAGACGCCAAGCAGCACCTGCTTCCGGTGCACTCGGAATCGCTGAGCTGCGAGCGCGGCACCAACTACTGCAGCCGCAACGCCATCGACTTCCGGAACTATCACAAGTACGAGGGCGAATCCAGCATCACCTACGGCACGCCCAAGGACAAGTAGCCCGGAGCCGTGAACGCAAGGGAGCCGGTTGACCCGGCCCCCATGCCCACCTACCGCGCCTGGTAGGTCTTGCTGAAATCGTTGCGCAGATTGGTCACCGTGTACTGGCCTTTGGAATCCACCGAGGCCTCAGTCAGGTTGCCCTTGCACTGCGCGCTAGGCTCCAGGTTGGCGATCATCTTCTCGTCGGTGTTCACGTCTTTGGGGGTGCCCAGCGCCAGGTGTACCTGCCAGATGTCTTCGAGGCCCGGCGATTTGCGCAGAATCTCGAACACGCTGGCCGGTCCGCCCTTGTGCGGTCCGTTGTTCATCACCACCACCCGCGGCTGAATGGCCCACACAAATTGCGGCGAGTTGGAACGCTCCAGGCCGTGGTGGGTGGTTTGAAAGAGATCGATTTTCCCGATCAGGTTGTTGGGGCAAACCAGCTTCTGCTCATAGTTCCAGGTGAGGTCGCCCATGTCGATGAAGCGGAACTTCCCGTACCGCACCACAATGCCCACGCTCTGGTCGTTGTCCGGGTCCGGCTCCACGCCGTGCGGCTTGAAATCGGCGCACGCCGCGTTGGGCTCCCCCGCGCCGGGCATTGCCTTGGTAATGGCCTTGCCGGCCGATTCGATCACCTGCACCTCCACGCCCTTCAGCGGGATCCGGTCCCCGGCCTTCAGAATCCGGCGCTTGCCCTGGCTCTGCTCCACATAGGCCTTATAAGCCGCGGCCACCTGCGGGCGCGCCATTTCGACCGATTCGCCGTGGTCCAGGTACATCTCGATTGGAATCATCTTGGCCAGCGCCGCCATGCCGCCAATGTGGTCGCTGTGAAAATGGGTGGTGAGCAGGAAGTCGATCTTCGTCAATCCCGCTTTTTGGGTTGCCGCGTAGATCCGTTTGGCGTCCCGATCGTCCGGCGTGTGGTTGCCGGTATCCACCAGCAGCGCTTCGCCGCTGGGGCTCACGATCAGGGTAGCTGCGCCTCCTTCGGCGTCAATCCAGTAAATCTGCAGGTTCCGCGACGCGGCGGAAAGTCCGGCGGCCAGGCACAACCCAAGGAACATCCCGATAAATTTTTTGGACATGCTCTTACTGTATCGCCGATCCCACCGGGCGATGGTGGCGCCGGGGCCGCCCCTTGACAACCTGCCCTCTTTGCGCCACTCTATGCATAGAGCGTCAAGGCATCGAGACAAACAATGAAGAACGAACGGCGCGACCTCTTCCCCGGCGCCTTGGAGATGATGGTGCTCCAGACGCTGCGGAGCGGCCCTCTGCATGGCTACGCCATCGCCCAACACATCCGCCAATTCTCCGGCGATCTGCTCCAGGTCGAAGAGGGCACCCTCTACCCCGCGCTGCAGCGCCTGCTCCGCGAAGGCTGGGTGGATGCGGAGTGGGGCCTTTCGGCGCGCAATCGCAAGGTGCGGATCTACAAAATCACCGCCGCCGGAAGAAAGAAGCTGCAGCGTGAGGTGTCCAGCTTCGACCGGATGCTCGCGGGCATCAGCCGGGTGATGCGGCCGGCCGAGTCATGAGCCGCCTCGGCCGTCTCTTCCACCGCCGCCAACTCGATGACGAACTGGCCGGCGAGATCGCCGCCCACATCGCCGAGAAAGCCGACGAGCTGGTGGAAGCCGGCATGAGCCCGGAAGCGGCCGCGCTGGCCGCCCGCGCGCACTTCGGTAACCGCACGGCCATTCTGGAGCAGAGCCGCGAAGAGTGGAGTTTCCACGCCCTCGAAACCCTGCTTCGCGATCTGCGCATTGCCGCCCGCGGATTGCGGCGCGCGCCATTGTTCGCGGCGGTCGCCTGCGGCACCCTGGCCCTCGGCATCGGCGCCAATGCGGCCATCTTCAGCCTCATCAACGCCGTGCTGCTGCGGCCGCTCCCGTTCCCGCAAGCGGATCGCATCGTGATGCTGTGGGAGCATCCGCCCAAACGGAACACCACCGGTGCCTTGGGGCCGCGCCACCAGCAGAACCCGGCCAGCCCCTTGAATTTCCTGGAATGGCGCGATAAGACCGTCTCGTTCGACGCGATGGCCGCCATGGTCTCCATTCCCATGGGCCTGAGCGGTTTCGGGCAGCCGCGCGAAGTGGCTGCGGAGCAGGTCTCAGCCGCGTTTTTCCCCATCCTGGGTGTGCGTCCGCTTCTGGGCCGGACGTTCACCGAAAGCGAGGACGTCCCCAACGGCCCCAACGTGGTGGTTCTCAGCTACAGCTTGTGGCGGCAGCAGTTCGCGGGCGATCGGTCGGTGATCGGCCGCACCGTGAGCCTCTGGGATCAGCCCTACCGAATCCTCGGTGTGATGCCCAAGCAGTTCGATCTCCCCTTCGCCCACGCGGAGCTGTGGATTCCCATCCAGATTGTCCGCGGCACGCGCTCGGACGAAGGCCGCTACCTCAGCGTGATCGCCAGGTTGAAACCCGGCGTTTCGGTCGCCCAGGCCCAAACGGATCTCAACCGCGTGGCCCGCGAGATCGCCATCGAACGCCCGATGAACAGTGAAGGTTGGACCGCCGGGGTGCTCTCGCTCTATCAGCAAACCACCGGCGACGTCCGCACGGCCCTGCTCGTGCTGTTCGGCGCCGTCACTTTAGTCCTCCTGATTGCCGCGGGCAATGTGGCCAACCTGCTGCTGATGCGCGGCGCCGAACGCCGCCGCGAGTTGGCCGTCCGCGCTGCTCTGGGCGCCGGCCGTGTGCGCATCGCGCTGCAATTACTGGCCGAAAGCCTGCTGCTTTCGGTCACCGGCGGCGTCTTAGGCATCGCGCTGGCCTTTCTGGGGCTGCGCGCCATCGTCGCCTCGCTCCCCGCTTTGGCGCTGCCGCGCATGGATGGCGTGCAACTCGACTGGCGCGTGCTGATCTTCAGTCTGGCGCTCTGCCTGGGCACCACGCTCCTGTTCGGCCTCGTTCCGGCACTCGCCCTTTCCCGCACGGATTTCGACGCCGCCCTCAAGCAAAGCGGGGTTCGCACCACCGGCCGGGGAGGCCGCATCCGCGGACTGCTGGTGATTGGCGAAGTGGCCGTGTCGCTGGTGCTGCTGGTGGGCGCCGGGCTTCTTACCCGTAGCTTTCTGAACCAGATCAACGTCAGCCGCGGCTTCCGCACGGACCACATCCTCACCCTGCGCATGTTCTTTGCGCCAGTCCGCTACTACCAGAATCAACGGCGGGCCGCGTATTGGAATGAAATTCTGTCGCGGATTCGCGCGCTCCCTGGTGTGCAGTCTGCCAGTTCGGCACAGTTTCTTCCCATGGTCGGCGAAGTCGCCGGATCGGGTTTCCGCCGCATGGATCGTCCCGCGCCGCCTCCGGGCCTGCAGACGAGCGCCGACTTTATGATGGTCAGCAACGAGTACTTCGCCACCATGGGGATTCCCCTCCTCCGCGGCCGCGACTTCAACCAGCACGATACGCTTTCCTCCGAGCCCGGCATCATCGTGAATCAAGCCTTCGTCCGAAAGTTCTTCCCCGGCGAAGATCCCATTGGCGCGCGGCTCGGCCTCGATTGGAACATCACCCACGGCGTGATCGTCGGCATCGCCGCCAACGCGCGGCAAACGGATCTCACCGTCGAACCGCAGCCCACCATCTTCCTCAATCAGGCCCAGGCGCCCACCTATTTCGGTGCGCTGGTCGTTCGCACGGCGCTCGCGCCGGAATCGGTCGCTGCGGCCGCCATCGCCGCGGTGCACGCGGTCGATCCCGATCAGGCCGTCTCGCACATCGAGACCATGGACCAGGTGGTGGCCGAATCGGTCGCTCGTCCGCGGCTCGTCTCGCTTCTACTCGGCATCTTCGCCGGCGCGGCGCTGCTGCTGGCGGTGGTCGGCCTTTACGGCGTGCTGGCGTATGCGGTCTCCCAGCGGACGCGGGAAATCGGCATCCGCCTGGCGCTCGGCGCCCACTCCGCCCAACTGGTGCGCGGCGTCCTGTTCGATGGCCTGGGCCTCATGTTGCTCGGAATCGCGGGCGGCCTGGCGGCATCGCTGGCCCTCACGCGCCTGCTCGGTTCGCTGCTTTACGGCATCACCCCGACCGATCCGCCGACCATCCTCGCCGTCTGCGCCCTGCTGCTGGCCGTAGGCCTGTTCGCCGCCTGGCTGCCCGCCCGCCGCGCCGCCGCCGTAGACCCGGCCAACTCGCTGCGCTGGGAGTAGCAGCGTTCACTTCCCCGCCGGCCGGAACCGTCCTTCCCGCCCCAAAGCGGTGGGCCATCCACAGTTCCGATCCGCCGACCATCCTCGCCGTCTGCGCCCTGCTGCTGGCCGTGGGCCTGTTCGCCGCCCGCCGCGCCGCCGCCGTGGACCCGGCCAACTCGCTGCGCTGGGAGTAGCCGCGCTCACTTCCCCGCCGGCCGGAACCCGTCCTTCCGCGCCAGAAAACAGTGGGCCCGCCGATAACGCAAATCCCCGCGGCGAGTGGCTTCCGGTAGCCTGTCGCGCACCCGTCGCTACTCACAACCCCGCGTGCGGCCGCCGCGACGTTACACTGGAAGCATGTCACTCAGAGAACGCCTGCGGGGCGCGCTGGGCTTCCCCGTTACCCCTTTCCGGCACGACCTCTCGCTCGACCTGGATGCACTGGCTCGCAACGTGGACGAAATGGCGCGCCATCCGTTCTGCGCCCTGGTGGCGGCGGGCGGCACCGGCGAGGTCTACTCGCTGACGCCCGGCGAGATCGAAGACGTGGTCCGGGTGACCGTGGACGCGGCGGCCGGCCGGATGCCGGTCGTGGCCGGAACGGGCTTCAACGGGCCGTTGGGCGCGGAAATCGCCCGGCGCGCCGAAAAGGCGGGGGCCGCGTGCATCCTGGTCCTGCCGCCCTACTACTCCAATGCGCCGTTCGAGGGCGCCGTCGCCTATTACCAGCAAATCGGCGCCGCCACCGGATTGCCGCTGATGGTCTACAGCCGCGATTGGGCGGTCTTCACGCCCTCCATGGTAGAGCGCCTGGCCGACCGCGTCCCCACCCTCACCTTCTGGAAGGACGGCCAGGGCGACGCGCGCAAATACCAGCGCATCATGCAATCGGTGGGTGATCGCCTGGCGTGGCTTGGCGGCCTTGGCGACGATTGCGTGCCCGCCTACTTCGCGGTGGGCGTGCAGGCCTACACCTCCAGCATTTCCAACATCGCGCCGCGTCTTTCGCTGCAACTCGCCGAGGCTGGGCTGGCCCGCGATTTCGCCCGCCTCGACGGCCTCATGGAGAAGTACGTTCACCCGCTGTATGCCCTGCGCGAACGCACCAAGGGATACGAAGTGGCGGTGATGAAGGCCGCCATGGAGATCCTCGGCATGCCCGCCGGCCCCGTGCGGCCGCCGCTCTGCAACTGCGCCGAAAAGGACCTCGCCGACCTGCGCCAGTTGATGGAAGTCTACGCCGATGTGATCGGCGCCCCGAGTGCCTCTGCCGGGGCACACTGATCGGCCACGGGTTCCCGTGCGCGGCCGCCGCCTCTCGCCGCGGTACCGGTACCACAACAATCCCAGCACCTGCATTCTTCCGCCTTGGATGACAATTCCCGCCGCTCCTTATCGCATTTACAGATGAAACCAAAAAGGGCACCGATCGGTGCCCGTCGAAGGAGAATCCAATGGCAAGCACGACATGGAAGCCCAACGGTTCAGGCGCTCCCACCACGATTGAACAACTGCGGGAGGCCCTCACGAAGTTGGCCAAGAAGAAGATGGGCAAAGCGCTCATCGACGATAAGTTCACCAAGGATCACATCTACGCCGGTCACGACGGCTCCATCGAAAAGCTGGCGTCCTCGCTGGCCAAACTGCGGGAGAAATCCCTGAGCACTCTGATGATCAGCTCGATGGATAAGAGCGCCCAGGCGGAGGTGCTGAACTGGGTCAAGAAAGTCCCCGCCAATAAGGTGACTTATCGCGGCGGGACGTGGACGATCAGCACCAGCGACAGTACGGTTCCGGCGGTGAACAGTTACAAGTTCGCCACCGTAGACCTGGAAACGCTGAAGTCGATGAATCCCGATGACCGCGTCAAGAAGAGCCGCAAGTGGCTCACGATAGCCCTGAAAACGCCCAAAGTCGCCTGCCAGTTCGCAGGGGATGGGACGCCGATGATCTACCACCTGGATTATTGACGGCCGGCTCCGCCTCAGCCTCGCGTCAGCGAATACACGGTGATCTCGGGCGGCGCGCCAATGCGGATGGGCACGAAGACGGTGCCGATGCCGCGATTGACGTAGAGTTGCCCGCCCGGCCTCTGGAACCAACCGGCCACGTACGGGGTGATCAGGCGGCTGGGAGCCAGCTCCGGGCTGATGAATTCCAGCGCGGCTTGCCCGCCGTGCGTGTGTCCGGCGAGGCTGAGGTCGATGCCCAACTGGGCGGCGCGGTCGAAGGTGTCGGGATTGTGGCTCATCAGAATGTTGACACGATCCCGGTCCACCAGGCCCTCGATATTCGCCAGCAGGTGCGCCACCGGCGGCGAGGGCCCAAAGCCGTGCTGGCTCTGGAAATCCACCCCGATCAGATTGAACTGCTCGCCCTGCTCCGCGATCGGCACGTTGGTTCCGCGCAGAATCCGGATGCCCGCCTGGCGGAACAGCTCCGTAATCGACTTCTCCACGCCGGCCCAGGCGTCGTGGTTGCCCAGGCTGCCGTAGACCCCAAAAGGCGCCCGCAATCCGCGCAGGGCATCCACCACCGGCCCTTGCGTATCGGGGTCGAAGGTCACGAAGTCGCCGGTGAGGACGATCATATCGGCCTTTTGCGCGTTGGCAATATCGGCATACTTGCGGATCTGCTGGGCGGTCATGAAGGGGCCGATGTGGATATCGGAAAGCTGGCAGATGCGAAACCCTTCGAAGGCGCGGGGCAGTCGCGGCAGGCGGATGGTCTGCGGAGCGATCTCCAGGTTGAGCCGCCCGTAGAACAGGCCGTATACTCCGGCCACGAAAGGCGCCCCGGTGGCCACTGCCGCGGTTCGCTCCAGGAACGCCCGCCGCGGCGGCGACGAAAGCTCAGGGCGGGTGCGGTGCGCCGCGCGCCATCGGGCCAGCCAGCGCGCGCCGCCCACGATGGACTGCGGGATAGCGAACACCATCGCCACCAGAAACCCCACCAGCGAACTGGCGGCCCACCACCAGAAGGGCGCCACCAGCAGTGCGTCGTAGAGCGTCAGGCGCACCGGCGTGGCGCGTTCCCGCCACGAGCCGATGTTGAGCCGGTAGAGCACCACCCAGACCACCAGCACCGCCGCGCATACGCCCCAGCGCCACGCGCGCCGCTGGATATGGGCGGTGGCGAACCGATAGCCGCGCCAAGCCCAATAAAGCTGGCTGACTCCCAAAATCAGCAGAACGATGGAAAAGATGGACATGGTGCCGGGTGGGCGCTGATTCCATTGTCCGACATTCGCGATCCTAGGAGGGACGGCGCAGGGTTTGGCGCGCGGCCCCTTTGCCCGATCGCCGAACCGGCGGCGACCACTCATCCACCGGCTTGGCGAGAGACCCACCAAGGCCGCGTCCACATGCCTCGCCGGTCTGAGGTAGAAGACTCGCTCGCCTGGCAGCTAGGGCTGCTTCGGACTAAACCGCCAGATATTTTGCTGGCGCAGATTGGAAAGCCACACCGAGCCGTGGCCCACGCGCACGGAATCGCCGCCCGCTCCGAACCACTGTTTGATCACCTGGTTGGTTTCCGGGTCGATCTCCGAAAGCGGAATCTGGAAAACGGTGGCCCACACGTGCCCCTCGCCGAAAGCGATCTCGCCGCCCGATCCCGGCACGCCCACGGCGATATTGGTAATCAGCCGCGCCGTCCTGGCATCCACCCGCGAGATGCTGCCGTCGCCCTGGTTCAGGGTCCACACCGACCCGGCGCCCACGGTGAGGAAGCGCGGCTGCGGCCCCACTTCCACGGTCGCCGTCACCTGGTTGGTTTTGGGGTCCACGCGCGTCAGCAGGTTCTTCTCCGGAGTGGTCACCCAAATAGCGCCCTCACCGTAGAGGCAGGCGGCCGAATTCGGGGCGATGGCCACTTCGCCCGCCACCTTATTCGTGGCCGGGTCGATGCGTGAGAGCACGCCCTTGCGATCGGTCACCAGCCAGATGCCCTCCGGGCTGGCGGCAATTCCGCCTTCGCTTTCAGCCGGCCCTACGGGCACAGTCGCCACCACCCGGTTGGTCTTGGCGTCGATGCGCGTCACCGTGTGATCGCCGCAACTGGGCGACCAGATGCTGCCGAACCCGGCAGTCAGCCCGGAACACGGCCGCTGGCCCACCGTGACGGCAGCAGCCACGGTGTTGGTTTTGGGGTCCAGCCGGTGGATGGTGTTCCGCGGGCCGTTGGCTACCCACACGGCGTCTTCGGTAAGCACCTGCCAATCCGGCGTGCCTTCGATCGCAAACACCGCGTCGGGAGTGATGGCCGACATCTCCCTGCGCACACCAGGTGTGGAGACGCCCGGCTTGGGAGGCCGCCGCATGCCTGCTTTCTTCGGTGGCGCGCCGGATGCCGGGGGCGCGTCCTGGCCCGCCACGAATGCCGGAAGGCTCACGGCGATCAAAATCGGAATTACGTGCAGGGTGCATTTTTTCATGGTGTGGTCTGGTTTCGGCCGGGCCGGTCCGGCTCAATCCTCGGCGGACTCATTCGGCTAAAGTGGCGGCCACCCGTTTGGGGTCGATACGCCACAGGGTCTTCTCATTGCGGTTGCTCAGCCACAGCGAATTCCCGGCCACCTGGATAGCCCCGCCGCCCGCGCCCCAGAACTGCTGCACCACGGTTTCGGTCTGCGGATCGATGCGGGTGAGCGGAAACCCCGGCTGGGTGACCCACACGGAGCCCAGCCCGATGGCGATTTCGCCATCCACCGCGGGCACGTCCAATTCGATGGTCTTGGTGCTTTTGTTGGTCTTGGGGTCGATGCGCTCCAGCTTGCCCTCTTTGCGGCAATACACCCACACCGAGTTTTCGCCGATCGCCAGGGTTTCCGGCTCGCCCGGCACGTCAATGTATTTTTCCACCAGGTTGGTTTGCGGGTTGATGCGCAGCAGGCGGTCGTCCGAAGGGCAGGTCACCCACAGGGCAGCTTCGCCGAAGATCAGGCTGTGGCAGGCGGCCGGCAGGCGGATCTCCGCCACCACCATGTTGGTATCGGGATCGACACGTAAAAGGGTGGTCTTGTTGTCGCTCAGCACCCAAATGCTATCGGCGCTGGCGGCCAGGGCCGGTTGCGCGCTGCCCACGCCGGTGGCGGCCTTGCCGGTAACTTTCCAGGTTTTCGGATCGAGCCGCACCAGCGCCTGGCTGGCGCAACTGGGCACCCACACGCTTCCGAAGGCGACGATCGCGCCTCCGCACGGTTGGCTCACGTCGGCCACCGGTTCGCCCAGCTTGTTGGTCTTCAGGTCCAGGCGGTCCAGGGTGCCTTTGGCCGCATCGGGCAGAAGCAGCAAGTCCGCGACCCCCATCCACTGCGGCGCGGCGGCCACTTCGGCCTCGGCCTTCAGGCTGGCAAACGGAATCTGTACCCCCGGCGTTTTGATGCCCGCCCTGGGCGCCGGCGCGGCGTGTTTGGCATCCTTGCGGGGCTGCGGTCCGCCCTCCGCTTTATCGCTGGCAGCATGGATTCCCATGACAGCGGCGGCTGCCAGCACGATTGCCAGGTACACGCCAATCGGATTACGCATGATCCCCCTTCCGAGTTTGGGCTGAGTGCTTCCGAACAACCATTCCCGCGACGCGACGGGCGGCGCTCGTAGCCGCGATTTGGATTAGTATAGCCCGAAACCCGCCGCCCTGCACAGAATGCGCCACCGGCGCCAACCGCGGCCATCGCGTGGCAGGCCATCATTCACGATAGAATCCGAGAACAGCTATGACCACGCGGTTTCTCATCCTCCTGGCGCTCGCCGCCCTCCCTTCGCCCGCCCAGACCGGCCACCCTGCGGACCCCGCCAATCGCAACGATCCCCAGTTGGTGGAGAAGTTCCGCGACCGGGGATTCGGTCTCTTCATCCACTGGGGAGTGGATGGCGCGCTCGCCGGAGTGATCTCGCACTCGCTGGTGGGGGCCTCTCCCGATTTTGTGGACCGCTTCTTCGGCACCCTCCCCGGCTACTTCGATCCGCAACGTTACGATCCCGACCAATGGGCCTCGCTGGCGAAGCTGGCCGGCTTCGAGTACGTGGTCTTCACCACCAAGCACCACGCCGGCTTCTGCATGTGGGACACCGCCACCACCGATTTCAGCGTCATGCACACGCCCTACGGCAAGGACATCACGCGCCTGCTGGTGGATGCGTTTCGCAAGCGCGGCATGGCCATCGGTTTCTATTTTTCGCCCGACGATTTCCACTGGCTGCACCAGCACGGCATTCCCATTAACCGCGAAGTCAAGGGCGTCTATCCGTTCGAAATCCCGGAATTTCTCGACTACACCCGCCGCCAGCTCAAAGAACTCCTGACCAACTATGGGCCGATCGATTATTTCTTCTTCGACGGCCCCGCCACCGGGCTCACCGATTACGCCTGGCAGCTCAATCCCAAGCTCATCATCACCCGCGGCGCCATGGAAACGCCCGAACAATACACCCCCGGTGTGGCCCTGAAGGGCGCCTGGGAAGGTAACCTCACCATGGGAACCGAGTGGCCCTGGAAAGCCACCAACGAGAACTACAAGTCCGGAACGGAGCTGATCGACACGCTCATCGAAACGCGCGCCAAGGGCGGCAACCTGCTGCTCAACATCGGTCCCAAACCGGATGGCCAAATCGCCATCGAGCAGGAATCGCGCCTGCGTGAGATCGCGCTGTGGAATTTCGTCAACGGCGAATCCATTAAGAACGTCCGCCCCTGGGTCATCACCAATGAGAACAACGTCTGGTTTACCAAAAGCGCCCGCTCCAACACGGTCTACGCGTTTCTGACGCGCATGAATCCCTGGAAACTGGGAGAGTCCAAGACCGTCACCCTTCGCTCGCTCAAAGCCACCGCCGCCACCCGCGTTTCGGTGCTGGGCCAATCCGATGAAATCGTGGAATACCGCCCGGAAGTCAAGCCCAAGACCACCTGGAAGCAGGAGGATGACGGCCTGCACATCACCGCCTACCGCGCCCAGCGCCTCTACACCGACCGCCGCTGGCCGGACCCGCTGGTGCTGAAGATCACCAACGTGGAACCGGGGGTGACGCCGCCCGAAGTGGCCACCGCCGGCGCCGAGTGGGATGCCCGCACCGGCGCCGCGCTGCTCCATGGCAACCTCCTCGACCTCGGCCGCGCGCCGCAGGTGGAAACCGGGTTCCAGTATCGCGAGAAAAAAGGCGGCACGGACCTCTCCGAGAAGACCGAGCCTTGGACCGACCTGCCCGGCTCCGTGCAATCGTCGCCCGGTGAATTCCGCTACCGGCTCACCGGCCTGGCCGCCGGCAAGACCTATGAATACCGCGCCCGCGTGCGGCATCCGCTCATCACCATGTACGGGGAAGAAAAATCCTTCCGGACGGATGGCGGGCAGTAGGCTTACCCGCGCTTCCAGGAATTGGACCGCACGTTACCCCGCCAGCAGCACTTTCAGCGTCCCTCTCCGGGCGGCATGCGCGAAGGCCTCAGGGGCCTGCTCCAGCTTGTAGCGCGCGGCGATCAGCGACTCCACCGGGATGATCCCGTGCTTCAGCAGCGGGAGGGCCGCTTCCATACGGCCGCAGCGCGATCCCACCAGCGTAATCTCCTGGACAATGGCCGGCGCGGTGTCCAGCTCGACGGCGCCGTGTACGGTGGATTTCAGAATCACCGTGCCGCATGGACGCACCATGGAAATGGCGCCGCGCAGTCCCTCCGCGCTGCCGGTGGCATCCACAACCCAGCGGTATGCGGCTACCGGCAGGGGTCCCGCGGCTATTTCCACAGCCACGCCCTCGCGTTGCGCAATCCGCAGCTTGTCGGCGTGCCGTCCGAATTGGCGTACCGGGTAGCCGTGGGCGGCCAGCAGCATGGCAACCAGCAGCCCCAGTTTGCCATCGCCCAGTACGGCGACCGTCTCATGCTGCGGGATCTGCACCTGGTCCAGAATCTCGCACGCCGCGGCCAGCGGCTCGGCAAACACGGCCCGCTCGTCGGGCAGGTCGTCCGGCAGCACGTGCAGATTGCGGTCGGGCAGCACGAAATATTCCTGGAACGCGCCCGGTTGGTTCACAATCCCCAGCACCGTGCGCGAGGGGCAATGCCGCCCCAGACCCTTCACGCACCAGGGGCATTGGCGGCACGGCAGGTTGATTTCGCCCACCACCCGCCGGCCGCGGAGCGTGGGCGTGTCCGACTCCACCACCTCCGCCACGAATTCGTGGCCCGGCGTGCCGGCAAATCCGTAATACCCGCGCAGCAGTTCCAGGTCGGTGTTGCAGATGCCCGCCACCAGGGTCCGCAGCAGCGCGAAGCCCTCCCCGCGCCGCGGCACAGGCACCTGCCGCAGGGAAATCGCGCCGTTTTCCAGGTGGACGGCCAGCATTCCGATGTGCCGCGGCCGCTACGCTGCCACGCCCGCGGGCAATTCCTTGACGATCTCGGAAACGAACGCCTTGGCGTCGCCGAACAGCATCAAGGTCTTCTCCATATAGTACAGTTCATTCTGGATGCCGGCGAAACCGGGGCTCATGGAGCGCTTGATCACCATCACCGTGCGGGCCCGGTCCACGTCCAGAATCGGCATACCGTATATCGGGCTGGATTTGTCGTTGCGCGCGGCCGGGTTGGTCACGTCGTTGGCGCCGATGATCAGGGCCACGTCGCACTGGGCGAATTCGGAGTTGATGTCGTCCATCTCCATCAGCTTATCGTAGGGGATGTCGGCCTCCGCCAGCAGCACGTTCATGTGGCCGGGCATGCGTCCCGCCACCGGATGGATGGCGAATTTCACGTCTACGCCCCGGCGCGTGAGGGTGTCGAACAGCTCGCGGATCTTGTGCTGCGCCTGGGCCACCGCCAGCCCGTAGCCCGGCACGATGATCACGCTGGTGGCGCCTTCCAGAATCGCCGCGGCCTCCTCCGCGCTGGCGCTGCGCACGTGCCGCTGTTCGGTTTTGGCCGCCGTGGCCTGCAATTGTCCGAAGGCGCCGAACAGCACGTTGGCGAACGAGCGGTTCATGGCCTTGCACATGATGATGGAAAGGATCAGTCCCGAGGAGCCATCCAGGGCGCCCGCGATTACCAGCAGCTTGTTATCCAGCGCGAATCCCATGGCGCAGGCCGAAAGCCCGGCGTAAGAGTTCAGCAGCGCAATCACCGTGGGCATATCCGCGCCGCCGATGGGGATGATCAGCAGCACGCCGAACAGCAGGGCCAGCCCGGCGAAAATGGGGAAGATCCAGGTATCGGTGGGGACCAGTATCAGCCGCAGGCCGAGCCCCGCGGCAATCGCGAACAGCAGCATGTTCACCAGGTTTTGGTTGCGGTAGGTGAGCGGCCGCTGGGGCAGCACCTCCTGCAGCTTCCCCATGGCCATCAGGCTGCCCGTGAAAGTCAGGAAGCCCAGCAGGGTTTCGACGACCAGCGCCACCATGGTGAACCCGTGGGGCGTCTCGCGGTAATATTCGGCCGTGCCCACCAGCGCCGCCGCCAGCGCGCCGCAAGCGTGGGAGAGCGCCGTCCGCTGGGGCACCGCCGTCATGGGCATGATGTAGGCGATGGGAATCCCCACGGCTGTGCCGATCAGGAACGCGGCGAACACCCACTCCCAGTTGAATACGTGCTGCGACACCAGCGTGCCGGTGATGGCCAGCAGCATGCCGGCCTCGCCCGCAAACACGCCGCGCCGCGCGGTGACCGGGGAGTTCATCCACTTCAGGGACAGGATGAACAGCGCCGCCGAGATGATATAGATGTAATGGACCACGTGCGCCATTTACTTCTTCTCCTCGCGGCGCTTGAACATTTTCAGCATACGGTCGGTGATCAGGAAGCCGCTCACGATGTTGGTGACCGCGGAAGTGATGGCGATGAAGCCCAGCACCTTGCTCAGGGTCGTGGCGCCCTGCGCGCCGGTTATCAAAATGGCGCCCACCACCGAAATGGCCGAGATGGCGTTGGTGAGCGACATCAGCGGCGTGTGCAACAGCGGCGAAACCTTGTGGATGACTTCCAGCCCCACGAAGGTGGCCAGCATAAATACGTAGAGACTCAGTTCCAGGTTAGAGGGCATGGGCTGCTCCCAGTGCTTCCAGCACTCGCGGATGAACTACTTCGCCCGCGTGGGTCACCAGCGTCTCGCGCACAATTTCGTCGGTGCGGTCGAGTGCGATGCGCCCGTCTTTGATCAGGTACTTCAGAAAACTGGCGATGTTTTTGGCGTACATCTGGCTGGCGTGGTACGGGATCGTGGAAGGCAGATTGACCGGCCCCAGAATGCGCACGCCGCGGTATTCGGTCTCATCGTCCGGCCGGGTCAGCTCGCAGTTGCCGCCGCGCTCCGCCGCGATGTCCACGATCACCGATCCCGGCGCCATGCGCGCCACCATCTCGCGGGTAATCAGGATGGGGGCCTTGCGGCCGGGCACCGCGGCGGTGGTGATGACCACGTTCTGCTGGGCCAGCACGTTGCCCAGCAACTCGCGCTGGCGGCGGTAGAATTCCTCACCCATGGCTTTGGCGTAGCCGCTCTTATCCTCGGAGCCCGCGGTTTCGATTTCCAGCACCACGAAGCGCGCGCCCAGGCTTTCCACCTGCTCCTTCACCGCCGGGCGGATATCGTAACCGCTCACCACCGCGCCCAGGCGCCGCGCCGTAGCGATGGCCTGCAATCCAGCCACTCCGGCGCCGATCACCAGTGCGCGCGCCGGGGCCACCGTGCCCGCCGCGGTCATCAGCATGGGAAACATGCGCGGCAGGTTATCGGCGGCGATCAAGGCGGCCTTGTATCCGGACACCGTGGCCATGGCCGATAGCGCATCCATGGATTGCGCGCGGGTAATCCGCGGCATCAGCTCCATGGCCAGAAAACTCACGCCGCACGCCGCCAGGTCGCGGGCCGCATCGGCGGCCGTCAGAGGCTCGCCGAAACCGATCACCGTCTGCCCGCGGCGGTAGAGTGCCAGGTCGGCCGCCGCGTTGGCGGGGTTGGCGCCGGGGCCGCGTACTTGTAAAATTACGTCCGCTGCCCGGAAGACCTCCGCCCGTTCGCCGGCCAGGCGTACCCCTTTAGCCGTGTACTCGGAGTCCGGAAATCCGGCCGCCATGCCGGCCCCCGGCTCCAGCAGCCACTCGACCCCCGACTTATTCAGCACCCCGAGCGCGCTCGGGACCATTGCCACGCGCCGCTCTCCCGGCGCGCATTCGGTTACCACTCCTACTGTGATTCCCAAGAATCTATCTCCAGAACCGCTGTTTTCTCAGTGGCCTCACTATTTTCACCGCGGAGACACGGAGGCGCCGGATGCAACGCGGAGAAACCGGTAACGGTTTCCTCTGCGCGGCCTCCGGTCCCGGAGGGCACCCCTCTGTGTCACTCCGGTTAATAGTGAGGCTTCGCTGGGGCTTCACTGCCTGAACTTTCAGTGTACCGTGCGCGCGGGCCTGGGGCGAACGGCTCAATAGGGCTGCCCTCACGAGCCTACTGATCCACGCCGAAGCAATACGCATCGTTGGAGCTGGAAGGGCTGAACGAATATTCGCCGTTGGCCAGGTCCTCAACGGTCAGGCTGTACGTCGAATCACTCAGCTTGGCGACCGTGAACGGCAGCGTCACGGGGCCGCCCTGTTGGCGGCCGGGCTGGGCTTCGGTGCGCCGCGCGCCTTTCACCGTCACCATCGGGTAGAGCATGTACGTCTGGGGATCGGTGCCAGGGGCCAACTTGATAACGAAAACCAGTTTGGAGGCAGCCTTCACCCGGACCGGCGATCGCGCCGACGGCATCTGCCAGTATTGCGTGGAGCCGCGCCGCTGCTCGGTGGCCTGATTGCGCTCCAGCGGGATGAGATTGCCCGAGGCGTTCTGGAAATAGACCACCCCGACCTCTTCCGGCTCGCGGGTGGTGTGGACCGGCGGCGGCGGCAAGTTGATGGAACGGGTCTCCGGCGCGGAGCCGGGTGGCGTAGCCAGCGATGGCGGCGCGCGCCGGGTGGGCGCGGGTGGCGTGGCGAGCGATGGCGGCGTGGCCAGCGATGGCGCAGCCGCCCGGCTCGGGGTGGGCGTGGGTGCAGGCGCAGGCGCGGGCGCCGAGGGCAACGCAGGGATGGGGGTGCCATCGCCAAACGTCACCGCCGATACTTCCGAGCGGGCGTAGTGCTGAAGCTGCTGGTCCACCAGAAAATGGACCTGGCTGGCATCCAGCGACCACCACCGGCCTTTCACCTGCGTGCCATCCTTCAGAAACAGGGTGTCGGCCGGCGCGGCCAGCAGAATCGCGAAAAACAGAACCGTGGCGCGGGTAATCATGGTTGGGCCTGCTGCGGTTCGATCACCACCGGTTGGGTGAGTTTGTAGGTGAAGCGGGTCTCGGGAGCAATCTGGACGCCCTTGCCGGTCAGCTTTCCGGCAACCGCTCCTGCCGCCGCGCCGGCTCCCGCTCCTGCCGCCGCGCCGACTCCGCCGCCGGCCGCAGCCCCAATCGCCGCACCTGCGCCCGCGCCGACCGCGGTTCCGGTGAGGGTTCGCTTGGCCTGGGAGCCGGCCTTCGAATCGACATTCCCGGTTTCCACTTTGACCTTCTGGCCGCGGATCACGACCGCTACCAGGCAGGTGGACATGGAGGCGCGATGGGTCAGCCCGGGCGACTTGGCTTCAGTCACCCGCAGAAAGGCGTTGGCATTGGCCGGCACGACTTCCACTCCATTGACCACCACCGGGTCATCCAGGCTGGCGGCGTACTCGTGGCTGAGGTCGGCCTT
>DATJRE010000347.1:0-19865 GCA_035505095.1 Bryobacteraceae bacterium | reverse complement strand
GTACTTGCCCATGCCGTCGTCCAGCTTCCACGGCCGCTTTTTGCGGAAGACCTCGTGCAAATAATCCATGGCTCCATCGAGCACCGCATCCGTCGCGCCGGCTTGCGACTCATAGGGGCGGATGGCGTAGGCCACTTCGTTCATCACGTCGCCGCAATTCAGCGCGTTCAGAATGCCGAGGAAGAAATCCAGGTTCATTTCCAGACCGGCCTCGGCGTCGGACTGGCTCAAGCCGCCGGATTGCTGGAACAGGAGCACGCGGAAACCGTCGAATCCGGCATTGCGCAGCGCCAGCCGGTACTCGGCTTCGTACATTCCGAAGCGGCACGGGCCGCAGGCGCCGGCGGTGAAGAATACGTAGCGGTCGATGATTTCCTGCTTGCTCAGCCCCTGCCCTTCCAGGTTTTGCAGGTACTGCACCAGGTTGCCCACGGTGAAGTAAGTCGGGTTGCACTGGCCATTGTTGCCGAATTCCTTACCGGTCTGGAAGGCCTTCACGTTGGGCGTGGGCACCGCTTCGGCCAGGTACCCCAGGCCTTCCAGCGCCCCGTGCACCAATTTTTCGTGTTTCCACGTCAGACCGCCGAAAAGCAGCGTAGTGGTGGCGCGTTGTTCCGCGGTGAACGGCTTCTCCACAGGCTTCTTGAACGCGTGATTCTCGCGCCGGACTACGCCCGCCTCCCGTTCCAGCCGGGCGCGCTCCTCGGCAAGCCGCTGCTGAATCACATCTTCCACCGTGGAGCCGATCTGCACAAGATTCGCGGATGGCGTAGGCTTTGGTTCGATAGTCTGAGTGCTCATAGTTGTCCCTCGTTGTGCCGCATTCCCGGTTTGACGCCATCTTCCCGGTTTAACCGATTGAAAGAAATAGGATTTCAGCGAATGGCGTCCCGGCTTGTGGAATGGGGGATTCGGCGGGTTGAGCGGGACACCGGCAGTGCGGCAGTTCCCGGTCCGAAACCCGTGCTTTGCGGCACATCGAAGCACCACGGACGATCGGTCACAGCGCTTGACCGAAACTCCCGCGAATGCTAGATTTATGGCAGCCGGCTGCATTTGCAGCAGGTACGCGGAGGGTATTGGGATGCGATTTGCGGTTTGTTTTTGGGCCCTCTTCCCGATCGCCGCTCTCGGCCAGGCGGGATCGCCGGTCTTTGAGGCTGCCTCGGTGAAACCGGCCCCGCCTCCTCCTGGCGCGGGCAGACCCGCCATGCACGGAGGCCCAGGCACGCCCGATCCAGGCCGGGTCACCTTCAACAATTTCACTCTGATGAATGTGCTGGCGCGCGCCTATGACATGAAGAGCTATCAGGTGAGCGGCCCCGCCTGGCTGACTTCCGAGCGCTACGATATTGCCGCCAAGATACCCACGGGCGCCACCAAAGACCAATACGATCTCATGCTCCAGAATCTGCTGGCCGCCCGTTTCCACCTCGCGCTGCACCACGAAACCCGGCAATTGCAGGGCTTCCATCTCATCGCGGGCAGGAATGGACCCAGGCTGAAGGCGTCGCCCGAAACGGAACCGGCGGCATCCGGCCAGGACTCCGGGGAACCCGAATCACCCCCGAAAACAGACGCCCGCGGTTTCCCGATCCTGACCTCTCCGGGCCTGGTGCTGATGGAGGGAGTGAGCGGCGACGCGGTGGTTACCTACCTCACCGCCAAAGGGCAAACCATCGCGGCGCTGGTCGATTTTCTCAGCCGGGAGTTCCGCCTGCCGATTCTCGATCGAACCGGCCTCGGGGGAAAATTCGATTTCACCCTGGAGTTTGCGCCCCAGCCTCCCGGCGCCGTCCCGCCGGTTGAGGCCGGTCCTTCTAATGCCGCCGCCGATTCGGCGCCGAATCTGACCGTGGCGGTGCAGCAGCAGCTCGGGCTGAAATTAACTCCCCGAAAAATCGCCGTCCATATGCTCGTCATTGACCACGCGGATCGGGTCCCGGCCGGCAACTGATGCACAACCTTGACCGGGACTTACGCTGGCGGGTGGCCATTCCTGGCCCGCATGCTATCGATGAACGCCTTCAGGCTGGCTTCGGTCCGCTCCTGAGCGGCGGTTAAGCGATCCATGCGCGCGTTGGATTCGGCATCCCGCGCGGCGGCAACCCGCCGCAGCCTGCGGGCTTCCTGCACGCCCAACCGGATGGCGCGGCTGAGCCGGCGGTCGGCGGCCGCCTGCTCCGCAGCGTGCAATTCCATTTTCTTTCCCAGCCGGTCCATCCGTTCGGAGAACTCCCGCCCCATGGCAGCTTGGTCTCGCCTCGTCGCTGCTTGCTCTCGCCCCATCGCAGCTTGCTCCGCGGCGTACAATTCCAAACCGTGCATTAGCGCTTCGATTCGCTCGTCGATGGTCATTGGTCTTCCTTCACCGTTGGCTGCGGATCTCTCAGCGAGTATCGGCTTCTTCGGGCGGCCGCCCTAAGCCGTGCGCGACAGCTTCCTTCGAAAACTATGGTACAACCCCAGAACTCCGGACGGAATATAAAGGATCGCCGGCAGCGGGGTGGGAATTGCCGTCAATAAACCCAGAATGATGGCCTTGATTTTGGCGGATTCATGGTCGTCGCCGTACCAATTCATCTGCGCTTTGTAACTCACATATCCGAGTACGATGCCGGCCGCAATCGAAAAAGGCACTAACAGGCCCATGGTCGCAATATCGCCGGCATTTAGCATCAGGTCGATAACTAAGGTTAGAAATGCGACTCGCGGGTCGAGTCCGTAAACCTGGCTGAACCCTTTTCCCGATACCGGCGGCTGCACGCGTGACGGCTGGTAGGAAGCCCGGTAGCCTGGCAGGGCCGGGACATACGCACGCGCCGAAACCCGCGCGCCGCAAATCGCGCAGAATTGACCCGCTTCCTCCAGGGAAGCGCCACATTGAGTGCAGAACATCACGCCCTCGCTTTTCGGGCCAAACCCGATTTGGGAACTCAGTCTAAGGTCATTATACTCTGCCGCTTTCTGCCCGGGACAGCCGCTTCTCTGCCCTTCGATCGGCAACCTCTTCCGCCAAATTCGGCTTACCATAGGACCGATGCTCCGTCCGCCCACTCCCCGCGACTTCCTCCGCATTCTGGGCCTCGTCTACCTCATGGCTTTTATCTCCTTCGGCACGCAGGCCCTGGGGCTGATCGGTTCCCACGGCATCCTGCCGATCGGCGAATATCTGAATGCGGCCCGCGAGGCCGGCGCCACCTGGCAGGTTCCCAGCCTGCTTTGGATCAACTCGTCGAACGCCGCCCTGACCGCCGTGTGGATTCTGGGCGCCCTCTGCTCCCTGGCCGCCGTTTTCCTGCCCTGGCAGCGGACCGCGCTGGCCGGATGCCTGGTGCTGTGGCTCTCCATCAGCGCCGTGGGCCAGGACTTCCTCTCCTTCCAATGGGACACGCTGCTGCTCGAAGCCGGCTTCCTGGCTCTCTTCGCCGACGATTCCCCCATCCGCGTGTGGCTCTTCCGCTGGCTGACCTTCCGCCTGATGTTTTCAAGCGGCGCCATCAAGTTACTCAGCCATGACCCCACCTGGCGTGGACTTACGGCCCTGAGTTACCACTATGAAACCCAGCCGCTGCCCACCCCACCGGCCTGGTACATGAGCCAGCTTCCCATGATCTTCCAGAAGGCCTCCACCCTGGTGGTCCTCATCGTCGAGATTGCCGTGCCGTTCCTCTTTTTCCTCCCTCGCCGGTTTCGCCGCATCGGCGCCTGGATCACCATCGGGCTGCAAATGCTGATCCTTTTCACCGGCAATTACACTTTCTTCAACTGGCTGACCATCGCGTTGGCGATGTGGCTGTTCATCGAGCCGGGCCGCGAGCCCGAGGGCCGCCACCGCGTGGTCAGCATCTCGCTGGCCGCCTTCATCGCGGTGTCCAGCGGCCTCGTGATGCTGGCACTTTTCTCGGTGCCGCTGCCCACCGCCGGCAACCAATTCCTGCGCCTCATCGACCCGTTGCGGATCGTCAATACCTACGGCCTCTTCGCCAACATGACCACCACGCGACTGGAAATCGTGGTGGAAGGCTCCAACGACGGGGTCCAGTGGCAGGACTACGAATTCCCCTACAAGCCCGGCGACGTGTATCGCCCGCCGCCGGTCATCGCCCCCTTCCAGCCGCGCCTGGATTGGCAAATGTGGTTTGCGGCCTTGGGCAGCTACCAGGAAAACCGCTGGTTCGTCAATTTCATGCTCCGGCTCCTGCAGGGCGAACCGCGCGTCACGCACCTGCTTTCCTACAATCCCTTCCCGCATGCGCCGCCCAAGTTCATCCGCGCGCGGCTATATCTGTATCACTTCACCCACTGGGGCCAGCGCGCCTGGTGGAGCCGCGAAGAGCGCGGCCTGTATTTTCCCGCGGTCAGCTTGAAGTGACCCTCGCCGCGTGACTGATGGCGGCGGGCCCCGTCCAAGACAGATGGATATGGCCTTCACCCAGGATCTTCGATTCGCGCTGCGGACGGTCCGCAACAGCCCCGGCTTCACGGCGGTGGCAGTGCTCACCCTGGCGCTGGGCATCGGTGCCAATGCCGCCATCTACAGCTTTGTGGATGGAGTGCTCTTAAAGCCGCTTCCTTACCCGCACGCCGAGGAAATCGTGAACGTCTGGGAGAAGCCGCCGGGAGGCGACCGCAATGGCATCTCCACGCTGAATTTTCTGGACTGGAAGAATCAGAACACCGTTTTCACCGCCATGGCGGCCGAAACCGGCGGCTCCGCGACGCTCACCGGCGTGGACGCGCCTATCCAATTGAGCGGCTCGCGGGTTTCGGCGCACTACTTCGATATCTTCGGGCTGAAACCCGCCCTGGGCCGCACCTTCGCGGCGGATGAAGACCAGCCCGGCAAGGAACAGGTGGTGGTGCTCAGCAACCGCATCTGGCAGAGCCGCTTCGGCGCCGACCCAGGTATCATCGGCCGCACCATCCATTTGGACGACGAACCCTACACCGTGATTGGCGTGCTTTCGGCGGACGATCCGCACGGCCGCGGGCGGGACGATCTGTGGCGGCCGCTGGCCTTTGAGCCGCCGGATATGACCCGCGATTTTCATTGGATGATGTCGTGGGCGCGGCTGAAGCCGGGCGTTTCGATCGACCAGGCGCGCACCCAGATGAAGACCATTGCCGCCCGCATCGAGCGCCAGTATCCCGAGTCCAACAAAGGTTGGAGCGTGACCATCGACCGGTATGCGGATCACGTGGTGGACGACAATCTGCGCCGTTCGCTGCTGGTGCTGCTGGCGGCGGTGGGCGGCGTTCTGCTGATCGGCTGCGCCAACCTGGCCAACCTGCTGCTGGCGCGCAGTGCGGGGCGGGAGCGCGAAATCGCCATCCGCGCGGCCATGGGCGCCAGCCGCTGGCGGCTGCTGCAGCAGTTGTTGACCGAAAGCGTGGTGATCGCCTGCGTGGGCGGATCCTTCGGGGTGGTGCTGGGCTATGGACTGGTAGCGGCCCTCAAAAGCTGGATTCCGCGCTTCTACCTGCCCTCGGAAGCCGTGGTCCATATGGATGGGCGCGTGCTTGCGTTCACGGCCGCCATCATTCTGCTTACCGGCCTGCTCTTCGGCATCGCTCCGGCGCTGCACGCGATCCGTTCGGACCTGGCCGGTTCGCTCAAAGAAGGCGGCCGCGGCGCCACCACCGGCGTGGCCCGGAATCGCTTGAGCGGCGCCCTGGTCGTCGCCGAAATCGCGCTGGCGTTTGTGCTGCTCTCGGGCTCCGGCCTGCTCATCCGCAGCTTCTACCGGCTGCAACAGGTGGACCCGGGATTTCAAACCACCAACGTCCTTACCATGTGGCTTCCCATGACCGACGCCGAATACCCCGATGGCCCGCGCGTGGTCAGCTATCTGAGCCGGGTGATGGAGAAGATTGACGCCGTTCCGGGCGTACGCGAGGCCGCCACCACCACCGCGCTGCCACTGGAAGGTTGGGGTTGGGGCATGCCGTTTCTGATTGAAGGCCATCCGGCGGTGGACCGCGCCAACCGCCCCGGTTGCTTCTACAAAATGGTCAGCCCCTCGTATTTCCAGGCGCTCGGCATGCGCCTTCTGAAAGGCCGCGCGCTTTCCGAAACCGATACTCAAGGCTCCGTACCGGTGGCCGTGGTGAACGAATCCATGGTGAAGCGCTACTTCAAGAACGAGGAGCCGCTCGGCAAGCGCGTATTGATCCAGCAGATCATCCCCGCGAAACATGAACTTGGTTCCGAAGTGCCCTGGCAGGTGGTCGGCGTGGTGGCCGATGAGAAGGTCAACAGCCTGGATGACTCCAGTCCCGGCGTTTACGTGTCTTACAAGCAGAGCCCCACAGTCGGCAATGCGCTCGTGGTGCGCGGCGCGGTCAATCCGGATGGTTTGATCAAGTCGGTCGAGCGCGCGGTTTGGGATGTGAACAAGAACCAGGCGCTCGATGACGTCAAGCTGCTGGAACAGATTAAGACCGAATCGGTGGGCGGGAATCGCCTGCGGACGATTCTGCTGGGCGGCTTCGCTCTTTTGGCGTTGCTGCTGGCGGCCATCGGCATCTACGGCGTGATTTCCTATTCGGTGGCGCAGCGCACCCACGAATTGGGCGTCCGCGCCGCGCTCGGAGCCAGCTACTGGGACCAGATCCGCCTGGTGCTGTCGAGCGGCCTGTTGCTCACCGCCATCGGGCTGGGCGTAGGAACCGTCGGCGCGCTCAGCCTCACCCGCCTGCTTGCCAACCTGCTGTTCGGCGTGAGCCCCTACGACCCCGCCACGCTGATTGGCGGCGCCGTGATTCTGGCCCTGGTGGCGATTGCCGCCTGCTTCATTCCAGCCCGCCGCACCACCCGCGTCGATCCGATGATCGCGCTCCGGTACGAATAGGCTCGCGGCTGCCGCTCGCCGGCGCGGCCCAGGGTGCCCTCATCGAAGAGGCGTCCGGTCGCGTAACGTCGTGGGGTGCCCGGCGGCGGCTGTCAGAGAAGCCGCCCGCTTACCGATATGAAACCGCGCTTACTGCTTCTTGAACACCAGGACGGCGACATCACCGGGCTGGATCTCGTGGTCGGTACCCGTCCACTTGGAGTCCTGCCAGTTGGCGGATTCGAGCGTGTAGCCCGGAGCGGCGATGCCGGGTTTCTGCGCGCTGCTGGTAGGGTTCCAGAGGGTCACCGCCATGCGATTGCCGGCCAGGAAGGCGTGCGCGGAGACGTTGGTGTTGCGGTTGCTGAAGCCCTCGTCGTCCACGAAGCGGCCGTCCAGCAGCAGGTCTGCGAATTGGGTCCTCAATTGATTGAGACGGGTGAGATAGGGGGCCATCACCGGGTCGGTGGTGTCGCGCATCATGCCGTCTACCCGCCATTGTAAAGAGAAGCCGTGGCCGAAGCATGCCTTGCGGTCCCCGCCGGTGCGGTTGGTGATAATGCGGTCGGGAAAGGTATATTTGAACATCTCGCCGAATGACTCGGGACCGGGCGTGAAGCCGTATTGTACGGGTTGGGTAATATCTCCGAATGCGGAGTAGATATCCACATTCAGTTCCATGAGGAAGGCAAATTCCGGATCGCGCGACTTAATCAACTCGCGCAGGCGGCGCATATTCTGGAGCTTGCCGGGGCCGGCGGCCAGCGATGGCTTGGCGTGCGGGTGCGACTGGTCGAAGCAGATATAGGGCGGCCGTCCGCCCATCTGGTCGTACATCAGGCCGTTGACGCCATACTTTCGCGCCATTTCAAATTGCGACGCCAACTGCTCGTACCATCCCGCCGCCAGCGGACAGGCCACCCCGAACAGCTTGTTGTGCATGATGTTGAGCAGCGTCCCGCTGCCCGTGCCGCCGTAGGTTTCGCGGTATTCGCCGCCCCAGATGTCCTTGGCGGTCTGGAGGTGGCCGATGCGCCGGTAATACTCCGTGCCCGGGTCAATCAATTGGCCCTGCGAATAGAGGTTGACCCTGCCGCCGCCGCGTTGAATCTCGGCAATGGCGGCTTTGAGGCCGGCTTCTCCGCCCATGCCGGGGTCGGGATCGTATTCGGGATACCAGTTATCGAAGCCCTGCTTCTCCCAACCGTAGATGCTGACCATGTCGATGCCGACGGCGTGCGCATCGCGCCAGTAGCGTGGGAGGTCGGCATACACGCCGTTGTAATGGCCGCCATTCTGCGTTTTGAGGTTGGGGATGATCCAGCCGTTCATGCGGCGCAACCACTGGGGCGGGTCGGGTTTGGGGATCCAGGTATCCGCCCAGGCGCGGTAGCCGCGGGCGGCCACGTGCCAATCGCCGCGGAAGAGACGGATCACGGTGGGTTCGGAGGTCCAGGTTTCGCCGATCTTGACAAAGGGGTACTTCACCATGGAAAAAGAGAGGCCAGCGCCATCCTGGGCCATCACGTTGAGCGTGGTGGTCATCAGGGTTTTGTCCTGGCTGGCGACGTAGATGCCCTCCTCGCCGTTGTCGAGAGCGTACCACTGCATACTGGCGGGCCAGGGGTAGGTCATCTGGTAGGACGGCTGGCCGCGGCCGCCTCTACCTCCACCCCTGCCCGCGGTGGCGCGTGTGGCAAGCAGCTTGGAAAAAGGGTTGACAATGCGCCGGCCGCCATCCTCGGGCCAGTAGAGCAGGTCGGCTTCGCGACCCTTACCAAGGTCGCCGATGCCGGAGATCCAGGGGAGCCAGAGCTCGCTGATCTCCAGCCCGGGCTCAGTTTCGCGGTTGGCGATGGTGGCGGTCCACACCAGGCGGTCGTCTTCCAGCGCGGCGCGCAGGGTGAAGGCCACGTTGAGCGAACGCGAGGACCCGGCCAGGGGGACATTGCCGATGAGCTTGGGATAAGCGATGACTAGGGCATTGCCCTCGCGGCGGACTTCGGCATTTTGCGCCGCGGCGGGGATTTCCAGTTCGCGCGCGTCCGAAGTGCGATAGTACATCTTCCACAGGACATGCCCAGACGTGGCCAGATAGCTGTGACCCGTCTGGCGGTTGGCCAGGCGCAAGAGGCGTCCTTGGGCGTCCACTGCCAAATCCACATTGGCATTGGAGAGTTCGAAAGCGGCGGGCTGCGCGGCCCCCGGATGGACCGACAGGAGGGTGGCAACGCCTGCCAGTGCAAAGATCGAGATATGCTGCATGGGGAACTCCTAGCTGCTCCGAAGGTCTGCTGTCCCGCGATCATGACGCGCCTTTTTTCGAAGCCTCCGACCAGTCTTATGTATACTCCTTCGGGGACTCGCCAACAACGACAGGAACGTTAACTAACGTCCTGCTATGTCATTGAAAAATATGGAAAGAGCGTTAGCGCCGGCCCTTTTGTTTCGTTGGAACCTTGGGATATTCCGGGGTCGGCATGGGGAATTGTGCCCGGAGCCTGAATAGCGTCAATTTGACCGGCAAGCATTCTGAAGAGGAGAGCATGCGAGCCTCCCCGCGGGTGCCATACGCGAGAAGGTTCGCCGGAGCGCCGAAAATCTCATTCCCCAGTCATTTGTTCGCAGACGATTCTCGGATCAGCGGTTCGAGCAGGATGCCATATGGCTCCATCCGCAGTGTGCGCCCGGCGAACCGAACGGTAGCCGGTAAATCATCGAAGTTCAGCAGCGCCAGTTGGCCGCTTTGCAGTACGCTCCAGTAGACGGTGTCGGGTTTTTCCATGCGCAAAGCCTGCGTTACGCTGCGGTGGAGGTTGTTGAGTTGCTGAAGCTGGCGGCCCACGAAGCGCAAGTAATATTCCGCAGGCAGGGAGTCTCCGCTATAGCGGATCACGCGGCCTTTGCCGGTCTCCCCTTGCTCCCAGCGCTGCGCCACCGAAGTATCTCCCTCGACCGTCCGGGGAGTGAGCGCGGTAATCACGGTTCCCCCGCCCTCGACCCACTGCGCGATACGATCCAGGACCGGCTTTTCGGTGGTGGCGCCCCACAGGAAGACCAGCACCTTGTAACGATCCAGGGCGCCGTCCAGAATCATTTGCTCAGAGGCAAAATCGTGGTCCGTGATGGCGCGCAGAGAGTACACGCGCGTGTAGAACTCGCCGTTCAGCTTCTCTATGCCGGCTTCGTCCAGCTTGTTGGCCGTGTTAGGGAAGAACACCGCGACATCGATCAGGGGCTTGGCCCGGCGGTCAAGCAGTGGCGCGTATTGCAGCCACTTTGCCACACCCTGGTCGTTCGCGAACAGATTGGGGGCGTAATAGAATAGCTGGTCGGCGCCGCTGACCAGCGCGCCAAACAACCGCGCCACCACTCCCCGGCCGGTGGCGCGGCCCGCGGGCTCCAAAGCGAAGCGGGCTCCATAAAAGCGGGTGGCCGAGGAGATCAGGCGGGTCATTCCGAAGTTCTGGGCGAAGTTATCTCCCTCGTTGGTGACCCGCACGCCCAGACCGCGCCTGGCCGCATCGCGCGTAATCCGGACCGAGTCGGTTCCATTGTGCACGGCGTCCCATCCGCCCACCGACTGATAGGCAGGGTGCCCCGGCAAGGCTTCCTTTACCCACGCCCCCCATCGGTCCGCCCAGTCGCTCATCGAATCCAGATACCAGTTGCAGAAATCCAAGCGCTGCCGGGCCGTCCGCGCGGTGGCCGGCAGAAAAGTCTGCACATCCTCGAAGGAACGGTAGTCGGCCTGCCAAGCCCGGTTGATCTCCGCAATGGACGGGTAGCGGGACCGCAGCCAGGCGCGGAACGAAGCGACGGCTTCGCTGCCCGCTGCCCAGTAGCCATCGTGCGAATGAAGCGGCTGCCCGCGATACTGCATGTTGGCGCCCGCATTGGTCGGATATTGCACTTCACCATACGTGCCGCTGACGCCGGTCCTCATTCCCAGGATCCCCTTGCCGGCTCCGTAGTGCTTGCCGAACTCCAGCAGGAAACGCTCGACGTAAATCGGCCAGCGATCCGAGAAGATGGTCTGGATCTCGGTGCGCTGCCGGTGCTCCAGGCACTCGAAACCAAGGTGATCCGGGCTGTCGTGGAACCAGTCGGGCAGGGTATAGGCGGGGCCCGAGACGACCAGCGGCAACCATTGCATCCCATGCTTTACGGCCTCCGCCACAATAGCGTCGTAGTAACTCCAGTCAAACACCCCCCGCGAGCCCTCGACCGCATTCCACCTCACATAGCTCTCGACGCCATTGAAGCCCAGCGCCCGCACCAGGGGGAGTTGGTTGCGCAGATTGGCCAGAGTCGCAGGGAGGTCTTCCCTCTGGACATTGGCTTCCAGTGACCCCATCACCAGTTCCATCGGACGCTGAAGCCTGACCGCCGGTGGAACCTCCGGTAACGGTTCTCGCGGCGGCGCGCTATCCGACAGCGTCAACCTGCCCAGGTATTCAAGGCCCTGAATCCGCAAGGGGCGCTCAAAGGCCGGCGGCTCCAGCCGGAACAAAGCGCGGCGGAGCTTGCCGGTGTTCAGCCGCGCAATGCCCCACTGGTTGACGGCAGGTATGCTGAGCCGTCCGGATGCGCCTCCCGCGTCGCTCGAGATCGAGATCAGGCCGTAGCCACGATCCAGGTACTCCACCGTCAGCCAGACCGGCCCGGCAGGAGGCCTATCCACGCGCATCACGAAGGCCGCGCGCCGGTAGTAATCGTTCAGCGGAATGATCGAAGCCAGCGAAACGCCGGCCTGTTTCTCGATCCTCCAGTCCGCGTCCTTCTCGCGGATAAGGGACAAACCTTGGTCCCGTTCAGGAGCGCTCGCCTCCCAACGGGCAAGCTCGGCCGCGCTGGCGGGCAGAAAAACTCTGAATAGCAGCAGAAAACATGTTATCGATCTCATAGATCCGATAGTGTTCTCTCCTAACAGCGATACTGGACCCCGATGGTCCAAAATGCCTATGTTTTCGCAGTCTCCGGAAACGGTGCGTCGTTCTGTTATGGCACTTGTAAACAGGGCCTAACTCATTATGCTCCTTGCTGAGCGTGGAGGGTCGAGTGCCAACGGTTCTTCGTCATCAAGCCGGCTTTGGAACGTAACAGAGTGCCCGGCGACCCCTTGCCAAGCCTGCAGGCAGCGATCGAACGCTGGGCGTGGAACAACCGCGTCGTGGCCGCCGCCGAGGGCAGTGGTCGGACCCGTTGTGGTTACGGCCCGGCGAGACAGGATTACCGGAACAATTGCGGCGTGAACTCGATCAGGTAATTGCGCCAGTTGAACCAGCTATGGGCACCGGGGCTTTCTATGAAAACCGGCGCGAAACCGTGCTTCTTGAGCAGTTCCACGGTGGACTGGGTACTGGCAATCAGTCGGTCGTCTTTGCCGGTGCTGAGCCAGATCAGCTTCGTGCCCTTTTTCAGGCTGGCATTGTCCAGATCGGCCAGATGAGTGGATTCCCAATCGAGACGGGCGGGCTGCGCGGCTGTTGGCGCGCCGGCTGCCGCTCCAGCACCGCGGCCTCGGCCACCGCCCAGGCTGGCGCCGGAGCTGAAAACGCCGATCTGGCCAAACAGATTCAGGTGTGTAAACGCAATGTCCAGGGTCTGCCCCCCGCCCATCGAGAGTCCGGCGATGGCGCGATGCTGCCGGTCGTTGATGGTACGGTAATGCTTCTCCACGTAGGGAAGCATGTCGGTGATGAATTCGTTCGTAAACGCATTCACCCTGGGGGCTGGCGTTGGCGCAAGCCCGGCGCCGGCAGATAGCGCTCCCAAGGCAATGGGCTGGTGACCCGCGGGCATCACCACGATCATCGGCTTCGCCTTGTTGCCGGCAATCAGGTTGTCGAAAATAAAATTGGCGCGTCCCACCGACGTCCATGCATCATCGGTGTCGCCAGCACCGTGCAGCAAGTAGAAGACCGGATATTTCTGGTTGCCCGCTTCATATCCCGGCGGCGTGTAAATGTGCATCCGGCGGGTGGCCTTGAGCACCGAGGAGTAATAAAAGATCTCCGCCACCGCCCCGTGCGGCACGTCGGTGGTGTCCATCATCTCGGCGCCGGGTACCGTGAACAGGCTCCACATGTTATCGCGGGACTCCGCGGTACGAGTGTTCACCGGGTCCAGGACGCGCACGCCGTCCACTTGGAAGACGTAGCGGTAGGCGCCCGGCGGCAAGGGTCCCACAGTTGTTTCCCAGATGCCGGCTTCATTTTTGGTGAATACAGGACCACCCTCCGGTAGGGGTGTCGCGGGCATGACGGTTGCAATATTCGTGCCGGTGATTGCACCAGCACCGCCGCCGGTAAAGAGAATGGTGATGTCGCCGGCATTCAACGCGACCTTGGCCGCGTTGGGAGCGAAGATGCGGAACACCACGCGCCCATCGGGTTTCAGTTCCGGAGAAACGACGGCCGGACCCCGCCCACGGCCGCCTGGCGACGGTGCCGGTTGCGCAAGAGCGACGGCTGCGAAAATCCCTGCCGCTGCGGTGGCGGCGAATGTGCGTATCATGGCGCTCCGGTAAGTCATCCTGGACTCCTTCGGGCTTGAGTATAACACCCGGACATCCGACAGGCTGCGGTGCCCAACCGCACCGAAGATCGCCTTGGCGCTTGCACCGTCCAGTTCGATGCGCGGCCATCGTCGCCGTGCACGTGCGATCGCCACGGCGCCGCCGGAGTCGCGCGGCACAAGGCTGACGCCCTGCGGCCGTTTCGGAGTAACACCGCTGGCAGCGGTCGCGGACCCTTGGCCATTGCCGGCGAAAACGAATTCGCGTTTCCTATCCCAGGATGTTCATTGCGGCGTCAGCGTCGAATCCCAGTCACCCCACGGGCTTGGGTGGCGCCCAACCTCCACATTGACCTCCCGGTAATGCCCCACATTGGCTTGCTTCACATATGCGGCGGCAGGCAGGAACTCGTCGCGGCGGCGGCGCAGAACCCCATCCAGCGCGCGGTCCATGTGCGTTTGCAAGTCCTTGGCCTCCGTCCGGCCGCACAGGTTGTGCATTTGGAAAGGATCGCGCCGGTTGTCATACAAAAGCCACGGGCCCCGGATGGACCTCACATAGGTATACCGGGGGGTCCGCAAGCCGCGGTACTCGGCGAAGCCATAGCGGCGAGCCTCCGTGATGGGCACCGGCAGATTGAGGAAGGCCGCCGCCTCGCCCGGCGCGCTTGAGCGTCCCATCATCAGACCCGAAAGATCACTGCCCTCCACAGAATCCGGAATGGTAAGCCCGCATAGCCCCAGCAGTGTGGGCATGATGTCGGGCGGGTTCAGAGGCGTTTGGATTCGGCGCCGCTGGCGTCCAAGGCGGCGCGGGTACCGCAGCAGGAAAGGCACCCGGATCGACTCGTCCCAGGGGTAAAGCTTTGTGGTCAGCCCCTGCGAGAGCATCATGTCGCCATGGTCGGAGGTGAAAACCACGATGGTGTCCTCGGCGGCGGCGGACCGGTCCAGCGTCTGTAACAGCCGGCCAAAACAGTCGTCGAGCGCGCTCATATGGGCGTAGTAGCCGCGCAGAGTTTCGGCGGCCTGGGTGCGTTGGCTGGCGGGTACGTTGGGCCGTAGACGGAGTTGCCGGCCGGCATACATCTCCCGGTAGTTTTCCGGCGCGGTGGCATAGGGAAAATGCGGAGGCCCGAGCGAAAGCACCAGTAAGAACGGGTCGGCGGCGCTCCGGCGCTCGATAAAACGGCAGGCGTCTTCGGTTTGAGCGATGGCATCGTATCCGGGCCAGTACTTCGGAGTGCGGTCGTTACCGTCGTAATACAGCGAGTGGTTGTAGTCGTGGGTGCATTCGCAGGCTTTCCAGTAATCGAAACCGAAGCGCTTCTCCGGCGGGATGTAGGCCAGTCTCCGCCCGTAATTGCCATCCGGGCTGCCGTAGACATGCCACTTGCCGATGAAGCCGGTGCTGTACCCGGCGCGGCGGAAAACTTCCCCCAGGGTCGGACCTTTCGGCCGCAGTTCCACGTCGTTGATGAAAACCCCATTAGTAAGCGGATATTGCCCCGTGAGGAGGCTGGCGCGATAGGGGCAACATACCGAGCACCCCGATGTCGCGTATTCGAAATTCACGCTTTCCGCTTCCAGGCGGTCGAGCACCGGAGTGCGGACATTCACATCCCCGCTGTATCCCGTCGATTGCGCACGCCACTCATCCGCCAGTAGGAATAGAACGTTGGGACTACGTCCGCGTTGTGACAGAAGTGCCGGCGCAACGGCCAAAGTGGCTGCACTGGCTCGGAGGAATTGGCGCCGCCCGCGGTTGATTTCGCCTCCCCGGTGTCTCCTCATTCGAGCGTGCATGTAACCTTCATACCGCGGTTTGCCTGGAAATGCCAGCGCCCATGTGTGGTGCCTCGGTGCATTTGCCATTCGTCACGATGATTGCAGCAGCCATCGCCGCCGGGAAGGCGCGTCGTGATCGCGGGCCGGCCCAGCGTCGCAAGGGGCGCGGCGACCTGGCCCGCAAAGCTGGGCCTGGCTCGCGCGTGTGGTCCCAGTCGCTAAAACCGCGGCTCGGTCTCCGACCGCGTGATTCGGTTCGCCCGCCTGCTAACGCGCGCGGCGCAACCTCGGGTCGGAGCCGCCGCCGATAAGAGAGCGCACCTCGCAGTCGGAGGTCCAGTCCGCGCCGGGCGGAGTTGCCAGGAATAGTCTGATGGGCACCCCGCCGCTTACCCCCAAATTCAGTTCGGCGTCGATGGCGGAGCGGCATCGGGCGCGCTGCCCCACGCCTTGTTGGGACGCGGCCCCATCACCAGCACCAGCGATCCGCCATTCGCCATGTCGCTCTGCAGAAACCACGGCTTGTTCCACGGCCTGCCGTTCAATTGCGCCGATTGGATGTACTTGTTCACTTCAGAAACGCCCTTGGCGGTAATGGTGAATACCTTTCCACCATCCAGCGCGATCCGGCTCTCCTCGAAGATCGGACTGCCAATGTCGTAAACCGGACGGCCCGGACATACGGTGAAGATCCCCATGGCGCTCAGCACATACCAAGCGGACTCTTCCCCGTTGTCTTCATCGCCGCTGATGCCCAGAGGGGTGTCGTTGTACCAGATCTTCATGATGTCGCGCACCCGCCGCTCGGTCTTCCATGGCTCGCCCGCATAATTATAAAGATAGGGAATGTGGAAGGCGGGCTCGTCACCCTGCGCGTATTGGCCGATCAGGCCCGTCTCATCGGGGAACTGAGCCAGAAAGAAGTACTTGGTGCCGCCCGTTCCGCCACGCGACGGATCGCCGTGATAGCCGCGGAACTGCTCCTGGAACAGGGTGTCGAGCTTAGCCGCAAACTTCTCCCGGCCTCCCATCAATTGGATCAGCCCGGGAACATCCTGCTGCACGTGGAAGGTGTAGGTCCACGCGTTCATTTCCGTGTAGTAATCGCGGCCGCCCTGTCCGCCGCTCCAGATCGGGCTGAACTCCTCCGGCGTCAGCACCCATTCCCCATCCGCCGATTTGGGCGCCATGAAGCCGACGTGCGGGTCCCATACATTCCGATAGTTGTGCGCCCGCTTCATGAAGTAGGCATAGTCGTCCGTTTTGCCCAGGATCCTGGCGATCTGCGCGGCGCACCAGTCGTCATACGCGGCCTCTAGCGTCACGGACACGGCCTGCCGCCGTTCGAATGGATGAACCTCCGGCACGGTCTCTTTCTCACCCTTGCGCAACGCGGGGAAAAAGCCTTTATCGAGGTACACGCGGTCCAGCGATGTCATGGGGCCATCCCGCCAGGGCAGCATGGTCGCTTCCATGGCGTTCTTCTTGATCCCCTCGTAGGCCTTGGCGAGGTCGAAATCCCGATCTCCTTTCACGTAGGCATCCAGTACGATCGACGCCACGTGATGGCCGATCATGGCATTCCGCCCCGTGCCCATGAACCGGCCGGTCTCGTCGTAGAGCGCCAGGAACGAGCGGATGAGGTCCACCCGCTCCTGCGGATCGAGGATCAACAGCAGAGGCTCGATGGAGCGATAGCTCCCCCAAAAACCGCCGCCCATCGGATAAAAGCCGTGGCCTTCCGCCGGATGCACCTTGTGATCCCCGGGGCTGAAGTATTTATCGTCCTCGGTCATATTGGTGGCGTGGATGAAGGAGCGGTAGAGAGCCGTGTAGAAGATGGTCCGTTCCTCTTCTGTCCCACCCTTCACCACGATCTTGTTGAGAGCCTGGTTCCACACGTCGCGCGCGTGCTGCCGCACCTGGTCGAAATTCCAAGCCGGGATTTCGTGCTGTAGGTTCTGCCGTGCCTGCTCCACGCTGATGCCCGAAATTCCCACCCGGATGCCGAGCGTCTCGCCATTCGCCGCAGCGAAGTCCGCCATGATTCCGGAGCCGCCGGCGCCACCCGCCGTCGGCCGCCGCCCTTGGGGAAAATGCAGGCCAGGCACTTCAGTGGACGCGCTCACGGGTTTGGAAAACTCCACAAAAAAGTAGCGCCCGCCCATGCCCCTTCCGCCGCCACCGCCGCTCATGGAAGATGGACTGGCCAGCCGCATCTCCCCGCCCGAGGGGACGCCGAACAGGACATGCGCTTGGACACCCTGCGGGAACGCCATGCGGTAGTACAGGGCGTGCGTAGTTACGCTATACTCCACCTGAATATTCGAATCCTCCAGCAGCACCTTGTAATAGTACGGGGTGACGGTTTCCAGATCGTGGTCGAACCCCGAAGCGTTTTTGGCCGCGTCCGTTTCCGCAGCTCCGGCGATGGGCATGAACGTGAACCCACCCGCGGGGAAGCCATAAATCTTATCGGCCAGGTACCGGTCGGTGATCCCCGGCGTGAAGATCGGCGAAGTACTCGCCATCCCGAAGGGCAGCTTCACCGTCGGCGCGGTCGCCGTCAGCATCTGTCCGATGCTGCCGATATTCGGATCGACATAGTCGACTGGCTCTCTTTTTTGCTGCGCATTCCCGGTTCCGGCAACCGTCAGGATGCCGACGGCCACTGCCAGGGTAAATGAAAACTGCGATTCTCGCTTCATGCAAGGGTCCTCTCTTCAATGCCTGTCGATGCGATGTTCCTCAGCGTGACATCGATGGCGGCGCGCCCTCCGGCGCACTGCCCCAAGCCATATTGGGACGCGGTCCCATCTCCAGCACCAACGATCCGCCGCCGGCCACGTCACTGTGCGCGAACCATGGCTTATTCCATGGCTTCCCATTGAGCTCGGCGGATTGAATGTACTTGTTCACGGCCGAAACATTCCGGGCAGTGATGGTGAAGACTTTTCCATCCCCCAGGGTGATCCGGCTCTCCTCGAAAATCGGGCTGCCGATTTCGTATGCCGGCTGCCCGGGACAGACCGGATAGAATCCCATGGCGCTGAACGCATACCATGACGAAACCGCTCCGCCATCTTCGTCACCGGCGATTCCAAGCGGTCCGGCGTTGTACCAGATTTTCATGATCTCGCGCACTTTGCGCTGCGTCTTCCACGGTTCGCCGGCATAGTCGTAGAGATACGGAATATGGAAACTCGGCTCATTGCCCTGCGCATACTGCCCGATCAGGCCGGTCATGTCCGGAAACCATCCATTGAAATAATATTTCGAACCTCCCGGGCCGCCGGCCGGCGGGTTTCCGCGATATTGCGCCAGGAACAGTCCGTCCAGTTTGGCGACGAACTGGTCTCTGCCGCCCATCAGCTTCATCAAGCCGGCCACATCCTGCTGCACGTGGAAGGTGTAGGTCCACGCGTTCATCTCGGTGTAGTAGTCCCGGCCTCCTTCGCCGCCGCTCCAGATGGGGCTGAACTCCGCCGGGCTCAGCACCCATTGCCCATCCGCCGATTTGGGCGCCATGAAGCCGACCCGCGGGTCCCACACATTCTGGTAGTTGTGCGCCCGTTTCAGGAAGTACGCATAGTCGTCCGGATGGTTGAGCGCTTTGGCCATCTGCGCCATGCACCAGTCGTCATAGGCATTTTCGAGCGTGATGGAGACCGCCTGGCGCCGCTCGAAGGGATCAACCTCCTTCACCGTCTCTTTCTCGCCTTTCGCTAAAGCCGGGAAGAACCCTTTCTCCAGATAAATGCGGTCGAGGGGCGTGAGAGGTCCGCTGCGCCGGGTCAGCATGGTGGACTCCATGGCCATCTTTTTCATGGCGGCATAGGCCTTCTGCACATCGAAGTCCCGATAGCCTTTCCTATAGGTGTCCGTGATGAGCGCCAGCGTATGATGTCCGATCATGCCGCGCTGCCCGCCGCGCATAGAGGGGAATGTCGGCAGCCAACCGCTCTGGTCGTACATGAGCAGGTACGACCGCACCATGTCCTGCTGGCGGTCCGGGTCGAGCAGCAACTGCAGCGGATGCGCCGAACGGTAGGTATCCCACAGGCCGTCGTTCATATAGAAGTGCCGGCCGCCGGCGGAATGGACCTGATGATCGTAAGGCGAGTAATACTTCCCGCCCTCGGTGATGTCGTTCATGCGCCCCAAGGTCCGGTACAGGGCCGTATAGAAAATGGTCCGCTGCTCTTCCGTCCCGCCCTTAACCTCGATTTTGCGAAGCTCGCGGTTCCAAACGTCGCGCGCCTGCTCCCTCGCTCGGTCGAAATTCCAGTCCGGAAGCTCGCTCCGCAGGTTCTCGCGCGCCTGATCCACGCTGATGTAGGAGGCGCCGATCCGCATGGAAATCCGCTCTCCCGGGGCAGGTGCGAAGTCCAGGATGAGGCCTTTGCCGCTGTTTCCGGCCTGGCGTCGCTCCGCCGCCAGACCGACGCCGGTCAGAGCGTTCGAAGCGCTTACCGGCTTCGAGAACTCGGCGTAGAAGTAGCTTCCGCCCAAGCCAAGCTCGTGCCCCGAAACCACCGTCGGGCTTACCTGTTGAATCTCGGCTGCGCCCCGCACCGCCATCAGAAGGTGTGCCGGGACGCCCTCCGGAAAGGCCAGGCGGTAGAAGGCGGCGTGCTGGCTCACCGTGTATTCCACGCGGATGTCGTGGTCGTTCTTTGTAAGCGTGACTGCGTAGTAGTAGGGTGTGGCCGTCTCCAGGTCGTG
>DATJRE010000346.1:0-47211 GCA_035505095.1 Bryobacteraceae bacterium | reverse complement strand
AACCGATACCAGCGTTGACTGGCGCGGGGCGCGAGCAAACGATTGCCTTGGGGTGTTTGCGGTATTCGCCGCGCTCCGGGCGGGCAGGGCGCCGCGGCGTGCGCGCTGCGTAGTACTCAACCGGTACCCAGCATCTGCCAGGCCGCCCGGGAACCGTACTCGACTGGAACTCAGCCCCCGGCGCGGCGGGCAGGGAAGGTCGGGCCGCTCTACTGCTCCTCGATGGCGGCCAATTCCCATTTGGCGCGGGCGGCGTCGGCGTCGCTCAGGCCGGAGTGGAGGGCCTGCTCCAGTTCCTGGCGCGCTTCGGCCGGCTTGCCCAATTGCTTCAAATCCAGGCCGAGGTGGAGATGCGCTTCGGCGTAATCGGGGAAGCGGTGGATGGCGGCGGTGAAATGCTGCGCGGCACCCTCCAGGTCACCGCGGCGCTCCAGGGCCTTGGCGTAGGAGCACTGGCCCACGAAATACCCGGGATCGAGGCGCACCGCTGCGGCGTGATGCGGAAAGGCTTCGTCGAAACGGCCGCGGTCGTCCAGGGCCGCGGCCAGATAATGCTCGGCGGCGGGGTTGCCGCCGGTCATGGCGATGGCGTTGCTAAAGACCGTCACGCTGTCCTGCCAGGTGCCGATGTGGGCCAAAGTGGCGGCGCCGCAGGCCACAATCGCGGCGCTCGCGAGCAGTGCGGCCATGGCGGGACGGCGGTCGAGCAGGTCGCCCAGGCCCCAGACGGCGATCAGCAGCAGGCCGATGAGGGGAAGGTAGGTAAAGCGGTCGGCCATCGCCTGGCGGCCGACCTGCACCAGACCGATGGCCGGCACCAGTCCGATCACGAACCACAGCCAGCCCACCGCCAGGTAGCCTCGTTTTCTGCCGAACCAGAGCGCCGCCGCGGTGAGCGCCGCGAGCAGTCCGGCCGCCGCCAGCGGTTTCCACCAGGCAATCGCGATCCGGTACGGATAGAGAATCGCAAGGTGGTGCGGCCAGAGCGCCAGGGCCAGATAGGCGGTGTAGGAGACCAGCGCATTGGCTAAACGATGCGCGAAGGGCATGCCGCCGGCCCAGTTGATGGGATGCAGCCGGCTGGTACCCACATAAGTAATGCCCAAGGTGAGGGCGGCCATCAGGAACAGGGGCAGTTTTTCGACCCAGGCGCGGCGGCCGAGCGGCCAGTAATCCAGCAGCAACAGCAGTACGGGGGTGGTCACCAGCATGGGCTTGGACATCAGGCCCAGGGCGAAGGCGATGAGCACGCACAGGTAGCGGCGGTCCGAAGGACGGCTGACGAACCAGAGATAGGCACTCACCGTGACCAGGAACCAGAAGGCGCTGAGTACATCCTTACGCTCCGCGATCCACACCACCGATTCCAGGCGAAGAGGGTGCAGGGCGAACAGGGCGGCCAGCACGGCGCTGCGCCAGAACGCGCCGGTGAGCCGCCGGAAGATGGAAAACACCAGCAGGGAATTCGCGATGTGGAAGAGCAGGTTGACCAGGTGGTGCCAACCCGGACGGAGGCCGAAGAGCTGGCAATCCAGCATGTGGGAGAGCCAGGTGAGCGGCTGCCAGTAGAAATAATCGATGACCGTGAAGGCCCACACGACCCCGGGGAAGGTAAAGCCGCTGCGCACCCAGGGGTTCTCGTAAACGTAAGCGTTGTCGTCGAAGTTGATGAAACCGAAGCGCACCACCTGGCCGAAAACCAGCAGGCAGGCGGCGGCCAGGCCCACGCAAACCCAGAGGACGCGGCGGTTCATTGCGGCCGCGCCGAGGGAAGTCCGCCGGGAGGGCAAGCCTGCCCCCAGGGGGCCAGGGCTGGAAATTGGGAGATTCGCATCCGATTGGTACGCCCAGTAGAGAGGATAGCAGAATACAGGGCCGGCGGCCCGCCAATCCCCGCGGGTTGCCGGCCGGATTGCGCGGGGGCCGTCATCGACAGCTCCCGCGCACCCGGAGCGGCGGGAATTCTAATACTGGCGTTGGAGCACGGTGCGCAGAGGCGCATGGTAGCGGGGAGGCTCAGGCGCCTGCGAGGGGCGCTCGAGTACCAGGGAGCGCAGTCCGGGCATGGAACCGGGGCGCTGGCCCTTTTCTCCAGCGGGAAGCTGGCCGGTGGTGAGATTCTTCAGGCCGAAGAGGGCCAGTTCAAAACGGTCCTTCACCCCGACCTTCTGGAACAGCCGCGAGAGGTAAACCTTCACGGTGCCTTCGGAGATCATGAGGGTGGTGGCGATCTCCTTATTCTTGAGTCCCTGCGAAAGCAGGCTGACCAACTGCCCCTCGCGCTGGGTAAGAGCCACCCGGCGGGCGCACAGGAAGCTGTCGGTAAGGGCCTTTTCAAACCACAACTCGCCGGCCTGGACCTTTTGCAGGCACTTGACCTGCAAGTCCGTGGGCAGGGTACGGCGCAGAATTCCGCGCACGCCCAAGCCCATGGCCTGGAAAGCCAGCTCGGTGGAGATATTGTTGACCCACAGGACAATCTTGCTGTTGCTGAGGGCGTGCTTCATCTCCGTAAGCACGGCGAAGGTAATTTCCGAGGTCAGGTCCAGAAGCACCAGATCGGGGGAACCCTGCGCCACCACCTCCATGACCCCAGCCACCGAGGTGCACGTGGGAAGCAGGTCGAAACCGTCCACTTGTCTCAATACCGACTCTAGCCCTTTGGCGAGAATGGGTTCGTCGCTGTAGAGAAGAATTCGCGTCATAACTATCTCTTTCCTTGTGGGACTCCGAGCTGCGGGCGGTGCGGAGTATTCCCCGTCCCCGAATTTCCCGCTGCGCCGTTCAGTTCATTCCGGATTCTCTGACGATTTATGACCAATGTCAACAGCAAACAATCACGAAAAAGTTGACAATTTCGTAAATTAGACCACTGAAAATGACCTCTTAGGAGCATTAAGTGAATTGAATAAATGGCATTAAATTCAGTGGCTTATAAAAATAATCGGGCCGCCGTGAGAATACCGGAATTAACCTCGATAATTCCTGCATATTAACCCTTAACTCTAGTACTACAGAGTTGGTTCCGGCGGCCATTTTCCATAGTACCGGGCGCATTTCGCGGCTTGGGGTGAGGGGTTTTCCGGGGGGTAGTAGTAGGCAACTCCCGGAGGCGTGTTTTCTTCTAATAACCTTCGGGAACAGCCCTGTATAGCCCATTTACGATATTGATGCGGCTCCCCCGTCGGCGCTAAATTCTCAGATGTCGAAGCAAGGCGATGAAAAACATCAACCGGCGAGAAAGCCCGCGAATTGAAATCAAGCTGCGGTGCCACGTGACGTCCCCGGCGCTCTGGATGCGCAACCCGATGTACACGGAGAATATCAGCCGCAGCGGGATGCTGGTGATCTGGCGCGGCGAAACGGCCCTGCCGCTGCCCTTCCTCAACCAGATTGTCACGGTGGAGGTGGAACTGCCGGCCAACCACGGATTCGGCCAGAAGTGCATTCATTGCCAGGGTACGGTGACCCGCATCTCGCAGGCCGATCCGGATTGCCCGCTGGTGGCCTTGCGCATCAACTACATGGATTTCCGCGCATTTCACGACCGCCTGCGGGTTATGGAACAACTCAAACAGCCGGTAGTGAATGCCTGGATGGCTTAAGCGGGTATGAAAGACGCGCGTCCATCTTTCGCCATTAAGCTCCTGCCTTCGCTGGCGGATTTCGCTTTTCTCATGCCGATCGTGTTTCTTTTCGGCCGGATGGAAGGCGTCAAGACCCTGCTCAGCGATTGCGACACGGGCTGGCATATTCGCACCGGCGAATGGATTGTGGCCAACCACTGGGTGCCCGCGCGGGATATTTTTTCTTATTCCAAGGCCGGCGACCCCTGGTTTGCCTGGGAGTGGGGTTCGGACGTGCTGATGGCTTGGCTGAACGCCGTCGGGGGGTTGCGCGTGGTGGTGTTGTGCGCGCTGGCGCTGATCTCCACGATTTTCGCGCTGGTGTTCCTGGTTTCCAAGCGCAAGGCCAACCCGATCGTGGCGGTCGGGGTGACCATGCTGGCGGCGGCCGCCTCTTCGATCCACTGGCTGGCGCGTCCGCACCTGTTCACGCTGTTCTTTCTGGTGTTGTTTTACGCCGCCCTGGAGCAAGTGCGGGAAGGGCACGACCGGCTGTTCGGGGTGCCGTACCTGGCGATCCTGCCGGTGGTCACGGTGCTGTGGACCAACCTGCACGGCGGATTTTTCGTGGGCGTGGTGGTGATCGGGGTTTACGGCGCGAGCGAGATTCTGCGGGCCCTGGTGGGTCCGGAGGCGCAGCGGGCGGACGCCATCCGCCAGGCGCGCCGGTTCCTGGTGTGCGCCGGGGCGGCCCTGGCGGCCAGCCTGATCAACCCGTATTTCTATCACCTGCACGCGCACATGTTGCAATACTTACGGGATCCGTTTAATTCCGAGCATATTGTGGAATTCCTATCGCCGAATTTCCACGGCATCCAGGCAATCTTTTTCGAGGCCATGCTGGCGCTGGGCGCGGCGGCGGCCTGCTGGAACCTGGCGCGGAGCCGGTTTACCGAACCGCTGCTGTTGCTGGTGCTGGCTCACGCGGCCCTGCTGGCGGCGCGCAATATCCCGCTGTTTATGATCGTGGCCGCGCCCATCGTGGCCGCGGCGATCCAGGAATGCCTGGACGGGCTGCCGGCCTGGAACGTGGCCGCCTGGCTGCGGCAGGTGGTGGCGCGGTTCAACGGCGTGGCCGCCGAGACCGCCACGACCGAGGCGATCGGCCGCTGGCACCTGGTGAGCCTGGCGGGCCTGGCGGTGGTGGCGGCGTTAATCTACGCTCCGCATCCGCCCAAACGGTTCCGCGCCGAATTCGATCCGAAAAGCTATCCCGCCGGGGCGCTGGCGCTCTTGCGGCAGGATCCCGCGGCGCGGATTTTCACCCACGACGAGTGGGGCGACTACCTGATCTGGAAGCTGTATCCGGGCCACAAGGTGTTTGTGGACGGCCGCAGCGATTTCTACGGGGACGATTTCGAATACAAGTATCTGGACGTCATGAACGTGAAGTACGGCTGGGAAAAGACCCTCGGCCGCTTTGGCGTCAACACGATTTTGCTGCCGCCCGGCACTCCGCTGGCAGGGGCTCTCAAAGAGTCGAGCCACTGGCGCGTAGTGTATGACGACGGCATCGCGCTGGTTTTCCGGCCAGCCGAGCCGCGGGTGCAGCAGACCCTTTCCGCCGCCAATCTAGGGGGCGGGATAAGCCGTGATCGGGAGATCACGAAAACACTGACGCGTGATCCGGCGATCACGGCAAAGCCAATTAAATCCAAAAGCTGAACATAGGAGCGAACACAATGACGACGATTTTGCGCAATCTCTGGAATGACGAACAGGGGCAGGACCTCATCGAATACACCCTGCTCATGGCGTTTGTGGCCCTGGCTTCCGCGGCTCTCTTCCTGGGCGCGGGTGGCAGCATCAAGGGCATCTGGTCGGTTACCAATAGCCAGTTGGCTGCCGCGAACACTTCGGCCAGCTAACCATTCCGGGCAGGGGCTTGTGGCGGGCGGCGGCGGCCGCCGTCCCGCCTTTGTCCGCCCGCAACCGGCCGTCGTCCGGCGGCCGGGGGTAATGGCATGAAAGCAAACCAAAACCGCGGCGCGCGATACGCGGAGGAAAGTACCCGACGCGCCGCGAAAAATCAAGACCAAGCCGACGGTTCGGAGGGGCGCACGCCGGGGGGCATCGATCTCCAGGCTGCGACGGGGTATTGAGATGAACAAAAGATTTCTTGGGGTTCTGGCTTTCGCGTTTGTGGTGGCTTCGGTGGCCAGTCTGATGCTTTACCGGTTGCTGAACCGGCCGCAGCCTACCAAGGCCGCCACCGTCATGACGCAGATCGCGCTGGCTACCCGCGACCTGGAAGTGGGCACGGTGCTCAAAGAGTCGGACGTGCAGCTGGCCGATTGGGCCGGCCCGGCGCCGGCGGGATCGAGCACGCGCGTCCAGGACCTGGTGGGTCGCGGGGTGATCATGCCGGTGTATGCCAAAGAGCCCCTGATTGAGTCGCGTCTGGCGCCCAAAGGCGCCGGCGGCGGGCTGGCAGCCATGATTCCGCCCGGCATGCGGGCGGTGGCCGTGCGCGTGAACGAGGTAGTGGGGGTGGCCGGATTCGTGATTCCGGGCATGCGCGTGGATGTGCTGATCTCCGGCAACCGGCCCGGCGGCGACGGCAACCTGGGCACCCTGACCCGAACCCTCCTGCAGAATCTGGAAGTGCTCTCCGCCGGACAGGATTTCAAGAAGGACCAGGAAGGCAAGCCGGTTACGGTGCAGGTGGTGAACCTGCTGGTAACGCCCGAGCAGGCCGAAGAACTGAGCTTGGCGGCCAGCCAGACCACCGTGCAACTGGTGTTGCGCAATCCGCTGGACCGCGAGGTCACCAAGACGCCGGGGACAGCCCTGGCCCTGTTATTCACCGGCGATAAGTTGAAGTTGAACGAGAACAACCCGCCAGCGGCCCCGCGGCCGCGCGCCGCGCCAGCGCCCCGGGTGCAACCCGTGGCCGTGGCGCCGCCGCCCAAGAAGGAAGCTCCGTTTGTCATGGAGATTCTTTCCGGTACCAAGAAGACCGAACAGAAATTCGACAACGGGGGGGGCAAGTAAGTGCCGCGACTTCGAGATTTGCTGTGTGTCCTGGCGATGGGCGCCTGTGGTTCCCTGTTGACCTATAGCCGCCCGCTGGCGGACGGGGCCAAGGGAGCCACCCAACAGTCCGGCCCGGCCGGGGTGGAAAAATTGGTTGTGACGGTCGGCAAGTCGATGATTATCGACAGCCCTTTGCCGATCCAGCGCGTTTCGGTGGCCAATGAGAACCTGGCCGAGACGGTCGCGGTGGACCCCCAACAGGTGCTGATCAACGGCAAGGCGCCCGGGGAAACTTCCCTGATCGTATGGCAGAGGGACGGCGCGCGCATGGTCTACGATCTTACCGTGCGCATGAGTCCGGCCCGGCTGGACGCCGTGCGGCAGGAAATTGCCCGCGATTATCCCAAGGACAATATCACCGTCTCTTTCGACAACGACACCGCCTTTGTGCGCGGCACGGTGAAGGATGTGACCGCGGCCGAGCGGGTGATGGCCATCGCGTCCACCCTGGGCAAGGCCGTGAATCTGCTGCGCGTGGAACTGCCGCCGGTCGAAACGCAGGTGCTGCTGCATGTGAAGTTCGCCAGCGTGGACCGGACCAATTCCATGAACCTGGCCCTGGGCCTTTCGAGCGGGGCGGGCAACACGGTATCGGGGATTGGCACGGGGGCGCCGGTGGTCACTACCCAGACCACCAGCACACCCTATCAGGTCCTGGAGACGGCCCTCTCGAGCGCCATGAACATCTTTCTCTACCGCCAGGACATCAACGTGCTGGCGGGCCTGCAGGCGCTCGAAACCAAAGGCCTGGCCGAGGTGCTGGCGGAACCCAACGTTCTGGCGATCGACGGAAAGCCGGCCAGCTTCGTGGCTGGCGGGCAGTTCCCCTTCCCGATGGTGCAGGGCGGCGCTTCGGTAGGCGCGGTGACCATTTCGTGGAAGGAATACGGCATCCGGCTCAACTTCCTGCCGAATGTGACGCCGCGGGGCACCATCCGGCTGCAGGTGGAGCCCGAGGTGAGCGCCCTCGATTATTCCAACGCGGTGACGATTTCGGGTTTCACGGTGCCGGCCCTGACCACCCGCCGGGTGGAGACCGAAGTGGAGCTGGAGAGCGGCCAGAGCTTTGTGATTGCCGGCCTGCTCAACGACCAGGTCACCCAGACCCTCTCGAAGATTCCGGGGATCGGCGATATTCCCCTGCTGGGCAAGCTGTTCCAGAGTAAGACGCAGACCAAGAGCAACACCGAGTTGCTGGTGATTGTGACGCCCGAAGTGGTGCGTCCGATTCCCGCGGGCCAGCAGCAGCCGGCGGTGAAATACACGATTCCCTTCCTGACCAAGAACAGCACCGCGCCTATGGCGCAGCCGGGCCTGGGGCAGACCGGGCCGGTGCCGGTGAAGCCCTCCACCGAGACTCTGCCGGCCGAAGAACTCATGATGCAGCGTAAGCAGGGGCAGGCGTCTCCCACGGCCAACACGCCGCAGTACCAGCTTGTGCCGGTGCCCATGAATCCGTCGCAGCCCAATCCTAACCCGGGGGTGGCGCCCAATCCGATTGTGCCGAACGGCGGCGGCAACGGCAACGGCGGCGGCGGAAATTGAGCCGGGCCTGGGGAAGCCCGCGCATGAGGAACCTGGTATGTACCCGCTGACGATCGGCCTGGCGATTGAAAATCGCGAACTGTGGGAACAGGCACAGGCGTGCCTGGCGGACCTGCCGTTCCGGGTCACCGTAGAGCACCAGGATGTAGGCGACCTGAGCAACCTCCTGGACCGGCTGGAACGCATGCGGCCGGATGTGGTGCTGATCGACATCAGCACCTGGAAGGAACCGCTCGAAGGGTTGATCGCGTCCATCCGCACGGCGGTGGGCGACCCCATGATCGTGGCGGTCAATAACTCGGCCGACGCGGACTCGATACTTTCGGCCCTGCGGGCGGGCATCAACGAGTACCTGTTTCCGCCCATCGGCGAGCCGCTGCGCAAGGCCCTCGAAAAACGCTCGGCGGAACGCAGCCGCCGGCGCGAAGGGGGCGTCAAGGGGAACGGCAAAAGTTTCGGGCTGCTCTCGGCCAAGGGCGGCTGCGGGGCCACCACGCTGGCCTGCCACGTGGCGGCGGAGCTGGGCCGGCAGGGTCAGAAGGTTCTGCTGGCGGACCTGGACCTGGACGCCGGGATGGTCGCGTTCCTCACCAAAACCAAGTCGGTGTATTCGATTCTGGACGCGGTCAACAACATCCACCGGCTGGACATTTCCTATTGGAAGGCGCTGGTATCGAACGGTATTCCGGGGGTGGAGATCGTGTCTTCGCCGCCCACCCTGGCTTCCAAACAACAACCCAAGGACGACCAGATCCGCCACGTGATCGCGTTTGCCAAGCCGCATTACGATTGCGTGGTGGCGGACCTGGGGCGCAGCCTGTGCCGCATTGCCATGGCCGCGCTCGAAGAGATCGACGAAGTCTGCGTGGTGACCACGCTGGAAGTGCCGGCGCTGCACCAGGCCAAACAGATTGTGCAGACGCTGCTCGACAGCGGTTATGGCAAGAACCGCATCCGGCTGGTCCTGAACCGCACGCCGAAGCGTCTGGACATCGCTCCGGGAGAGTTGGAGAAGATGCTGGGGGTACCCATCTTCAGCATGATTCCGAACGACTACCCGGAGCTGTACGAGACCTATGCCGAGGGGCGGCTGCTCAACCGCAATTCCGAGCTGAGCCGCGAGATTGGCAAGTTCGCCTTGAAGCTGGCCAGCATTGAAGACGACAAGCAGCCGGGTCCGAAGAAGAGATTTTCTTTGTTCTAGGAGAACCAGGGAAGCAGGGCCTCAAGAATTCCGCCGCGGAGACGAAGAGGCGGTATCGCGGTATTTCCGCGGGGAATCGGGTCCATCGGGTAACGGAATTTTAACGTGGGGGTACGCGCCCGACGAAGGCGCGCGGTGTAAGAAAAGGACGCTATGGTGGCGGGAAACAATACGGCAAACGGGCGGGGCGAGCAGAGGGAGACCGGTTGGGTCAACCGGTTGTTTCAACGCGAGGGCTACACTCCCGAATACCAGGAGCTGAAGTTCACGCTGCACCGCAAGCTTCTGGACCGGATCAACCTGGAGGCCCTTTCCTCCATGGCCGGGGAGCGGGTGCGGGCGGAGATCCGCGCCGCGGTGGCCAAGCTGGTGGAGGAAGAGAAGACCCCTCTCAGCCTGGTGGAGAAGGATCGCGTCATCGAGGAGATTCTCGATGAGGTATTCGGCCTGGGACCGCTCGAGCCGCTTTTACAGGATCCCAGCGTCAGTGACATTCTGGTGACCACGCCGCACAAGGTCTATGTGGAGCGCGGCGGCAAACTCTACCGCACGCCGGTGGAATTCAAAGACGACGCGCACCTGCTGCGGATCATCGAGAAGGTAGTTTCGAGGGTGGGCCGGCGCGTGGACGAATCGTCGCCGCTGGTGGATGCGCGCCTGCCGGACGGCTCGCGCGTGAACGCGGCCATTCCGCCGGTGGCGGTGGACGGGCCGCTGCTCTCGATCCGCCGTTTCGGGCGGCATGGGCTGCGCGGTGAAGACCTGGTGGCCAAGCTGGCTCTCACCGAAGGCATGCTGGAGCTGCTCAAGGCCGCCGTCAAGGCGCGGCTCAACATTCTGATCTGCGGAGGTACCGGCGCCGGCAAGACCACCCTGCTGAATGCGCTCTCCTCCTATATTCCCGAAGACGAGCGCATTGTCACCATTGAAGACGCCGCCGAATTGAAATTGCAGCAGGTGCACGTGGCGCGCATGGAAACGCGGCCGGCCAACGTGGAAGGGGTGGGCGCGATTCACATCCGCCAACTGGTAATCAATGCCCTCCGTATGCGGCCCGACCGCATCATCGTCGGCGAGGTGCGCGCCGACGAAGCCCTGGACATGCTGCAGGCCATGAACACGGGCCACGACGGCTCGCTGACCACCATCCACGCCAACACCCCCCGCGACGGTCTGGGCCGCCTCGAAGTCATGGTCGGCATGGCCAACGCCAACATGGGCGTGCGGTCGATCCGCCAGCAGGTGGCCTCGGCGGTGGATCTGTTCGTGCAGGTGGCGCGTTTCTCGGATGGCACCCGGCGGGTCACCCACATCACCGAAGTGGTGGGCATGGAGCAGGACATCATCACCCTCCAGGACATCTTCCTGTTCGAGAAAACCGGGATCAGCGAAGGCGGGAAAGTGCTCGGGCGTTTCCGGGCCACCGGCATCCGTCCCAAGTTTTACGACCGTCTGAAGGCCTGCGGCATCACTTTGCCGCCGCAGCTCTTCCAGACCGTGGTGGAGATTAGCTGATGCCGGTCGGGGTCATCGTATCGTTCGCGGTATTATTCGCGCTCATCCTGCTGGCGGTGAGCGTCGGGCTGAAGTTTTTCGACGCCCGGCGCAAGAGCCAGATGAGCAACATGCTGCAGACCGCCGTGGGCGAGCCGGTGGTCGCCATCACCAGCCTGCTCAAGGAGATCGAGCCGGACAAGCCCACCGGGTTCAAGGGTGTGCTGTCGTCCATGCATTTCTCGCGGCACGCGCAGGAGCAGATCCAGCAGGCGGGGCTGTCGTGGTCGTCCTCGCGGCTGCTGGCGGCCATGGGGCTGATGATGATCCCGGGCCTCGGGTTGGGCGCCATGGTTCCGTTCCTGTTGAACGGGCCGACCACGGCCATCGTTCTGGCGGTGATTTTTGCCGCGCTGCCGTATTTGTACGTGAAGCACAAGCGCAAGAAGCGCCTGGAGCGGCTGGAGGAGCAGTTTCCGGAGGCCCTGGATTTTCTGGCGCGTTCGATGCGCGCGGGCCACGCTTTTTCGATCAGCCTGGAAATGCTCGGCGAGGAGCTCGAAGATCCCCTGGGGATGGAATTCCGGGCCCTGTTCAACGAGCAGAACCTGGGGGCGCCGCTGGATGTGGCGCTGCGCAATTTCGGCGAACGGGTGCCGCTGCTGGACGCCCGCTTCTTCATTTCCTCGGTGCTGCTGCAGAAGCAGACCGGCGGCAATTTGAGCGAGATTCTGTCGCGCCTGGCGTATGTCATCCGCGAGCGATTCCGCCTGAAGGGGCAGGTGAAGGCGGCCAGCGCGCACGGCCGCCTGACGGCCACCATTCTGACGATTCTGCCGGTGGCCACCATGGTGGGGCTGCTGGTGGTGGCGCCCGGCTATCTGCAGGGGATGGCCGCCGACCCCGATGGCAAATGGATGATTGGCGGCGCCATTGTGGCCCAGATTCTGGGAAATTTCTTCATCAAGAAGATCATCAACATCAAGGTGTGACATGGTTCTACCGGTCATCATTTGCTTTTGCCTGTTCATCATGCTGATGCTGGGGGGCGCCTGGTTAGGCTACCGGGTGTACTACCGCCCGGCGCGTCTGCTGCGGCAACTGGGTACACCGGTAATCAGCGACGGGCCCCGGCAGGGGTCGGTGGACCACGCCGAAAGCGAACCGAGCGCGCTGGTTTCGGTGCTGCACCAGATCGGCTCGCGGGTGCCTTCCTCGGAAGCCGAGCAGGCCACCCTCCGGACCAACTTGATTCAGGCCGGATTCCGCTCCGAAAACGCTTCGGCGGTGTTCTACGGGGTGCGCATTCTGACCACCCTCATGATGCTGGTGGTGAGCCTCATGCTGGAGGCGCAGATGCCCTCGAACCCGGCCATGAAGATGGCTCTGATGGGCTTCGGGTGCATGACCGGATGGATTCTGCCGCGCATGTTCCTGGAGAAGAAGGTCAAAAAACGCCAGGAGACGGTGCGCCTGTCGCTGCCCGATGCGCTGGACCTGCTGGTGGTTTCGGTGGAGGCCGGCCTGGGGCTCGACCAGGCCATCCAGCACGTGGCGCGCGAGCTGATGGTGAGCCATCAGCAACTGAGCGAGGAACTTTCGCTGGTGACGCTGGAAATGCGCGCCGGCAAGCGCCGCTCGGAAGCCCTGCGCAACCTGGCAGAGCGGACCGGCGAGCCGGAGATCCGCAAGCTGGTGGCAATTCTGATTCAGAACGACCGGTTCGGCACCAGCATGGGCGAATCGCTGCGCACGCATTCGGATTTTCTGCGCACCAGGCGGCGCCAGGAGGCCGAAGAGCGCGCCGGCAAGGTGGGCGTAAAGCTGGTATTCCCGATCTTCTTCTTCATTCTGCCGTCCATGCTGATTGTGGCGGCGGGACCCGGCATTTTACAGATTTTCAAGTACCTCTTCCCGATGATGAAGACCCTCGGGTAGACCAAACCAAGGAGCACAAAACGATGAACCCACAGACACTGATTCAAGCTGGAATCTGGCTGGCGGCCGGCGCGGCACTATTCGTATTTCTGAAGCGGCGGCGCAGCAAGAGAACCCAACACTAAACGGCGCTATGAATCCGCTCCCTCACGGGGCGTCTCGCGGATCGCGGTCCGGTGCCGGGCCGGGACCTCGTCGCGCCCCGCCAGCCAGCGGCCGTAGCGCCACAATCTGAACCAGGCTGCTTTCCTCGCGGGGTCCGCAGGGATTCCGTTCCGGAAAACGGAGGCCGGAAGAAAGCGGTCCAACCGATAACCGAGAGAGGAGCGAAGCGATGATGTTAGGACTACAAGGAGCTATCTGGCTGGGCGCCGGTGTGACGCTGGTCATGCTGCTATCGAGGAGGCGCCGCAACAAGGTGGCGCGCTGAGCGAGGGATCGGGCGCACGGCCGGGGCACGCGGTGCGCTCGAACGGTCGCGAGGGGCGTTGGGACACCGGAAAACTCCGGGCGCCGGCAAGCCCACGAAGTCCTGCCGGCGCAATGGTCCGGTTTCGCGCCGGTATAGCGCTGCCGTGCGCTTGAATTGGGATATGCCGATTGAGAATCTGCTAGAGAGACAGAATCCGGACGGGGGTTGGCCTTATAGCCACGGCGGCTCCTGGACCGAGCCGACGGTGTACGCCATCCTGGCGTCGCTGGCGGCCGGCGAGCGCGATGCGGCTGATCGCGGCATGCGCTGGATTGTCTCGGCGAGGCGGCCCGATGGCGGTTGGGCGCCGTGCGGCGGAGTGGATCAAAGCACCTGGGTGACGGGATTGGTGGCGCTTCTGCCTCCCGAGCGGCTCGGCCGGCCGTACTACGAGGAAGCCGTTCGATGGCTGCTGCGCACCACCGGGGAGGAATCGGCATTCAGTTACCGGCTGCGCGAGTTCCTGCTGGGAAATTCGCCGCCGCCGGAGCAGAAATTCCCAGGTTGGCCCTGGGTTCCGGGTGCAGCCGCCTGGGTGGGGCCGACTTCGATTGCCATTCTGGCATTGCGCCAGGCCGCCCGCCGGGGCGCCTCGCCGCCGCTGCAGAAGCGGCTGGAAGCGGGACGCGGCTTTTTGCTGGCCCACATGTGCCGGGATGGCGGCTGGAACCACGGCTCGGTGCGTCCGCTGGGATACGAGTCGAATCCTTACCCCGAAACTACCGGTATGGCCTTGGCGGCGCTGGCGGGTACGAAATCGCCGGAGGTGGATCGCGCGTTAACCGTGGCGCGGCAGTTTCTGGCCGAGTGCCGGTCGGCCGATGCGCTCAACTGGCTGCGCCTCGGGCTGATGGCGCATGGCCAGTTGCCGGCCGATTATTGCGCGCCCACGGTAACTTACCGGACCACGCCCGAGACCGCCCTGGGGCTGCTGGTGGCGCAGAAGGACAATCCGCTGCTGGGCGCGATTCCCGCGGGAGAGCGCGGATGAGCACGCCGCACCCCATCACCCGCCGGGAATGGCTGACGGCGCCGGCGGCGGCCGGAGCAGCGCTGCTGGCGGGCTGCAATCACGCCGTCGCCATCCGGCCGGCCAGCGTATCGATCACTCGTGCCGCAGCGTACGGCCAGGGGCTTTACGACACGGTGCGCCACATTCTGGAGCAGCACCGCCTGGACGTGCGGGGCCGCCGGGTGCTGCTGAAGCCCAACCTGGTGGAGTTCGAGCCGGGCAGCAGCATCAACACCCACCCGCTGCTGGTCCACGCGGCCATGGAGGCGTTTCGGGCCCTGGGGGCCGCGGAAGTGCGAATCGCCGAAGGTCCCGGCCACCGGCGCAACACTCTCGACCTGGCGGAGGCCGCGGGCTACTTCCAGACCGTGCCGCGTTTTGAAGACAGCTTCGTGGACCTGAATGTGGACGAGGTCTCGCTGGTGCGTCCTGAGCGGACGTTCTCGCGGCTGGAGAAGCTCTATCTGCCCAATTCGGCGCTTGGCGCGGACCTGCTGGTCTCCATGCCCAAGATGAAAACGCACCATTGGGTGGGAGCCACACTGTCCATGAAGAATCTCTTCGGACTGGTGCCCAGCGGCATTTACGGCTGGCCCAAGAACGTCCTGCACTGGGCCGGGATTTCCGAGTGCATTGCCGACCTGCATGCGGCCTTTCCGCGCCAGTTCGCGCTGGTGGATGGGATTGTGGGGATGGAAGGGAACGGCCCCATTCAAGGGACGCCCAAACCGGCCGGGGTGCTGGTGGCGGGGCGCGACCGGGTGGCCGTGGACGCCACCTGCTGCCGCATCATGCGCATCGATCCGTACCGCATCCGGTACCTGCAACTGGCCACCCGCGATAGCCAGGAGTCCATCCTGGAAGGCAACATCCGGCAGGTGGGCGAGCGCATCGCGGATGTGGCCACCAGGTTTCAACTGCCGCCGGATTTTCAAGACCTTTGAGGGCACCCACGGAGGATGCGGATAATGAGGACGATCCAACGGCTATGATCGGGATTGCGCGCAAAGGCTGGCGCTACCTGGCGGCGTCGGTGCTGCTGCTGGTGCCGTGCTTCTGGCAGCCGCGGTTGCAGGCGGGCGATCTTTCGAGCCACATCTACAACGCCTGGCTGGTGCAGTTGATCGAAAGCGGCCGGACCAGCGGGCTGGCGGTGGCGCGCCAGAGCACCAACATCCTGTTTGACCTGATGTTGAGCGGCCTGTTGCGCACGCTGGGAGCGGAGGCCGCCCAGCGGGTAGCCGTTTCGGTGGCGGTGCTGACGTTCGTTTGGGGTGTTTTCGTATTCGTTGCGGTGGTTTCGGGCAGGCGGCCTTGGGGGCTGATGCCGGCGGTGGCCATGCTGGCCTACGGCTGGGTCTTCCACAGCGGCTTCTTCAACTTTTACCTGAGCTTCGGGCTGTGCTGCTGGGCGCTGGCGCTGGCCTGGGAACCCAGGCCGCGCCGCGTACTGGCGGCCATACCCATCCTGGTGCTGGCCTACCTGGCGCACGCGCTGCCGGTGCTCTGGACGGTGGGGCTGGCAAGCTACCTGGCGCTGGCCCGCCGCATGGCGCCGCGGCATCCGGCGCTTCTGACGGCCGCGGCGGTACTCACCATGGGCGGAGTGCACGCGCTGGTGAGCCGCTCCATGTTCACTCGCTGGTCGCCTACGCAGGTGACCTTTACTACCGGTCTCGATCAGCTTTGGGTCTTCGACACCAAGTATTACGTGGTGTTGATGGGGCTGCTGGCGGTCTGGGGACTGCTGTTTCTGGGGCTGGTGCGCAGCCAGGGTGCGCGCCGCGTGGCTTCCGGGCTGCCCTTTCAGCTCTGCGTGATCAGCGCTTCGGCGGTGCTGGTGCTGCCGGGCGCGGTGCTGGTTCCGGGCTATTCGCAGGCGCTCAGCTATATCGCCGAGCGCATGTCGCTGGGAGTCGCCATCTGCATTTGCGCGCTGCTGGGGGCGGTGCGGTTCAACAAACTGGAGCGCGTGGCGCTCTACGCGGTGGCCCTCACCTACTTCTTCTTCCTGTATAGCGACGAGCGGGCGTTGAACCGCTTCGAGGACCAGATGCAGGATGTGGTGGCGGCGCTCGAACCGGGCCAGAGGGTGGTCAGCGCGATCGGCGATCCGCACATGCGGGTGAATGCGCTCACCCATGTCATCGACCGGGTCTGCCTGGGCCGCTGCTACAGCTATGCCAATTATGAGCCTTCCACGCGCCAGTTCCGGGTGCGGGCGCTGCGGCCGAACCCGGTAGTGACTTCGTCGCGCCTGGAGGCCTGGTACCTGCAAAGCGGCACTTACGTGGTGAAGCCGGGCGACCTGCCCATGTACCAGGTGAGCGTGGATCACCAGGGCCGGATCGTGCTGCGCGAACTCAAAGCCGGCACCGAAACGGGCACTACGGATATGCGGTTGCTGCCCGATTGGCTGGGGCAGGGCTGAGGCCGGAAGGCTACTTGAGCGCCGGAGCGGCCAGCAGAATCATCAGGTTCCACACCACCAGCCCGCCGTACCAAAAGGTGATCCAACGGATGAGCTGGTGCTTTTTGCGGTAGACGCACCAAGCTCCCAAGGCCAGTGCCAGCAGTTTCGAAAGCGCCACGCCCACGCCGGGACCAAAGTACATCAGAAACCGGATGAAGGGGCTGGCCTCAGAGGCGCCCAGCCGGAAACCCACCAGAGTGGTGAGCAGATCCAGCAGTTGCAGATACACGAACACGTAGACAATGGACATTCGTTACCTCTGGGGATCTATCGGGCGCTCCCTAAAGTTATTGTAGACTGGCCGGTACTACAGGGGTAACAGGAAATGTACTTTTGTACTAGGGAGGATTCCGTTTGTGCCCCAAATCACGGCTCTATGACCACCGGGCGGGAAAATGGGATGTTCTGCTAAATTGGAGGACGGTGAATCTCCCCCCCGCTGACGCATATCTGGTTTTAGAACCCAATGGCCGCCACTATACCTTGGCACAGGGTCAGTCATGGGCCATCGGCCGGGGCGACGGCTGCGCGGTGATGCTGGACAACCGCTCGGTGTCGCGGCTGCACGCGCTGATCCAGCGCCGGGAGACGGGCGATTTTTCACTGGTAGACCTCGGCAGCCGCAACGGCAGCTTCGTCAACTCGCGGCGGGTGAGCGTGCCGGTGGTTTTGAACGACCAGGACCGGCTGTTGTTCGGCGACCAGCAGTTGGCCTTCCGGCAGCCGGTGCGCGCCCCGCACGCGTTGCCGGTGGACGATGCCGGCCGCAACGCGCCCACCACGGCGCTGCACATGCACAGCCTGGCGACCATCGTGGTGGTGGATATCCGCGATTTCACGCCGCTGGCGCGCACGGTCTCCGAATCGCTGCTTTCGCAAACCATCGGGACGTGGTTTCTGCGCACCGGGAAGATTGCGCAAGGGCTGGGGAGCTGGGCGCAGAAATACATCGGCGATGCGGTGATGGCGGTGTGGGTGCACGACCACGTGCCGGATCTGGCCGCCGATGTCCTTCGGGCGCTGCGGGCGGTAAGCCAGATGGACGCGGCCACGGCCGAGATCAGCCAGACCTTGCCGCTGCCGGGGCCACTGCGCATCGGAGCCGGCATCAATACCGGTCCGGCCATCCTGAGCGGCGCGGACTATACCGCCATCGGGGATACGGTGAATGCCGCATTCCGCCTGGAGGCCGCCACTAAAACGCTGGGATTAAACGTAGCGCTGGGACCGCGGACCGCCGCTGAGCTGGGCGTGGCCAGCCAGCTTCCGTTCGTCGAGCGCGAGGTGGAGCTGAAGGGCTACGAAGCACCCAGCCGGGCCTGGGCGATTTCCTTCGAAGACCTGGAAGTGTATCTCAAGGGGTAGGGAAAATCTGGAATTTAGCTGCCGCCGGCCTCCTCGGGCGGGCCCAGGCTGAGGGCGATCTTGCGGGCCACCTCTTCGGTGACGTCCGGGAAAAACGTCAGATGCCCGCTGCAGGTGCCTGTCTTACCGGGCACGGCGATGCTGTACGCGTTCGGTTCCTCCTTATTAGCCGCCGTGCGGTCCTGGTAAAAAACGCGCTTGGCGCTATTCTCGAACATTTTCTCTTTGGAAATTCCCATGACTTTCTGGACCACCTCCGGCAGCGGCTTGAAAGCCTGGTCCGGCTGGCTGGTGACCACCGCGATGGCGGTCGAGGAATCGTGAAAAACGGCCACTCCGGCGTTGTCGCCAAGCGGGGACCAATCCGCTGGAACGGCCATCTGGCAGGCGCCTTTGGAATCTTTGATGGTCTTCCAGCCGGCCGGTACGGTCTGTGCCGGGGCGGATGACGCCAACAAGAGAATCAGAGCTGAAACTGAGACTATGTATTCTCTCATGCTTTGGAGTGTAGCTCCGGTCGAGGCCGGAGGCAAGCCCCGCGGCGGTTGCGTCCGCGTGAGAAAACATACCGTGAAAAATCGCGCGCACCCCACAAACGTGGGCACGGCCGTCACCGCAAAGGTTTCCTTTTAAAGCCTCACAGAGTTGCGTTAGGCTTGCATTAGAAGGCACTTAGAGAGTTGGACGGGATGCCCCTCAGAGGATAAGTCCGACGTCCAGCTTGGAGAGTCTGTTATGAACTCCCAGCACACTTGTCATAAGGCTGCGATCCGCACTACACTGGAATCAGAGATCAGGGTCTCTAACTACGATTCATACGCGAGCGTCAGCCTGGCGGCAAGCGAAATTGCAGTTCCGCGCCCCGGACCGGATTCGCGTCGAGACCCCCATTTCCATTTCGTAGCTGCGCGGCACACCAATGCCGCCACAGCCTGCACCCGAACAGGACCGCGTAAGTCCCGCTCCGGTCGCTACGGAATCCGAGGGGAGATTTAGTGATGTTCAGAGTGCAAGACGGGAAGATTGTTTTGGACGGAAAGCGGCTGGATCTTCGGCCTTACCTGACGCGCGAGCCGGTAATCCTGGCCTTGCTCTCCACGGTGGCGGTGGTGCTCTTCGCCGCCGTAAGCGAGTTGTCGAGCCTGTATCATACCCAGCAAAAATCTCTCGGGACGCGCTCGTATGCCGGTGGCGCCGCCGATCTCCGGCAGCGTCACTACGCCCATGCCGTGAATGAATTCCGGACGGCGCTGCTCTACTCGCGCGACAACTATACGTATCAGCTCAATCTGGCCGAAGCCCTGGTGGGGCTGCACCGCACTGAGGAAGCTTCTACCTATCTGATCAACCTGTGGGAGCGGCAGCCCGAGAACGGGTTAGTGAACCTGGAACTGGCGCGCATCGCCGCCCAGAAGGGGAATACCGAACAGGCCCTGCGTTATTACCACAATGCCATTTACGCCACGTGGCCCGGCAACCAGGACTTGGAAATGCGGCAAACCCGCCTGGAATTAATCGAATACCTGTTGAAGATCCGCGCCCGTGTGCAGGCGCAGTCGGAGCTGATTTTACTGGCGGCCAACCTGGAGAACGATCCGGCGCAGCAGGCGCACGTGGGCGACCTGTTTGTGCAGGCGCAGGACTATCCGGATGCGTTGAACGCATACTCACTCTGTCTGCGCGCCGACCGCGGCAACCGCGAAGCCCTGGCGGGGGCGGGACGGGCGGCTTTCGAACTCGGACGTTATCCCACGGCGGAGCGGTATCTGCAAGCGGCCGTGAACGCCTCCAGCAGCGACAGCGAAAGCGCCGCGCTACTGAAAACCACCGAACTGGTGCTCGAAATGGACCCGTTCCGGCGGCGGATTTCGACCGCCACGCGCAACCGGATGGTCATCGCGGCCTTCGCGGCGGCCGGGGAGCGGCTGAAGTCCTGCACAGCGTCCACCAGTTCCGCGCCGCTGGCTTCGGAGCAGAGTCTGCCCGACCGTTGGGCCAGGATGAAGCCGCAGATCAATGAGCGCGGGCTCGGCAGGGATCCGGATCTGGCGGAGGACGCCATGGAACTGGTGTTCGATATAGAGCGCCAGACCAGCGCCGCGTGCGAAGCTCCTACCGGAACGGATCGGGCGTTGCTGCTGATCGGCAAACTTCATGAGGGTATCTGAGGTGGACACGCAAACCGACTCGCAAACCGCGGTAGCGCTGGAAGACGGCGCTACCGAATCCCCAGCCCCTCCGGCCGAGCGCTCCCCAAATCCGCTGCTCCGGCTGGTTTTTCACGAAGAGCGCTTCTTTCTGATTCTGTCCGTATTCATTGGCATCTTCTCGGGGCTGGCGGTGGTCTGTTTCCGCTTCGCCATCGACTGGTGCCGGATCTACGTATTGGGATCGGGGGCCGTGCCTTCGGCGGCGCGGCTGCTGCTGGCGCCGGCCCTGGCGGGTCTGGCCATCTCCGTGGTGGTCATTCACTTCTTTCCCCGGGCGCGCGGCAGCGGGGTAAATCAGACCAAGGCCGCTCTGTATATCTACAACGGCTATATCCCGGTACGCACCGCGGTGGGTAAGTTCCTCACCGCCGCGCTGGCCATCGGCGCCGGGCATTCCCTGGGTCCCGAAGACCCGTCGTTGCAGATCGGGGCCAGCCTGGCTTCGGCGCTCGGACGGCGTGTGTACCTGTCCCGCGACCGCATGCGCTTGATCGCTCCGGTCGGCGCCGCCGCCGGATTGGCCGCGGCCTTCAACGCGCCGATCTCGGCGGTGCTGTTCGTCATCGAAGAAGTGATCGGGCGCTGGACGGCGGGCATCCTGGGCTCGGTGGTCCTTTCGGCCGTGTCGAGCGTGGTCGTCATGCGCTGGTTCCTGGGGTCGGAATCGCTGTTCCGCATTCCCCCGGTGCAATTGGAACATCCTTCGGAACTGATCGCTTATGCCGTGCTGGGGGTTGTGGGTGGATTGGCCTCGGTGGTGTTTGCCACCGGGATCACCACCTTCCGCGGCTGGTGTAAGTCGCTGCCCGAATGGACTCAGTATTTTCAGTCCGCCATTGCCGGCTTTCTGATCGGGCTGATTGCCCTACTGGGCGCGCCCCAGGTGATGGGCGCCGGCTACCAATACATGGACGAGGCGATGCACGGACAGTTCACCTGGCAATTCCTGGGCATCCTCGCGGGGTTCAAGATCCTGGCCACCATGTTTTCCTTCATCAGTGGCACGCCCGGCGGCATGTTCGCACCCACGTTGTTTATCGGCGCCATGCTGGGCGCGGCAGTAGGTGGGGCGGAGCACGTGCTTATGCCCAACTTATCCGGCTCCCCCGGCACTTATGCCCTGGTGGGCATGGGAGTTCTGTTCGCCGGGTTTCTGCGGGCGCCTATGACTTCGGTGTTCATGGTTCTGGAAGTAAGTGGCAATTACTCGATCATACTGCCGGTGATTGTGGCGAATACGATTGCCTATGTGATTTCGCGCGGGATTCAGCCGACGGCGATTTTCGACGTCCTGACCCGTCAGGACGGACTGGAACTGCCGTCCATGGAAGAACAGCGGGAAGAGGGCATTCTGCGGGTGGAGGATGCCATGCGGCCGGCCGCCAACCTGGTTCTGGATGCCGATGAGCCGCTGGACCGCGTCCTGCAGCGGGTGAGGGCGAATCCCGCGGATGTATTACTCGTGCACTTGAATCCCACCGGATGGATCAGCGTGAACCGGCAGGATATCGAAGCGATGGCCCGGGAGGGCAAAGGCGAGTTTGCCTTGAATGCCGCCCTGGCCCGCCGCCAGATCCCTTGTCTGCACCCCGACCATCCCCTTGAAATGGCCTTGCGTTACGTAGATCGTTGGAAGGTTGTACCGGTAGTCAGCCGGGCTGACTTCGGCAAGCTGGAAGGAGTGATTTCGCAATGCGACGTTCTGGAGAAATACCGAGGTCTCGGCGAGGCATAGGCGCAATGCCCAATGCCACGGATGACCCGTTTGACTATACCGCTAAGACGGCCGGCAGAGTGGCCGCCGGTGCGCTCGTCTCTACTCTGATATCGGTTGGGATTGCGGCGATCCTTGGTACCGTTCATGTCCGGATTGCCTCACACCTGGCGTTCCTTTTGGTCGCAGGCGCGATTGGGATTATCCTGGGACTTACCGGCTATAATATCGGCCGCATCGATGCCGGCTTTTTATTCGCATTCTTCCTTTTCGAACCTATTGGTCCGGTGTTACTGCACCAGCAAACTGCCCCCGCGGGCCTCGCTCCGGCACTCGTAATCGGGCTGGCGGTCGCCTGCTGGTTTATGCACAAAGGCTCGTTGGCCAGTGAGGCCGAGTTACCCTCGGTAGAACGTCCAGTCACAGCAGTTACAGACGATGGCAGCAGGGCCGGTGACATGGTGGTCCCCGGCACACCGGTAGAAGAAGCGGAGGCAGGCGTGGCGCAGAGCGGACGGGCTGTCGCCTTTCGCACTCCCCGGGCTTAAGCCAGGGGCGAGCCGACCGGTGGGGCCAGCGTCCCAACGGGCTGTCACCCGCATAGCGCTTGCTTACGCGCACGGCTCCATATCGAAACGCGCGCGCTGCGCGGCATCCAAAGGTGCCGCGACGGGGCATAGCGGACCTCACGGCCTTAGAGATCTGCTGCTACGACCCTAATGGCTTGCGGCGCGGCTTTCAAGGAGCGCCGGCCAGCGCCGACGGCACGGCATCCCGCGGCCGCAGCCTTAGTGCACCACCACCCATTCGGGCATCATGCGGAGCATGCCGCCATGCATCCAGGCGTGGAAGGGGACGTTGCCGAAGACTTTGGCCAGCCGCGACTCCAGCATGTCCTCCTGCGACTTCCGCGTCAGAAGATCGAACAGGGTGCGTTTGGGCGGGTACACGATCACGCTCACCTGCTCGCTGGCCGGGATGTTGGCGCGTTTTTTGGCCAGTTCGATGGCCGTGCTCAGGCCGCCCAGCTCATCCACCAGCCCGCGCGGCTTGGCCTGCGACCCCAGCCACACGCGGCCCTGCGCCACCGGCTCGATATCGGCCGCCGGACGGTGCCGCGCCACCGCTACCTTCATAATGAAGTCATTGTAGCTTTCGTCGATGCCTTTGCGCAGCAAGGCCAGCTCATCGGGCGTCAAAGCCGTGTAGTCCGAATCGATATCGGCGTGCTGGCCTTGCTCGACGGCGTCCTTGGTGATGCCCAGCTTATCGTAGAGCCCATGCAGGTCGGGCTTTCCGAAGACCACCCCGATGGAACCGGTCATGGTGCCCGGATAAGCCACAATGGGATCGCCGGTCATGGCCATGTAGTAGCCGCCCGAAGCCGCCACATCCGACATCGAAATCACCAGCGGCTTTTTCTTGCTCAGCAGGTTCATCTGGCGCCAGATATCGTCGGAGGCGGTAACTTCCCCGCCGGGAGAATCGATACGCACCACGGCGGCCTTGATGAGTGGATCGTTGGCCACCTGGTTCAGCAGCTTGTCGAATCCGTAAGAAGTGAGGCTGTTTTCGTCGGCGCCATTGTCGGAGGGGTCACCGCGAATGATGTCGCCCTCCCCAATCACCAGCGCCACGCGCGTCCGCCCGCCCAGGCCCACCGCATCCATGGGCACATTCGTGTAGGTGCTGGCGGATACCTTTACCGGCTGGATTTTCAACTGGTTCCCCAGTTCCCCCCACATCTGGTCTTCGAAGCGCAATTCGTCCACCAGGCCCGCCTGGAGCGCGCCGGTGGCGGTGAAGGGCCCCTGGTTAATGATGGCGCGCACTTCGTCGGGGGTTTTCTTACGGGCGGCGGCGATGCGTGCCACCAGGTTGCCGTAAAGGTCGTCCACCAGCGACGTGGTTACTTCGCGCGTTTCGGGACTCATGTCGCTGCGGGTGAACATATCGCCGAAGTCCTTGTACTTGCCGGCGTGCTCCACCTGCACGGTGACGCCGAGCTTGTCCAGAGTCTTCTTGAAATACATGATTTCGGCGCGCATGCCCTTCAACATCAGGGGATCTTCCGGCCCCAGGTAGATGCGGTCCGCGGGAAGCGCCAGGTAATACTCGCGCGCCGTAGGCGCCTGCAGGTAGCAATACACCGGTTTGCCGGACTTGCGGAATTCCTCGACGTCGCCGCGGATCTCCTCCAGTTTGCCCCAGCCGGCGGTGATCCCTTCGGGCTCCAGCACCAGGGCGCGCACATGGGAGTCCACGGCGGCCTTACGCAGGTTCATCCAGACATTCGAAACGGTGAGATTGGAGCGCTGTTCTCCGCCCAGAAAATCCGGCAGCTCGATGGGGGCCTTCTCGGGGATGTCGCCTTCCAGCCGCATCACCAGCACGGAATTGGCTTCCATCTCGGGCGGCTTTTCGCGGAAACGCAGCAGCGCAAAAATGAGCAAGACAAAGGCCAGGAACACCAGGAGCACCCCGGTACCCAGGCCGAGCAGGAACTTGACCATGACTACTCAGACAGTAGCATAGCCACGCGGCGGATCACCGTGCGAATGGGGACGCTCAGTGTTACCGGTCGCGCGCCCCGTCTGCGGCGCAACAGCAGGCCGGCCGCCAGGCCCAGCGCCAGAAAGGTTGCCGGGGCCGGTTCGGGAACATCCGCTTCCACCGATTCGATCCATGCCGCGTTGGCGCCACCCACGAACGTGTCGCCGCTGGCGTAACCACCGGTGATCGAGCAGTCGCTCAGGTTGCACGCGACGTACTCGTGGACACCAACCAGTTGCCCGTTAAAGAAACTGCCTCCACCGGAATCGCCGGGCGCGATGGCCACCTGGTCGGGAAGCTGGGAATTCGGGTCGAAGGGCGCGATCGCTATGGAGCTGCTGTTAGTGGCACAGGCGCCGGTGGCCTCCACGCTCACATCCGCGCAGCTTCCCGAGTACAGAAACTCGCCTTGGCGCAGGGTGCCGGCGGGGTACGTGCCTCCCTGGTCGGAGCCTTGCCCGCTCTCCCCAAGCCCCGCCACCTCGATTGGATCGGTAAGACTGTCGCCGATGCTATCGACACTATCGCCGGTGTACAGCGAATATCGCGTGGCGGAGGCGGGGGCTTGGGATCCCAGACGAATTACCGCCAGGTCGTTGCCGGCGCCAATTTCGCCGTCATCGGCGATATAGCCGGAATCGACAAAGAAATCGGCCGGATTAGTTACCGTATAAGCGCCGCAATACCAACCGCAATTTCCGCCTTGGTCGAAGTAAACCTGGACGAGCGAAGGCGGTCCGGCCAGGGGATCCAGGCAATGCGCGGCCGTGAGGATGGATACGCCGTCGCTGAGCAGCGATCCGGTGCAAGTGGCCGCGAAAGTGCCATTGAAAACCTCGATCATCACCTCGCCGTTCAGATTCACCCCGTTGGCAACCTGGTTGAAGCCGACTTCGTAGGTGGGCGAATCGGGGTTGCCGAAGATCCCCGACCCGACCGGATCGTACCCGACGACCAGCGCGCTCAACGGCACGGCTATACCGAAAAGGAGTATAAGAAATCGAAGGTGCAAAGGGCCCCCAATAGATCGTCCGATTTTAACCCGCCCCTGCCGGGCGCGCAACCCGATTCGCCCGATAGAATTCGAGTTCCAAACTCACACTCCGGACAGGGGATACGGCGCCATGGCGTTCCGGGGCGGCCTGGCGGGTGGGCCGCAATGTTTGATTTCAGGGCGACAATTCGATGACGGCATGGAGGCGGTGCAAACAAATGGCCGGGTGTTTTTGTTGGGCGTGATTTCCCGCGCTTCTATCAAGGATTTGGAGTGTTTTGAGGGAATTCCCGAAAATCCGAAGAATCTATCGGTGTCACCCGGCGGCCACCCCCGCCCGGCTGCGGAGCGGGTGACCGGGCCGATGTTATGATGCTCAACAGCGGTGGCGTTGAGTGGCGTGTGATCAGGTCCTGGCGCAGCTTCGTGAAAGGATTGTCCGTTTCGCGGCATCCCATATTGCGGGGGACGCCGCCGAGGATGTGGCCCAGGAGGTGCTTATCTTGCTGCATGAGAAATACGCCCACCTGGAACGGCCGGAAGACCTGCTGCCGGTGGCGTTACAGATTGTCCGCTTCAAGGTTCTGAGCCTGCGCCGCAAGGCGGCCCGCCATGGCGAGTATAGCCAGGTATCCGTGACGGATATCCAGTTGCCTGATCTGGGCGCCAGTCCGCTGGGGGCGCTGGAGCGCCAGGAAATGCTGGTGCGCCTGAACCGGGCGGTGGGCCAGTTGGGGGAGCGCTGCCGCGAGCTACTGCGCCTTAAACTGCTCGGCAAGAGTTTCCCCGAGATTCAGAAGATCATGGGCGCCGGCTCGCTCAATACCGTATACACCTGGGATCACCGCTGCCGCAAGAATCTGCTGGAGCTGATGGGCGGGGATTGGGAAAAGCGATGAGCCGGGAAGAGATCCACAAACTGATCGGTGGGTACGCCACCGGCACACTGACACCCGAGGAGCAGGAGGCGCTGTTCCAGGCCGCGCTGGAGGACCAGGAACTGTTCGACGCCCTGGCTCGCGAGCAGGCGCTGCGCGATCTGCTGAGCGATCCGGCATCCAAGGCGCAACTTCTGACGGCGCTCCAGGAGAAGCCCGCGCGATGGTACGAGAGGATGGGATGGCTATGGGCGCGACCACTGGGCGCGGCAGCGGCTGCCTTGGCCGTGGCGGGAATGGCGGCGGTTGGTTTGATCTGGTGGCGGCAGGGCGGCGCATTCACGGCTTCGGCGCCGCGCCCTCCGCTAGTGGCCCAGGTTCAGCCGTTCCAGCCGCCGCCAGCCGCCGCTCCGCCGCAAACGACGCCGCCTGGGGAGGCCGCCGTTCCTCGGCGGATGAAGAAGGCCGCGCGTCCGTCTCCGCAGCCCGAGGTGCGGGCGACACTCCAAAAGGCCATCGCGGCCTCCGGCAACGCTGCGATTGCCGGCGCCGCGCGGGCGCCCACGGCAACCCCGGTTGCTGCCGCGCCCGCCGCGGTTTTGGCCGGAACCGTTACCGACGCTAGTGGAGCGGCCGTTCAAGACGCCATGGTCCGGGTGGTTTCGGAGAATCGAGCCATCCACCAGCAGGCCCGGACCGATGCCAAGGGGAAGTGGTCCATCGGCGCCCCACCGCCGGGCCAGTATCAGGTAACAGTCAACGCGCCCGGATTCAAGACCGAACAAGCCGCCGTGGACCTTCCATGGGCGGGACCGCAACCAATCGAGACCCGGCTCCAGCCAGGCGCCTCCACCGGGAGCGTACAGATCACGGCCGGCGCGCCCGTAGTCACTCCATTCCGGCAGACCGCCGAAACGGCGGCGCAATTGCAGCCGATGCAACCGGCTATGCCGCAGACGGCGATGGCCCCACGGGCAGGCATGCTCGCCCCCGGCGTCGGTGGGGGCGGAGGCGGCGGCCGCGGCGGCCTTCCGTTGAGCGCCCGGCAGCTTTTTGAGGAAGCCGTCGCCCACCCGGTGGCGGCGCCGGTTTCCGTGGGCAGAATCAACGGCTCCGCGCCGGCGTTCGGCCTGCGCTACGCGTTGCTGCCCGAGGCCGGCGCTGCCGGCACTTTCCAGATCGAGCTGACGGCTTCCGCCGATGGCTACGTGACGGTGACGACTGCGGCCGGAGCGGTGCTGGTTTCCACCCACGTCAGCCGAGGGCAGCCATTCATCACCCCGCCGACGCCCGAAGGGGAAAAACAGGTGCTGGTGAAGTATTCCCTCCAGCCGCCCGCGAGGGTGTCCAAAGTGGCATCTACGGATGCCGTCGAGCGGAAGGCGCCGGTCAGCCCGCCGATTCAGGAGACCGTCGCCGGTGTGACGTATGTGGCTGCCCGGACTCCACTGGGCGAGCTGAGCTTTACCATCGAGCTGAAGTAGGGGTCGAGACTGGCGGCGGGTGGGCTGCGAAAGGCGCGCCGGGCCTGGCTGGTGTCGCGCCAGTGCCCCGCGCGGTCGGGCTCCGCGGTTGCAGCAACGTGGACGGCGGCGGGCGGCCGCACCCCTACCAGCGAGCTGAAGTAGCTGCCAGGGCTGGTGCGGCGGCGGCTTCTAGGAATGCTTGCGCCACGCGCGGGGCGTCGAATTGGGCCACGTGCGCGGCGCCGGCCCGCCGTTGGGCGGACCGCGCCTCGGGCGAACGATAGAGGGCCTCGATGCCGTCGGCGAGCGCCTCCGGGCGGTCCGGTTCCACCAGCGTGGCGTGCGGCGCAACCTCGGGAATGGCGCCCGCGCGGGCGGCCACAATCGGAGTTGCCGACGCCATCGCCTCCAGGAGCACGATGCCGAAACCCTCCTGCACGCTGGGCAGGCAGAACAGATCCGCGCGGTTGTATTCCGCGGCCAGCGCGGCGCGCGAAATGTCGCCCAGCCAGGACACTGTGTTCTCCAGGCTCAAATGCCGCGACAGCTCCCGCCACGCCGCCGTGCAGGGTCCGGCGCCGACGATGCGCACTTCGAGGCTGGGAACGCGGCCGGCCAGAAGTGTGGCCGCGCGCAGCAGCACATCCACCCGTTTGCGGCGGTAATGCCGCCCCACGAACAGCACCGTGAACCGCGGGGAACGGGCGGGATGCTGCTCCAGCAGGCGCTGCCACTCGGCCTGGTCGATGGGCTCGGGCACAATGGCGGGCAACTCGCCCAGGCCGTAGAATTCACGGGCCCGCTCGGCGGAATAGCGGCTGGTGACCAGGACGCGCGCGGCGCGGTGCACGTGCAGCCGCTCGCAGCGGGCCTGCAGCCCCATGGTGAAGCGGGTCATGCCGCGCTCGAAACGGGCTTCATCGGCGATCACCCCTTTGAGCGCCGCCACGTGCGCGCCGGCGCCGTTGGCGATGCGGTAGCCGTCCATATCGAAGCCCACGGTGAGATCGTACTCGCGCGATACCGCCAGGGAGCGGTTGAAGACCAGGCGTTCGGCCGTGAAAACCGGCAGGCGCACGCGGGGCGTTTCGTAATCGACGGAGTGGCCAAGCTTCTGCAACGCGCCGGCCAGCACCTGGATGCCGACATAGGTGCCGCTGCCGCGGCGGATATCGAGCGGCGTTGCTGTGAGGAAGCGGATTCGCACGGCTGAGGTTTGCCCCTACCATGATACGGCGGGTGCGGGTAAGAAACCGGCCCGGAGGCGCGGAGGCCCAGAGGGGCCGGTGGTGAGGCCTGGCGAATCCACCCGCGACTGCTGCCAAAATAGAAGAGGTGTTCCCTTTGGACCGAATGTTCCCCATCCGTTACCGGCCGGCTCTCAGCCTGTTCGCGGTGCTCGCCGGCCTTTGCGCGCTGCTGGTGTACTACTCGCAGTCCATTGCCTTCAGCTGGGATGCCGGTTTCCACTTGCTGGCGGCCCAGATGATCAACGAGGGCAAGCGCCCGTACCTGGATTTCTGCTTCCCGCAAACCCCCCTGAACGCCTGGTGGATGGCGTTCTGGATGCGGCTGTTCGGGCAATCGTGGCGCATCCCCCAGGCCCTGGCGGCGCTGGCCAGTTTCGGGGCGGCTGCCATGGCTTCCGTTTACGTGTTCCGGCGCTTCCCGATTACCGGCTGGCGCCTCGCGGCGGCGGTGGCCACGGCGGTGCTGTGCGGTTTCAACGAGCTGGTCTTCCGCTTTGGAACCGTGGGGCAGGCCTACGGAATCTGCCTGTTTCTGACGGTGGCGGCTTTCCTGGCAGCGATCACGACACCAGAGAGCCGCGGCCTGTGGGGCGCGGCCGCGGCCGGATTGCTGGCTGGGGCTGCGGCGGGTTGTTCGCTCCTGAGCGCGATGGCCGCGCCGGCGCTGCTGGTGTGGATCGCGCTTCAGAACCGCAAGGGTAGCCGCTGGGCCAAGGGGGCCGCATTTGTGGCGGCGGGCGCCGTTCCCTTTCTGCCGCTGGCTCACCTCTATCTGCTAGGGCCGAGCCAGACGCTCTTCAATCTTTTTCAATACCAGATCGCCTACCGGCACGCCAACTGGGGCGGCACCGCCGGGCACGACCTGGGCGAGATGAGCGAATGGCTGGATTCCACCCAGGCCTTCGTTCTGCTGCTGCTGGCCGCCGCGGCGGTGTGGTTCGTGCGGCGGGCCGAGTGCGGCCCCAAACTGCGCGCCGAGCTTTACCTGTGCGGATGGCTGGTGCTGGCGATGGGCGCGGAATTGGCCTTGGCCCGGCCCACATTTACGCGCTACTTTGTTTTGCTGGTGCCTTTTCTGGCCATCCTGGCCGCGCCCGGCTTCTACGAGGTGGCCACACGCTTGCGCGGAGACCCGGCGCGTCCGCTGGTGGCGGCTGTGCTGCTGGTTGTTGTGATTGCCATGGGCGCGGGGCGTGCGATCTACGACCACGGCGATGTCTACCGCTGGCGGGATCTGCAAAGAGTGGCCAACAAGATTCGCGAGGTGACTCCGCCGGACGGCTCGCTGTTCGCCTCCGAGCCGCTCTATTTTCTGCTCCACCGCACGCCGCCTGAGGGCATGGAATTCACCTACTCGCAGGACCTGGACCTGCCGCCCGCCCAGTCGGCGCAATTGCACATCGTGCGGCAGGGCGACCTAGACAAGCAGGTTGCGGCCGGCCAGTTCGCCACCGTGGCGGTGTGCATGGACCAGGACTCGGTGGACCGCATGAAACTAACCACTCTCTTCCGCAAGACGGAGGAAATCGAGTTCTGCAAGGTGTTCTGGGATTGGGCGCCGGGCGGCCGGCAGTGAACCGGCGGCTTACGCCTGCGCGCTCAACCGCAACTCGTCCTCGAGCTCGTAAATACGGTCCTCCAACGTGCGCGTAGATTTGCCGGCGGCTTTGGCGTCGTCCAGTTTCTTCTTCGCCGCAGCCAGCCGCTTCTCCAGAACGGCCGACTTGGGATTGGGCTTCGCCGGTGCGGCCTCCACGGCAGGCTCCGGTTTGGCCGCTTTGGCGGCTTTGCGCGCCTTGCCCTTGCCCCCGGTTTTGTAGCGGAAGGCCGTGACGGGCGGCTGCGGCTTGAGCGGCGTGCCGAAATCCGCGCGATACTCATCGGCAATGCGGGCCGCCTCGGCCAGCAGCTCTCGGAACCGCGCCTCCATCGCCTGACGGGCCTGCGTGCGCAATTCCTGGCCCTGCTGCTTCCACTTCTGATATTCCGAAATCACGTCGCTCATGTTTACCTCGGGACGGAAATGCTGATGTTGCGATAGCGCATGCCGCCATCGTGATCGCCCTGCAGCATGATCGGCCCCGGCTCGCCTTCGTGGCTGTCCAATGCCCCGCCGGTGACACCTGGTATTTCCTGGTTATCGTGAATCTTCACGCCGTTGCGCAGCACGGTGACCGTGCGCCCTACCAAGGTGATATCGAACACCTGCCAATCGCCCGATCCCATCGGCATGACCACCGCGGGAGCGTAGTAGCCGTACACCGCGCCCATCTCGTGGCTGGGGTTGACGCCGCCTTCGGTCCCCACCTGGATCTCGTAGCGCCCCCGCAGGTAGATGCCGCTGTTGCAACGCTCCGGGCAGTTTACCTCGATGTGCAGTTTGAAATCGTCGAAGGTGCGGGCGGTGCGGATATTGGAGCCGCGATCCTGGTTGAGCATGGTGCCGTTCTCGACCACCCATTTGCTGCGTTCGGGGTGGTTCACCGGCTCCCAGCCCTCCAGATCTTTGCCATCGAACAGGGTCACAGGAGCGCTCCACGCCTTGGGCATGGGGCGTTTCAGCTCCGGAGCACGAACGCCGACGATGGTGGTATCGGAAACGTCCCCGCGCTTCTGCGTTCCGGCGATTTTGGAGCCATCCATGGTGAGATCCCAATCGACCTCCGGCCCGCGCCCGGCCGCGCTCACGGTGATCAGCAGGTGCTGGCCCTCCAGTTTGGCGGCTACGATGGGCCGGACAGCGCCGCCGCCCGGCTGGATGCGGCCATCCAGCTTACCGTCCTTTTCCACGATCTCCATCCATTGGATGGCGGTGCCTCGGGGCGAAGTGACCGTCAGGTCCCACCGTCCCAGAAAGGGATTGCCGGTCTGCGATTGTGCCGCCCCGGCGAGTGCCAGCATCATAAGAAGCGTTTTCATCACTGCATAGTGTAGCAATCGGAATGGCTGGGGAAGGGGCACGGGTGCCGGGGAGTGCCGGGAAGTGCCGCCGCGGATGTGGATTCGGGGCTGCGGCGACCGGCGTACGGGTTCGTGTCGCAAAGGCGTCGGGCTGGCCCGCCGGTGCGTGGCGACGGCGCAGGAGGGGCTCGGAGTTGCGGCAATGCGCCGGGCGCCCGCGCCGACTTCGAGTACCATGGAAACAATGTCGCACCATGCGCTTGCGGGGCAGCCCGCGCCGCCCAACCTGTTGGTGAATGTGCCGCGGCTGATCACCGCCTATTACACGGGAAAGCCCGATGCCGCGGTGGCGGCGCAGCGGGTGGCGTTCGGCACGTCGGGGCACCGCGGGTCTTCGTTGGCGTGCTCCTTTAACGAAGACCACATTCTGGCCATCACGCAGGCCATCTGCGAATACCGGCGGCAGCAGGGCACCGATGGGCCGTTGTTTCTGGCCAAGGACACGCACGGGCTTTCCGAACCGGCGTTCGCCACGGCGCTCGAAGTGCTGGCGGCCAACGGGGTCGAGACCATGTTGGATGCCGACCTCGGCTACACCCCCACGCCGGCGCTTTCGCACGCCATTCTGGTGTACAACCGGGGCCGCCGGAAAGGCATGGCGGATGGGGTGGTGATCACGCCGTCGCACAATCCCCCGGACGATGGCGGCTTCAAATACAACCCGCCGGAGGGCGGCCCGGCCGATACCACGGCGACGAAATGGATCGAGAGCCGCGCCAACGCCATCCTGGCCGATCGCCTGGCCGCGGTGTGCCGCCAGACCTACGCGCGGGCGCTGGCCGCCTCCACTACGCACCGGCACGATTATGTTTCGGAGTACGTGAACGATCTGGAGGCCGTGGTGGAACTGGCCGCAGTGCGCGACGCGCGCCTCTCACTGGGCGCCGATCCGCTGGGCGGCGCGGGCGTGGCGTATTGGGGGCGCATCGCGGAGCGCTACGGGCTGAACATCAACGTGGCGCACGCTCAAGTGGACCCCACCTTCCGCTTCATGCCGCTGGATTGGGACGGCAAGATTCGCATGGACTGTTCCTCGCCCTACGCCATGGCCGGCCTGATTGCGCTCAAGGACCAGTACGACGTGGCCTTCGCCTGCGATACGGACCACGACCGGCACGGGATTGTGACGCGCAGCGCCGGCCTGCTGAATCCGAACCACTATCTGGCGGCGGCTATCTCGTACCTGTTTCCGAACCGGCCCGGCTGGCGCGCGGACGCTGGGGTGGGAAAGACGCTGGTATCGAGCAGCGTGATCGATCGCGTGGCGGCCAACCAGGGGCGGCACCTGATGGAAGTGCCGGTGGGGTTTAAGTGGTTCGTGGACGGGCTGCTGGCCGGCTCGTTGGGATTTGGAGGAGAAGAGAGCGCCGGCGCGTCATTTCTGCGGCGCGATGGCGGCGCGTGGTCCACCGATAAGGACGGCATCATCATGGGCCTGCTGGCGGCGGAGATGCTGGCGCGCACGGGCAAAGATCCCGGGGAAATCTACCGCTCGCTTACGGAGCGCTTCGGGGCGCCGGTGTATGAGCGCATCGACGCTCCGGCGACGCCTGTGCAGAAGGCCGCGCTGGCGAAACTTTCGCCCGAGCAGGTGAGCGCCAGGGAACTGGCCGGCGATCCCATCGAGGCGATGTTGACCAAGGCACCCGGTAACGGCGCACCGCTCGGCGGATTGAAGGTGGTGACGCGGCGCGGCTGGTTCGCGGCGCGGCCCTCGGGCACCGAGGATGTCTACAAGATATATGCGGAAAGCTTCGCGGGCGAAGAGCACCTGCGGCGGATTCAGCAGGAAGCGCGCGAGTTGATCGGGCGGACGCTGGCGGTAGTGTAGCAGGCTGTCCCGTAGGGCGGTGGGCTGGGACGGGTAACGGGCGCTCATTGCGATGCCGCAAGCCCGTTACTTGACTTGTAACATCTTGAAGGCGTGCTGCCACTCGTTACGGAGAAAACCGGGCAGGCACCACAGGATGCAGAGCGGCTCCAGCGCCCGCGCGCCGATGATCCCTCCGCAATCGTACGGTTCCCATCCAAACTCCTGAATGATGGACGCGACCTGGCCTTTGGCGGCGCGGTCTGCACCGCAATAAAACATCGTGGGCACACCCTCGGGAAAATGCGGGTCCACCATGAACGCACTGCCGACGCTGTTGAAGGCCTTCACCACGTGCGCGGCGGGAATTTTGGCCTGAATCTTCTCAGCCAGCGATTCGTTCGGCCCGGTCATATAGGGCAGGACGCCATTCACCGGCGGCCCATCGGCGATGGGATTGGTGGTGTCGATGACGGTCTTGCCGGCGAAATTTTCGGGGCCGGCCAGATCGATGATGCTTTCAGCCGCCCGACCGAGCGCCGCCAGCACCAGCAACTCTCCGAAGCGCGCCGCCTCCGCAAAGGTTCCGGCCGTGGCGCCAGGGGTTGCACGCACCCAATCGGCTACCTCTTTCTTATGCGGGTCGCGCGTGCCCAGCATGGCCTCATGTCCGTGTTTGAGGAAACCGGCGCCGAGCGTCTGCCCCACGATTCCCGATCCAAGAACTCCAACTTTCATGTTGCCTCCGATTGCATTGCTTCTTAAGAGATGTTAGCCCGCACCGCCGGCTCCGGACGCTGGCCTTTTGGTTAGGATGCGCCGGCTATTTGGCTGGGTACCCCTGGTTGGAATGTGCGAAAAGCCCCAGTTGCGCCGATCGTGGCGAGATCACTGATGGTTCGCCACTTGCAAGAAGATCACCAGGAGTCAAAAAATGACGACAACATCGGTTGTAATCCTGATAGCCGCGATTGTAGTCGTAGCGATCGTGGTGTGGATCTTTTTACGAAGGGAGCGGTCTCGCAAGCTGCGTTCCCATTTCGGTCCCGAATACGAGAGGGCGTTCCGGCAGTATGGCGAAACGGCGAAGGCCGAAGATGCCCTGGCCGCCCGCCAGAAGCGCATGGAGAAGGTGCAAATCCGTCCGCTGACGGAGCCGGAGCGGGAGCGCTTCGCGAACCTGTGGAATGGCGTTCAATCGCGCTTTGTAGATGACCCGGGCGGGTCGATCCGCGAGGCCGACCGCCTGGTGATGGATGTGATGGTGGCGCGCGGATATCCGATGGCCGATTTCGAACGGCGCGTCGACGATATTTCCGTAGACCACCCCTACGTGGTGAGCAATTACCGGGTGGCGCACGAGATCGCGCTGGCCGACCAGAACGGGGAAGCCTCCACGGAAGACCTGCGCAAGGCCGTGGTCTGCTATCGAAAACTGTTTGAAGAGTTGCTGGAGGCGCACGTTGCGCCGAGGAGGTAATTAATGGAACGACTAATGGAAGAAACGGCCGCGGCGGGTCCCCAACAGAACGAAGCGATGGGGCCGCTGCTGCCCGCCGACTTTGTGCAGGAACTGCGGTCGCGCTGGGACCAGGTGCAAACCGCGTTTGTGGATGAGCCGCGAACGGCGGTGCAGCAAGCCGACGAACTGGTGTCCCAGGCCATCCAGCGGCTGGCGCAAAATTTTGCCAGCGCGCGCGACCAACTGGAGCAGCAGTGGGACCGTGGGGACAACGTCTCCACCGAAGACTTGCGGGTCGCCTTGCGGAAGTACCGAACCTTCTTCCACCGCTTACTGGCGGTGTAAGCGCGAGGCGACCGGAGGATACCTGGAATCGAGCGGCGCCGCGAAGAATCGCAAAGGCCTTCCTTTGCGGCGCGCTCGATTCCAGGTGCGGCTGGTTGATCCGCTGGCGCGGAACGGCCCGTAGCCCGTGGATTTCTGCAACATCGTTGGGCCTTGCAGCGTCTAATTAGGCAGGTTAGTCCGCGTTCGAAAAACTGAGGAGATTGGTTCATTGCTATGAGTGCGCCGTCCATTTCATCGTCCGGACCGCACAGCGACCTGGAAGCCTTGCTGGTGCGGATGCGGCAGAGGCAGTATCCCGAAACCATCCCGGTGCTGGTTTCCTATTGGCTGAAAACCATTTATACCGGTGGCCACAAGCGCAACTGGTGGAAAGAACTTAGTGCGCTGTTGAAGAAAGTGCTGCGGGAGCAAACCTTCAGCGCCTCCGCGCGCGAGGCGCTGGTGGAGGTTCAGACCTGGATCCAGCAGGCGGGCATGCTTTCGGGGAAAGCGCCGGTGGTTCTGCCGCCGCACTCGGAACCGTTTCGCGCCAATCTGCGCCCGGAGCGCCTGTCATCTTATATCGGCAGGCTCTTGAACCAGTGGTTGTCGGCGGAAATCGCTAACCTGCTGGTAAATGAGAACGAGCCGGCCATCCCGGAGACCGGCGGAATTCCGGTGCTGGCGGTGGGGCGCGCGCTCGAACGGCTGCTGGTGCGGGAGCGCCTCTCCCCTGGCACCCTGGAGATGCTGCTGCAGCCCGAGTTGCTCTCTCCGCAATATATCTATCCCGCCGATGCCGAGATGCTGCGCGACGTGGTATTGGCCTTGCTCGGACGGACCTGGGCTCCGGAGCCGCAAGTCATGCCCGCCAGGCTGCTGGGCGTCTCCGCCGGAGCGCCTCTGCCACCGGACTATGCGGAAGCCGTCCGTCACGCTGCTTTAGTGGTGGAACAGGGCAGGGAAGAGGTGCATGTTCCGATTGCCGCCGAGCAGGCATGGGAAATTCTGAAAGGCGGCCCCGTGCGGATTGCTTCCATCATCGTGACCATGGACGGCCGCTGGTGGGAGTCGGAAACTCTCGAAAGCGGCGAGAAGTATTCGGTAGTGTACAAGCCCGGGGGGCGCCTGGCCATCGACTACTCCGCGGACCACGCCAAGATGGATATACCGTGGCCGGACATGCAGGCGAGCTGGAACGGCGGTGTGCAGTTTGCCGGTCCGTTCGAGATCTTCGGCCGTGAATGGCGTGCTTCCAGTTGGGACAGCAACGGCGAGCGCACGTGGCTGCACCTGGTATTCTCGCGGGCCCTGGCGATGGCGGAGATTGAGCCGGCCGCGGAGCCGGCCCTGCCGCGCACGCGCTCGGCGGCTGTGGATATGGCGTGGGCGGCGCTCGAGACCGCTTTGGCGGCGGCGACTTTCCAGAAGAGCCGCGAGCCGGTGGAAGAACTGCGCCGCGCCGACTTTATTCCATTGGGGCGCGCTATTTTCGAGCTGGCCGAATCGGTCAAGAGCCGCCGGATGGCCAAGCGCGAGACCCTTGAAACACAGCTCCGCGCCATCCGCTATCTGGAGGCCGAGGTGTCTCTCACGTATGGCCGGGTTCCATGGCGCATCCTGCCCACGCCGATTCGCGCTGCGTTTCTCAAGCGGCGGCCCGATGCCGGTTTACTGGAATTGTTGAATCAGGCGTTCGACGAGCTGCCGGAGATACTGAACCTCAGCCGCTCCGGCCATTCGACTACGCCGTCCCAAGCTGCCTGAGTACGCCCGCGCCGCGCGGCGCTCAGGCGTAATCGATGGGATTTTCTTCAAGCCAGCGCAAATCGTGCACGGCATTCATGTTGCGGATGGCGCCGCGCGCCAGCGCTCCCGTGAATCCGCGGGAGGCCCAAGCCACGCCGCAACCCAAGCCCAGGCCGCTGCCGAGTAAGCCGCTGGCGGCCACCGCGTAACGCGACCGGCGGCTCCGGCCGAGCGACGCCGTACAAGCGCCGGCCAGGGCGCCGATGGCTGCCGGAACCCAAACCGAACTCTTCCAAACGGGACCGGCCGTAGTCTTCCGGGCGGAATCAACGCCGTCCATTCCGGCTCGCACCAAGTGGAGTACATGGCGTACCTCGGCGCTCAGTGCCTGGAGGGTTTTGCGAGACGCTCCCATACGAGCATGGTACCGCTAAGCGCCCTACGCCGCCAGGGTGGTTTCCGCCGGCCCGGTGTGAAAAGGACGGCTATTGCCTGGCGGCGCGGTCAGCGCGGAAGAGTCTGCCGCGTGCGGCAGCGCCGTTTCCAGAAATGCGCGCGGCGGGTGGGCGGCTTGTGCCGCTTAGTACACCTCCACCTGCCCACGGATTTCGCCCTTCGGGAAATTGGCCGTGTGCACATTCACATATGCATTGCCGCTGCGGATGGCCCGCACCATGGCGTCCAGGTCGGAGGGACGAATGCCCTGCGGGATCACCGAATCGCTGTTGCTGGCGGGCAGCACGCTCACATCGGCGGGGCTGAGCGTTCCGGTAATCTCGCCCGACGCGGGGCAAGCCGGTTTGGGGCCGCCGCACAGAAATACCATCACCCCGCCATTAGTGCCGATTGCGCCGAAGTGAATGTGCGCCTGGGTGACGGCGCTGGTCATATTCGAATAAGCCAGCGTGAACGAGATGGTGCCATCGGCGTTGATGTGGGCTATGAAAGTGCCGCGGCCCGGCGCGAGCACTGCAGGTACCTGGTTCAACGGCGTCATGATGGCCGTTAGAGTACTCTGTCGGGGCCGGTCTTGGGCGCGCACGGCGGTGGCGCCCCCAATCAGGGCCAACAAGGCTGCGCCGGCCAAAACGAGTCTGGTGTGGGCGCTGCGGCGAAAGAAATTCATGGAATCGCTCCTCCACCCCGGAAAGCGATGTTTCGAGGCCGATTCCCTCACCCTACCGGAAGGCGCCCGAGGCGCCGGGCGCGATCTTCACGCCGTGGGCGTCCAGACGCCGTTGCCGCGCATCGCCAGGTTGGCCACGTGTCCGGCGCGCGCCGCGGCCACTCCCACCTCCACCGGCGCATTGGGTGTGTTGCGGGACCGCACGCAGTCGATGAAGTTTTTCATGTGGTCCAGGCCACCATCGCGGGGCGAGACCTCCTTCAGTATGGGAGGCGGCGTGGTAAACGCCTCGGTATAACGCGGCACTTCGGCGTAAACTTCGAATCCGCTGCGGTGCAGCCGCATGGCCGCCTTGGTTCCGCGGATCATCAGTCCGCCGCCTTCCAGGTAGCCCAGCAGCGCGCTATCGAACTCCACCAGCGCCTTGGCGTACGAGAGCGCGGCGCTCATGGTGTCGGGAGTCTGGCGCTGCTGGAGCAGGGCCTTCACTCCCGTGGCGGTGGCGCGGGTGGGAGTGTCGTCGGCCATGTACCACTGCGCCACGTCCACCCAGTGCACGAACAGGTCGGTCATGGCGCCTCCGCCGAAATCCCAATACCAGCGCCAGTGCGCGTATTGATCGGCATCGAAGGGCCGGTCGGACGCGGTGCCCAGGAACCGCTTCCAATCCAGCTTGGAGAGGTCGACGGGCGGTCCCGACGTCTGGTTGGCGATGTGGTTCTGGTACCAGTAGGTGTGGATGAAGGTCACCTGGCCGAGCGTGCCGTTGGCCACCAGGTCCTTGGCATGGATAAAGTGCTCCCAGCTACGCTGCTGCGTTCCGGTCTGCACCACGCGCTGCGATTCGCGCACCGCCGCGATGAGCGGTTCGCCTTCCGACAGCATGTGGGTGACGGGCTTCTCGCAATAGACGTCTTTGCCGGCGTGCACCGCGTCGATGGTGATGGGCACGTGCCAGTGGTCCGGCGTGGCGATCACCACAGCGTCCAGGTCTTTGCGGTCGAGCAAGGCGCGGTGGTCCGAGTAATCCGCGGCATCGGCGGTGGCGAAGCGGCTCTTGGCCTTCAGACGGTGCGGCTCATACACGTCGCAGAAAGCCACAATGTCGTTGTTTTCCAGGTGGGCCACGTTGCCCAGCAGATACTGGCCGCGCTCTCCGTTGCCGATGGCGCCGAACCGAAGACGATCGTTGGCGCCCAGGACCCGGCGGTAGGACGCGGCGGTGGCCAGCGCAGCTCCCAGAAAGCGGCGGCGGTTGGTGTCTGTCATCAGGGGTACCTCTCTGTCAGGATATGACCCGGCCGGGCGGGGCACAAGGGCGGGACTCGGATGCGCCGCGGAACGTCCGCGCCCGCTTTGCCGTGCCAGCGGCGCCTGCCTGCATCGCGCCTTGACAAATCGCCTGGATTCGTACTAATTGTTTAGTATAATCTTTGGCGCAAGGAGAGGATGATGGGCGGTTTTGGCCGGGCAGCCGCTTTCGCCTGTCTCACGGCCGCGATGCTGTGGGGGCAACCAGGAGCCTTCGATGCCGCATCCGTGAAAGTTGTGAAACTGGCATCGCATCCTGTCTTCTCCAATAGCGGTGGACCTGGCACCAGCGATCCCGGCAGAATTCATTTGTGCTGTATCGGAATGTTTTCTCTGCTGATGAGAGCTTACGATGTGGACGTCGATCAAATGATCGGCCCTTCCTGGATGATGGATAACATGGGACCCAATCTTTATCAGATCGACGCAACAATGCCCGCAGATACTACGAAGGCACAATTACAGCTCATGATGCGGAACCTTCTGCTGGAGCGTTTCCACCTCAAGGCCCACCGTGAAAAGCGCAATTTCCCCGGCTATGAACTCATCGTCGCCGCGGAAGGCCCGAAGTTGAAGGAATCGAGGCCCAATCCGGATATCCTCGTTTCGGACACGTCCCAGATGCCGAAGAGAAGGGCCGATGGCGCCCTGGTGCTCCCGCCCGGACCGCAAATGTTCACGTCGCTCGGGCGAGGGATGGTTATCGTCCAAGCGCAAGAGAAGGCGATCAGCGATCTGGTGAAGGGTATAGGGCGGCTGATCGCTCAATCCCTGGGAGAGGATCCTAACGATTTCGCTTCGAGGAAGCCGCGCGTCCTTGACAAGACTGGGCTAATGGGGAAATACGACTTTACTCTCAGGTTCGCCTGCGATCGTTGTCAGTCTGGCGCGGCCAATGGAGCGTTCGCCGCCCCGCCGGGTCCCCCCGATTCTTCCGGCGGGTTACCGAACCTCTTTGTGGCCCTCCAGCAACAACTGGGCCTCAAACTCGTGAAGGTCAAAGACATTTCCTTAGACGTAATCGTCGTTGATCACGTAGAGAAAACTCCCACAGCCAATTAGTTTGGCAGAGTCCCGATGATTTCGGTGACTCGGTAGCGGCGAGCCGGAGCACGCCGGTGCGTCAAAATTCCCAGGCTCAGATGCTGACCACGGGACAGGGCGCCTCGCGCAGGATCGAGTAGGCGTCCGCCCGCAGCCGGCCCAGAACTCCCGCGGCCTGGCTGCGGCCGATCACCAGCAGGTCGGCGTTGTGGTAGCGCGCGGCGTCGCGGATGGCTGCCGGCGCGTCGCCTACTTCGATGTACACCTCACCACCGGTGTCCAGGTCGGCCTGCAGCCGCGCGATCCTGCGGCGTGCGTCCCGTTCCATCAGGAGGCGCCATTCGGGGTCGAAACTGAATCCGCCCGCGCTCACCGTGGAGGCGGGCAGCGCGTGCAGAATCACCAGGCCGGCAGCGAATTCGCGCGCTGCGGCGGCGGCCCACTCGAGCACTGCCGCACTCTGGGGTCCCAGATCCAGGGCGCACGCTACCCGCCGGACGGCGAAGCCGTTCCAGTCGGGCGCCTGCTCCAGGTGCGGCCCGGTCCAAACCGGGCACTCGGCGTCGTGCAACACCTTGACGGTCACCGATCCCTGCAGGAAGCGGCGCAGGGGCCCGTATCCGTGGGTCGGCATGACGATCAAGTCGAAGCGGCCGTTGTGCGCGTATTCCACAATCTGGCGCGCCGGGTCGCCATCCAGCAGTGTGCGGTGCAGCTTCAAGCCGGGAGGAGCATCGCGCAGGAATGCGTCCAACTCAGCTCTGCTTTGCTCCCATCGCTCGGTGTAGAATTCGGCCGCCGGAGGGTACGCATTCACCTCCCCATAAGCCACGTAGGGTGGCGTGACAACGTGCAGCACCACCATCTCGGCATGGAAATGGCACGCCAGGAATTCGGCGCAGCGCGCCGCTCCCAGGCAGCGGTCCGAAAACTCCACCGGCAGCAGAATCTTCGATACGGAGATTGCCGTGGTCATGACTTGTTCACCCCCTAAAAGGTCTCTGTCCCGGCGCCGCCCTTACGGCTTACCGGGGAAGCCGCCAGCCGCTAACCGGCCGCGGAAATCGGTTGGCTGCGCGCGGTATGCGGCGCGTGGCGCCAGGCTTTTTCATAGCCGCGCACCAGGTGAATCGTCAGCAGGTCGAAGAAGCGGCCGATGCGCCGCTCAAACTGCTCTTCGGCGTACATGGCGAAGTAATCCTGGTCGGTTCCCTGCTCATCGAGGAAGTCCATCATCTTTTCCTTCAGCAGGAACAGGCCACGGACCGATTCGTGGAGCGGAACTCCCTCCTCAAAACGGGTGTTGCCGAGGGTTTCGTACTCGTGGGCCAGCTGGCGGTCGTGTGCCTCGGCCAGCCAGTGGCTGAGATTCTTGAGGATCTCGCGGCCCCGTTCGCGCAGTTCCGGTTCGGGCAGTCTGCCCAGGTGGGCCAGCTCCGGATGGTGACGAATGGAGTGGACGATCATGGCCGCGATCTCTTGCTCGTGGCGTTCGATCAGACGGATGGGTTGGTTGGAGAGCATGCGGCGCCTCCTGAGCGAAGAATCACCAGCCGTGCGCCACCGGTTCGCGGACCAGCGAGACGGTCGCCGGCAGGGCCAGCCGCCGGAACTCCGCCATGCGCATGTGCATCACCTCCGAGTGCGTACCCGCGTTGAAGGCGATGGTGTCCTGGCCCGCCAGGCTGTTGTCCAGATAGACCGACAGGCCGTAAAGGGGTCCGAGCGGTGGCATGGCGCCCAGCTCGCAATCGGGGAACAGCGTCCCCAGTTCGGTTTCCGTGGCCAGCCGGGCTTGCGACAGCCCCAGCACGGGACGGACTTCGTACAGATCCACCAGCTTGCTGGCCGGAATCACGATCATGTGATAGGCCTCATCGCCGAAGATCACGACGGTCTTGGCGATCTCCCGCGGGGGCAGGTGCTCGGCGGCGGCGACGGCCCGCGCCGTGAAAGCCTTGGCATGGGTGGTGAGGGTGTATTCCGCCTGGTGGGATTCGAGGAAACTACGCAGTCGCTCCGAAAGCGGCATAGGAACCTCCGCTGACCGAATTATACGTCGAATTGGCCGTTTTTCAAGCGGTCTTTTTCGATCTGAAAATCCGCTGCAATCAGGCCGCGCGGCGGACCTGCTCCAGGCACTCGCGGCCGCACTCGTGCTGTTGCGGCCAGCAGCCGCAGCCGAGAACGCGTAATTCCGGGTTGCCGATGGCGTGCATCTTCACGGCAAACCACGGATCCAGCGTCACCTCGGCCGGCGCGCCGATTACCGGACAGGTTACCCGTCGGGCGACCCGCGCCCGGCGCCACGCACGCCCCAAGCCCCAGGCAACCGGGACCGCCAGCGCCAGAACGAACCAGGTAATTACTAAGTAGGCAGGCCACATACGAGATCCCTCCTTGGGAAGCAAACGCCGGCAATCCCGCGGCCTCAACCGGGGCAGGACCCCAGCGGTTCGAGATGGCAACGGGCTTTCGCGCCCCCGCGAAGGCCCGGCCTTAATAGAAGGCCCAGCCTTAATATAGGGCCCGTTGGGCTGAAATACAACCGGTGGCCGCGCGGGGGTGGTGACGGGCAATCGGGATTCAGGGCCTTGCAATCCAGAATTACCCGCGTAGAATGAAAGTGGAAAGGCCGGCTGCCTTTCCGATGGCCAAGGAGGTTAAAAGCCATGCTTAACGCCTCTCGGATTCGCGTCCACGATGGCGAGGAGGAGACTCGCCATCAAGTGGTATCCGCCCTATGGAACGCGGGCGTTCTCACGCTCACCGTTCTCACCATTGCCCTGGTATTCTTCGGCGTTTTAGTGATCCGGGCCACTTAGCCCATCGCCTGGCCAGGCACGCTTACTTCCGGGCCGCCGGCGAAAGGCGCCGCAGTCCCGCGGGGAGGGATCCGATGACCAGCGCGTCCACTTTCGCCCGGTTTTTCTGGTAGCCGACGGCGGCGGCAATCACCGCCAGCCCAATACCGGTCAACGCCACCGGCAAGAGCAAGGAATCGCGGAAGAGCGAAGAAGCCAGGTAACCGAGATAGATGGCGACTCCCAGGGAGCCGAACACCGCGAACACGCGCCGGTCGAGAAAGGTGGAGACGGCCAGCAGCGCGATGTTGACCAGGCAATAGGCGAACCACTCCCAGGGGCTGCCGTCCTCCTGGAAAGTCAGGCCGCACCACAACGCCATCACGCCAGACAGATATAACCAGAAGGCGTAATCGTCCCTGGTGCGGCGGTCAATTCCGTAAGCCGCCAGTAACATCGCCAGGCCGAAGGCTGCCGAAATCCACAGGCCATGGGACGAGGTTGTTTCGTTCCAGCCGAACAACTGCGGCGCAAGGTCCATCGACAACATCCACAGGGCGAACGCCATGGGCGCGGTGAGGAATGGAAAGCGTACCAAGCGCAAAGCCACGGCGCCGGCCGCTATGCTGGCGATCTCCATGTAAACCCGGTTCTCGCGCACGGCTTCGTCCAGGTAACTGCCGGAACCTTGGGCCGGTAGCTTCAGCAGGCGCTCCAATCCGTAGATCGCCAGCGGCATCATACAGACGGCCGCGGTGGTTAGCAGGCCGCCGGCCACGCGCAGTTTGCGGGCGTGGAACAGGTATCCGCCCAGCCCGCCGAACACGCAGCCATAGGCCAAAGCCAGCGCGAGGATGCCCGCCCCGCCCACCCGGTCCCAGGCCAGAGTGAAGAAAAAGGTCATCGCGCCGATGATGATCAGGCCGCCGAAATAGTAAGCCACGCTGAGGGAGTCGAATTTCGATTGCCCTTCGGTGGCCGCGTCCAGACGGGTCCACAGCAGGGCGGCCTGCTCCGCAGGGATTCCCGCCGCGGCGGCTTCGCGAAGGAGCAGTTCCTTGCCGATGTCCATGTGCTCGATCCGTGGTGCAACCTTAGCACAAGACCATGGCGCGTACCAGACAAACGTTCGATAGACCCGGGCTAAAGCGGTGGCGTTTTGTGGACAACGAAGCTGCGGGTCAACGGCGCCGTCGATCGCGGGAGACTGCCATCATCCACGGCGACTATCACATGGAGGTACTTTGGCGTGTTTTCGAGCAACTCCACTTCAACCTGGTATGTTCCGGACTCCATCTGGACCTGGTAGCTCCGCACGTCGCGCAGCCGGGCCTCTAATTGCTGCCACGGCAGGGACGACCAGCGATGCACCGCGGAATCGAGAACCTTCTGGTGGGCTGCCCCGGCTCGCGGCACCGAGCGCTTCGCGCGGCCCGATGTTAACCGTTGAGGACATGCCAATGGCCGGGCGGCGGGTTTAAGATAAAAACGACGGGAAAATACCATGAAGTATTTTCTTGGCTTGGCGCTGGCTGTGTGGCCGGCCCTGGGCCAAACCGGAGCCGTCGCGCCCATCGCCCTCTTTACCCAATTTCAGCCTCAGCCGTCACCCGTGGTGTTCGATTCCATGCGGCGGGAGGTCGGCAATATCATGGCCCCGCTGGGCTTTCCTTTACAATGGTGGTCGCTGGACGAGCACCCCGGATTTGGGGCGGCCACGGAACTGGCGGTCATCACCTTCCGCGGGAACTGCAATCCAGCGTATCTGTTCTCCACGGGCAGCACAGACGGGCCGCTGGGATTCACCAATTTGACCGACGGGCTGGTACTTCCGTTTGCGGAGGTGAATTGCGATCGCATCCGCAACTTCCTGAAGGACGATCTGACGCACATGAAACTGAAGGAGCGGGAGGAGGTTTTCGGCCGCGCGGTGGGCCGCGTGGTGGCGCACGAGTTATTCCACGTTTTCGTGGGGACCAGGAAGCACGGCTCCAGCGGAGTGGCGGAGCCGGCATTCACTCAACGCGACCTCCTGTCCGACCATTTCCGGCTGGACCCGCGCGAATTCCGTCTGCTGCGCGCCAGTCTGAAACCAGCCCGGGCGCAAAACAGCCGCCTGCGCTCGGGGGCCTCGCCGGTCGCGGGGCGATACATCTTTGAGGAGAGCGGTTGCGCCACTTGCCACGGGCCGATGGGTAACGGCACCGCGTCCGCTCCGGCCCTTCGCGGAGCGCTGAACAACGCCAAAGCCTTTGCCGCCACGCTGGCGCACAGCTTCCGAAAGATGTCCATCCAAGCCAAAGCCAAGCGGATCGGCGGGCCGCCTTTGGATGCCGACGAGGTTGCGGACGTCTTCAGCTTCCTGAATGAAAGCGGGAACTGAACGGGCGCCTACGCCCGGCTATTCCGCGCGCATGGACTCCATGGGGTCGATCGCCGCGGCGCGGCGCGCCGGGAGCAGGGCGGCCAGAAGGGAAACCACCGCCAGCACCAGCGCGGCGTAAGCCAGGCTGAGGCCATCGAGCGTACTCACCCCGAAAATCAAGTTGCGGAACACCGGCTGCAAGGCCACCGTGAGGGCGGCGCCGATCGCGATTCCCGCCGCAATCAGGCGTCCCGCGCTGGCCACTACCGCAGCGACAATCTGGCCCGGCGCCGCGCCCAGCGCGATCCGCAATCCCATCTCGCGCCGGCGCGCGTTGACAATCTGGGTGACTAACCCGTAGAGGCCGACAGCGGCCAGGGTCATGGCGGCGAGCGCAAACAGCGCCAGCAGGTGCGCATTGGAGCGCGGCCGGTCGAGCGTGCCGTCGAGAGCCTCATCCATGGTTTGGACGCCGAAAATCGCCCGCCCCGGCGCTACATCGGCCACCACCTGGCGAATGGAATTCATGGCCTGATGCGGGTCACCCGCGGTGCGCACGGCGTACTCCGGATCGGGCCAGTTTCCGCCCCCCGCGCAGGCATAAACATAAGGATAATCGGGAGCGCTTAGCGAATCTTCTTTGATATTGCCGATCACCCCCACAATCGTCCAGCGGGCATTTCCGTATCCAGGGATGCCGATATCCCGCCCCAGCAAATTCCGGCCACGTCCATAGACATCCACGAAGCGCCGGTTGACCATCATCTGGGGTTCGCCCGGCATGCTGGCGCGTAATTCCGGGCACCATGCCCCGGCCAGCAGCGGCACACGCAACGCTTGCAAATAGCCCGGGCTCACCAGCCGGTAGCCGGTCGGCATGTTGCCGGTTTCGGCAGTGGCGGCCGCGCCTTCGAGCGTAATGTTGTTGCGCAATGTGGCGCCGGAAGCCGGCAGGAAATTGGTCATGCCCGCGGCCTCCACGCCAGGGACGCGTTCCAGGCCGGCGATGAGCTGTTCCTGCA
>DATJRE010000345.1:0-23181 GCA_035505095.1 Bryobacteraceae bacterium | reverse complement strand
GTGGATACAGGGCTGCCCCGATCCCTGGTATCCCGCCGATCCGGGAAAGATCGGCTCTGCCGGCGGCGCCATACGAACGTTATTTCATTCTCCCGCGGCCCTCTCAGCAGCACTTCCCGCGCGCGTACTTCGCCCGCAGGCGTTCTTCGGAGAACCTGCGCCACTCCGCGCCCGAGTGCGCGCGCCCGTGCCACTCCAAATGGCGGCGGTAGGCGTTCTCGTCGGCCAGTTCGCGCAGCAGGGCCAACAGCAGTCGGCCGAAGCGCTTCATAGTTCCTCCACCTGCAGCCGCGAAAGCTCGAAGGGGGCTTCGCGCACGCGGGCCTCCGCGGCGCCGCTCAGAATCCCTACCCACACCCGCAGGGAATCGGCCAGGATTACCGCCACCAGGGCCATCAGCACCGCGCACACCACGGCGTCCAGGCGGGCGTTGAAGACCAGGGTCGCGGTAGCGGCAGTCTGGGCGCCAGCCGCCAACCGATCGGCCTGCGCCAGAAAACCAATCGCCGGGACAGGCGAGAGAATCTTCTGCCAGCCCGCAGTGAACGTCACCGTGACCAGCCAAACCAGCGGTGCGCAGGGAATCCACATAAACTTGGCCCCGTGCATCTTCAGCAGAATGGTGGTGGCCACACAGAGAGCGATGGCCGCCAGAAGTTGGTTGGCGATGCCGAACAGCGGCCACAGCGAGTTGATTCCGCCCAGCGGATCGCGCACGCCCTGCACCAGGAAATAGCCCCAGGCGCCCACAATGAGGGCGCTGGTGAGCCACACGCCGGGCATCCAGCTTGTCCGCCCGAGTGGCGCCCAGGCATGGCCCAACAGGTCCTGCAGCATGAAGCGTCCCACGCGCGTGCCGGCGTCGATGATGGTGAGGATGAAGAGCGCCTCGAACATGATGGCAAAGTGATACCAGAAGCCGACGAGCGCGCGGCCGCCCCCGCTGGAAGCAAAGATATGGGCCATGCCCAGCGCCAGCGAGGGAGCGCCGCCGGTGCGGGAAAACAGGGTCGTTTCCCCCACCTCGCGCGCCAGGGCGGCCATCTCTGCGGTGCTCACCGGAAAACCCCACGCGGAGATGGTGGCCACGGCGGCCGCGGGTGTGGCGCCTACCACGCCGCCTGGCGAATTCACTGCGAAGTACACGCCCGGCTGCAGCACGCAGGCGGCGATCATCGCCATGATCGCCACAAAGCTTTCCAGCAGCATGGAACCGTAGCCCACCGGACGCGCGTGCGACTCGCGGGCGATCATCTTGGGCGTGGTGCCGGAGGAAATCAGGGAGTGAAAGCCGGAGATCGCGCCGCAGGCGATGGTAATGAAGCAGAACGGAAAGACCTTCCCGGCGAAGATCGGCCCGGTGCCGTCGACGAAGCGTGTGAAGGCCGGCAGTTGCAGCTCGGGGCGGACAAACAGAATTCCCACCCCCAGCATGAGCACCACCCCCAGCTTTACAAACGTGCTGAGGTAATCGCGGGGCGCCAGCAGCAGCCACACCGGCAGCGCGCTGGCCAGAAATCCGTAGAGGATGATGCCCACCGCCAGGGCCATCGCGCTCAGCGTGAACCACGGCGCGGCGGTGGCGGATTGGGCGATCCGTTCGCCCGCGAAGATGCCCGCCATCACCAGCACGAATCCGATGGCCGAGATCTCCAGCACACGCCCCGGCCGCCAATAGCGCAGGTACAGACCCATCAGCAACGCGATGGGCATGGTAGCGGCAATGGTGAAGGCGCCCCAGGGGCTGCCCTTGAGGGCATTCACCACCACCAGCCCGACCACCGCCAGCAGGATAGTCATAATGAGTAGAACCGTCACCAGCGCGACGAATCCGCCCACGCGGCCGATCTCCTCGCGCGCCATCTGGCCCAGCGATTTGCCGTCGCGCCGCATGGAAGCGAAGAGGATCACGAAATCCTGTACGGCCCCACCCAGTACCGCGCCGATGATAATCCACAGGGTGCCCGGCAGATAGCCGAACTGAGCTGCCAGCACCGGCCCGACCAGGGGACCTGGACCGGCGATGGCCGCGAAGTGGTGGCCGAAGACGATCCACTTGTTGGTGGGTTCGAAATCGTGCCCATTCCGCAGGCGCTCCGCGGGAGTGGCGCGCTGGTCGTTCAGCGTCATCACGCGCGCGGCAATGAATTTGGCGTAGAAGCGATATCCGGTGGCGTAGCTGGCCGCGGCCGCCAGCACCAGCCACATGCTGTTGATGTGCTCACCGCGGTAGAGCGCCACGCCTCCCAGACAACCCGCTGCCACCGCAGCCACGGCGGCCCAGAACAACACCCTCAAGAGCTTCACGCCATAGAGTCTACTAAAGTCGGGAGTCGCGCGGCGCGGGGCGCGTGGGCGGGTTCGACGGCCTGTGGGGTACCGCTTAGAACCGCTTCAGGGTGCGCAGCACGGGGTCCGCCGACCGCCCGTCGGGCAACAGCGCGGAGTGAATCGGCTTCCAGCGGTCGTCCAAGGTGCCGATATAACGCGCATCGGCATGCTGGCGGCCCATCAAAATTACGATGTAGCCGTGCTCCGGATAATTCAGCGCGCGATATTGGATGGCGGCCGATTCAGCCTGCCAGCGGTCGCTCGCGGGCGGTCCCAGTTTGGCCACCACGGCGGCCCAGTCATCCCGGTTGCTCAGCGCCAGGAAAGAATGATCCCGGAAAGTGTACGCCGCATTGCGCATACGAGGTACGCGCCACAGATTCAGATTAAGAGCCGCTACATACACCATCGCCGAAGCCACCACCGCGCCGCCGATCACCTTCAGCTTCCGGCGGTCCCTGTGGGATTCCAGCCGGATGCCCACCACCGCGGCCGGACCGCGCCGCTCGGGCGCGGCCACCGGCCCCGCGGCGGATGGCCCTCCAACAGCCAGGGGCATTTCCACCACGCGCCGCTTGTAAGGCCAGACCGCTCCGGCCCGGTATTCCAAGTCGCGGTTCAGCCCCACGATCAGGACCGGATGGTCCACGCGGGAAACCTCGCCCAGGAAGCGCCGCGGTATGCAGATCTCGAGGCCAGTCTTGCGATTGACCACCAGGATCTCCGGCCAGGTTGCCTTGCGATACAGCCACTCGTTGTGCTCGATATTCAGAATTGGCGGATAGAACGAGAAGGGACGGTTGGCAAGATCGTCGAACGGCGGCGGAATAGGCGGAGAGGCCATCGTGGCAGCTTTTATGGTATCAGCCCCCAGCGCCTGCGGCGCATGGATGGCCTTCCGCCCTCATGACGGCTTCCTATTGGTGAACCGAGCGGTCGGCTGACGATTCGCCCTTAAACATCGAGTACCGGTCCAGAGCGTGGTCCAACGCCTCCGCCGCGGGCGGCCGGGCGATCGACCCCATGATGATCTCGCGATTGCCCAGCCTGCGACCATACAGGTGCTCGTTTTCATCCATATCCGGGCGCAGCGTTGATCCCGCCACCGACACCCCTCCGAACAGGCCTTTGCTACGCGACCAGGACAGAATCTCCGCATGCAGCATGGCGTCGGTTTCGGCAGTCGCCGTCCTGCCCACCGGTCCTGCCGCCACCGAGGCGTCAGCGCCGAGGGTGAACTTATCGCGCAATAACTTGTTCATCCCATCCTGGTTCATCACCAGCAACACGAGGTCGGTGGAAGAACCGCCGATCTGAAATCCCACGCTGGCGCCTTCCATGCGCACGGCGGCCGGCGCGCCCCACCCCGTTCCCGATTCCTTCCGGCAGACGGCGAACCCCCGTCCGTACTCCCCGCCCACCACAAAGGCGGCTTTCTTCTCCCCGGGAATAATCACCACGCAGCGCGCCTTGGCCAGCAGGTCCTGCGGAATCCCCCTATCCGGCGTGGACATGACCTCATTAAACACAGCCGTAGCGTCGTGCAGGCGCTCCTGAACCGTGCGGGCCATCAGCCCGGTGGCCGGCAGCAACATGCTTACAGCTAAAATAATAGCCTTCATAAGAACTCGGACCCTCCTGTTACAAGTATCTCAACAACCTGGCAAATTGCGGGGCATTTCAGTCGCGTGCATGTCTGGTTCCGCACGAGTTAGTGATCGGGGGTATGGCGGGACTTACACCCGTGAAATGCGGGCGGCCCCTTACTTACGGCCCAGCAGGCGCAAACGTACGTTCAAAGCGCGGGCCTGGCCCCGGCCGTAAGTAAGAAACTGCGGCGTCCCGGTTACGTTGTTCACTACGTTGGGATTACCGTTGTTGGTAAGATTGTCCAATCCCAAACGCCACGCCCATAAGTAATGAAGAGCACGAAACTGGCGCTCGAAGGCGAGGTTGATGTTGAAGTAATACGGGAAACGCATGGAGTCGGGCGGTCCCACCATGAAACCATCCTCATCCACCACGCCGAATGGAAAACCCGTCCGGTACTCGGCCAGGTACTGCACGGCGGTGTTCCGGATCAGAAACCGCAGCGGCGGCGGCAGCAGGGTTTTGGGCAGGGGAACCCAGCCCCAAGTGTGAAACCGGTTGGTGGTGTCCCAGGGGTAAGGACCGGGCCCCTGCGGCCCGAACACCGGGTTCTGGAGACTGTAGTCCACCGCCGCGTTGGAGTGGGCCGAGGAGCGGGTGTATCCGGCGAACCATTCGAACCGGGCCGCGAAGGTATGGCGCAGCGACAGATCTGCCGCGTTATACCAATCGCGCCGCCCGTTCGATAACTGGAATAGCGCCCCCTGCTGGAATCCGTTGGCGACCGCCGAAGCCGGCGGCTCAAAAATCAATCCGTGCTCCCCGGCGCGGTGCGTGAACCCCGAGCGGAGATAGAAATCATGCGGCAGCCTCTGCTCCACGCTGAAACTGGAGGTACGCACAAAGGGCGCTTCCAGCCCGCGATCGTTCACCGCGAAGGAGGTTGGCACGGGGCCTTGCGGCACGCCGCCATCCGGCGGGAAAAATGTCGACAGGCTCACCTGGTCCGCCGGGTGCGTGATCAGCCCCAGGTTGATGGCATCGTAATAAACGCCCCACCCGGCCGAGAATTTCATTCCGTGAAGAACACGCGGCGACCATGCAGTAGCCAACCGCGGCGCCACTTCCAGCGCGCGCACCACTTCGTTCCACTCGGCCCGCAGTCCGGCTTCGATCGTCCAGCCTTCGCGGGGCGCCCAGGCATCCTGAACATATTGCGCGCCCTCGAAGTTTTTGTGGCCTTCGAACGGGCTACCCGCAAAGGTCACGTAGCGGGCCACCGAATTATCCGCGCGCAGCACCTCGTAATCATTCAGCAGGTCGCGCTCGTGGAACGCCTCACGCTCGAAGTCAATACCAACCTTTACCTGGTGCGTGCCCCAAAGCCGCCACAGGGGAAGAAACACGTTGCCAATCCATTGTTGCCGGTAGAAGTGCCGGTCGAGGTTCACAAAGTAGTTTCCAAGGTCGCCCGAGGGAGTGATTTCATAGAGCTGGTCGCCTTGGGGAAGAAAGCGCAGAACCCCGCGCGAATCGGCGAAGCCGGCCTCGACGAGCGCTCCATGGAAATACGCCTGGTCGTGAACGGTATTCATGAACATCGTATGGTGCTGGTTCACGGTCGCCGCGGCGGGCGTCAGGAAGCTCAAGCCGGAACGGGAGATATCGTCCAGGTTGAAAAGAAAGCTGCCCGTGAGGATGTTCGCCGGGGTCAGGTTCACCTGGAAGCGGGTGAGGTCGCTGCCCGTCAGTCCGCTGGTGCGGTCGGCGCCCCGCGGCAGTCCGGGAATCGTGTCGTTGCTATAGAAGAGATCGATGCCGTTATAAAACCAGGCGCGGCCCTTGGCGATCGGCCCGGAGATCTCCAGGCGAGGGGTCCATTTGTTAATGTGCCATCCCCCATCGGAGGCAATGCCGGGAATGAAGTTGGTACCCCCGAACCGCCAGCGGTCGTCGCCCATCTTGGTATGCACATCCAGCGTGCCCGACGAGCCGCGCCCGTTCTCGGCGGAGAACCGGCTGGAGGTCACGTCCATGGATTGAATGCTGTCGATGTTGAGGCGGGCTTCCAGCGTGCCGGATACCGGGTCGGCGATGTTGAAGCCGTCGAGGGCGTAACTGGTCTGGTTGGTGTCGCCGCCGTTGAAATGCGCGCGGCCCTGGTTGTCCTGCACCACGCCGTCCACCATCGGCAGCGCGTTGCGGTAGTCCTGCGGGGCGGGGTAGGGTACCGATTGAATCTCGGTGTTGTCCAGTTCCTTGCGGTCCGCCGGCTGTTGGGGATCGATCGCCGGAGGCGAAGCCGTAACATCGATTTTGTCGGAGAATTCCTGCACGTGATTCAGCGTGATGGTGATTTCACTCGATCCGTCGTCGAAGTGTTGCGAGGCCGCCTGGTATAGGTAGAAGCCCTGGCGTTCCGCGCGGACGCTGTACTCACCCGCGGCCGGAAGGCGCACGGTAAAATCGCCGGCGTGATCCGAAGACGCCGGCAGCGAGACCCCGCCGGACACCGCACGCAAGTCTATGCGCACGCCCGCCACGGCGGCGCCGGTCTCGTCTATCACCCGTCCGGAGAGTGCCACCTGGGCCTGGCTCACCACGCCGAACAGCGGCACCAGCAGTGCCACCTGCGCCAGAGAAAATCCCCTTATCATCGGTCCGAGCCGCTACCGCCTTAGGATACAATGCGGCGTGCCCCGAATGGGTGCAGCGCGGCCTGCGCGGTACTGGGTGAGGGACCGCACGCATCACACCGGCCGGACGCGCCATCCCCCCTCCGCTCATCTGAGCGGACATTCCTCCCTTAAGTGGCTGATTCCAATGCCATTCGCAGTGCTGTCGCCGCTCAGGTGAGCGGTCTGGCCGGGCCGCGGCCTCAGAAAATGACCTTCGCCGCAAGCTGGATATTCCGGTTCCCGCTGTAACTGCCGGTGATGAAGCCGCTGCCCCCGTAAATGTAGGCGGAACCCGTATTGATCCCGAAGTTCGCGTGATTGTCCGCGTTATAGGCTTCCAGCCGCAATTGCATGGTGGCGCGTTCCGTGATCCGGGTGTTTTTGTACATGCCCAGGTTGAGGTTCCACGTGCCCGGAGCATGGAAATAATCCCGGCCCGTGAAATTCGCCGGCCATGGTCCGAAATCGGCGTCTCCGGTAATCGGATTCAGGTAGCTCTCATCCACATTGATCTTGCTGAAATCGAAAACATTGAAGGTGTTGGAGCCGGCATTGACCCGCGGCAGGTTGCCGTTCACCGGAATGGCCTGATTGGCCGCCACGCGGGTGTAAAGGTAGTTATCGTTGGTGATGTCGTAGATGGTGTAGGGAGCCCCGGTCCGTGCCGTGAAAATGGGCGCAAACTCCCAGCCGTCCAGGAGCTTCGCGGCAAAGCCCCTCATGTGGTGCGCAAAAGGAACCTCCCAGATCCCCGAGATGGCAATGCGGTGCCGGTTGTCGAATTCGGCGTTGCCGTAGTCGACCTTTGGATTGAATATGTCGGTATAACCTAGGTTGAACTGGTTAAACGAGCTGCTGAACGTATCACTCAGTTCATCCTGTGCGTGGCTCCAGGTGTAGTTCATGCGGAGGGTGAGGCCGCTGTGGTGAATGTTCTGAATGTCGTATCGGATATTCATCGCGTTGTAGTTCGAGATCCCCGCCGAGCCGCGCCGGTTGATGCCGCCGTACTGCGTGTTCAAAGGAGCTTCGCAGGGATTCGGACCGCCAGTCAGCGTATCGCCTGCCGTGCAGGGCACACCCAGGTAAAGGTTCCCCATGCCGGGGATGTTCTCGCCGGCGATGTCATAGAGATTCTCGCCAATCGAACCGGAGTAGTCGATTTCCAGATGCGTGCTCGAGAACTGGTGTTCGATCGAAGCGCTAACCAGGTGCGCATAAGCCTGCCCGATGTTGGGTTGGATCGCCCGCAGCTCCGAAGGGGGCAGGGCGGCCGATCCGCTCGACCCGCCCAAGGGCCCGAAGTTCGAGGTGTTCAAAGGAATAGAGGGAACGTTGCTGCCTGCAATCAGATCGACCACCGCGTAGTTGGGCGGGTTGAACAGAACGTTGTAGGTCACGTTGCCAAAGTTGCGCTCATAGCCGATTCCGTAGCCTGCCCGGATGGCGGTCTTGCCATCGCCGAAAACGTCCCAGGCGAATCCCACGCGCGGAGAGAAGTTTTTCTTGCTGGGCGTCCACAACTCACCGATAGGGCTGCTGGGGGCCGGCTCCACCACCCCTTGCGCAATCGCTTCATAGGGATTCGAGTTGCTGGAGGGATAGAAGTTGGAATCCAGCTCCGCGTTGACGTTGTGCTGCACCCCGAAATACTCCCACCGCACGCCCAGGTTCAAGGTGAGGCGGGGAGCGACCTTCCAGGAGTCCTGGAAATAGGCCGCGCCTTCATGGTAGCGGTTGCTGCGCTCAAAGGTGGGCGGGCCGAGCGGAAGGGTCACCGTGCAGGCGGGTGTCTGAACGCTATTGATGCATGGGTACTTGTCCTGGGGATAAATGGCGCCCTGGAATTCGTAGACCTGGCCGGCCAGAAAATTGTCCAATCCCTTCCCCACGGTGTTACCCAGGATCTGCTGCCCTTCCTCGTACGCGCCGAAGGTTCGATTATCCCGCAGATAGGTGACCGACCCTCCGAAGCGCAGTTCGTGCTTGCCCTTCGTGAAGCTGAAATCCTGATACGCCTGGCCGAAATTCTGCGGACCCCCGAAGGGAATTCCACTGCCCGGAGTAAGTGGATTGTAACCCGGCAAGGTTACGTCATACGGTCCGATTGAAGTAGCGTTCTCGGCGCTCCCCAGGTAATAGACCGGCACGACGCCCGTGGACGATAAAGGTTGATCGGTGTTGAATCGGTTGAAATCAAGCTTCGACTGGGAAACGAACCGGGCCGAGAAGGTGTGCGTCAGCGACACGATCAGGCTGTTGTCGAAAATGGTCTGACCAGTGTTGTAGCCGGAGTACGGACTATTCGCGATGGAACCCGCGAAGTCATTCTCGCTGTAGAGCGCGTAACGTCCGTAGATCTGTGTTCGGTCGCTAAGGTTGTAGTCAACGCGGCCAACCGTGTTGTAGGTGTTCTGCGGCGTTCCGGCGCCGGAATTACTGGGAACGCTGTAGTTCACCAGATCGAACATCGGCGCCGTCGCGCTGTAGGACTGGCACCCGCCGCCCTTCGCGGACCCGTCACACGGATCCGCACCGAGAGCCGTAAGCTGCTGCCGGTTGAAAGTTTGCAGTACCTGGACGTTGGAGGCGAGCTTGCCATACGTGGAAAAGACCTGCTGGGTGGCGGCGGCGGAAGCCGAGATCAGGGCGGGATCGGGCACCAGGGCCTGGATATTGGCGCTGCTGCGCACGCGGGTCCACTCCGTGTTGTTGAAGAAGAACAGCTTGTTCTTCTTGACGGGACCGCCGATCGAATACCCGAATTGGTTGCGCGTGTAAGGGGACTTCGTCAAACCATATGCGTCGTTGTTGAAGCCGGTCGAACCGAGCGCCGAAACCCGATTGAACTCGTACGCGGTGCCGTGGAAATTGTTGGTTCCGGATTTGGTGGTCACGTTGATCACACCGGCATCCGCGCGGCCATACTCGGCTGTGAAATTGTTGGTGATGATGCCGATCTCCTGTACCGAATCGAGCGGCACCGTCTGCCCTACTGTCGCATCGAACTCATCATTGTTGGCGACGCCATCCAAAAGCACGTTGGTGCCGGCGGAACGCAGGCCGTTAATCGAAACGCCGACCCCTCGGCCCGAAGGGTCATCCTCGCTCACCGTTCCCGCAGTCATCACCAGGTCGTAGGGGTTGCGGGTGATGGTGGGAAGCTCGGTCAGGCTGGTGGTGTTGAGCACCTGGCTCAACGTCTGCGTTTCGGTGTTCACGGTGATGGCTGCGTTGGCGGACTCCGACACCTCCACGGTGGTCGCCACCGATCCCACCTGGATAGTCAAATCCAGCCCCACCTTGGCGCCGACCGCCACGGTTACGCGCCGCTTGAGGGACATGAAACCCTGAGCATCCACGGTCACATCGTAATCGTCAGGACGCAGGTTGGCGAAAGTGAAGTTGCCATTCGCATCGGTGGCTTCCGTACGCACCGACCCGGTGGTGGCGCTTTTCACGGTCACGGTGGCTTTTGGAACCGAGGCCCCCGACGGGTCCTTGACGCTTCCCACAATCTGGCCGGTCTCCGCCTGGCCCCACACGAGCAATGCCGCCGCAAGCAAAATGACGACAGACAGGAAAACTCGATTTCTCACGGTACCCTCCAAAACTCCGTATAGGGAGTAGATATTCGCGCCCGATTGATTCGTTTCTTCAACACCGTGCCGCAACCGATCCCTTTTGGCCGGCTGCTCTTACCCTTGCCCGCAAAGCGGCTCCCAGAGCGGAACACGAGTTGGTTGTATCTGTGACTCCAACCCCGGCTCCAGCCCGGAGTTTCGTTCGTTCGGCACTCCTTGGCCTGCCGGACGGGGCTAAGCCGGCCTTGGCCCGTGGCGCCGCTACCGCTACGGGGCGGCAGGTGGGGGAAGCTGAATTGCTGCGGGCCGTTGCCCTAAAGCAAGGTCTGCGGCCGGATGTCTTCGCTGCTGAACCCGCCGGGGGCCCCGTTTGGCAGTGACATATCGGGGAGACACCCGAGAGGGGCGCCGAAAACGACGACCGGCCATACTGGAAAAGAGACTGGTAATCCCTTTGCAGTGACATTGAAACCAACCAACTCTGGCTGGCCCCTTGCAGCCGGGCCCGCCCCCTTACGCACACTTGGAAGTGATTTTAGGGCCTAATCGCCCGTTTTGTCAAGGGGTTAGAGAAGCCAAGGCGCCCAACGGTAACCGCGGTGATTCCCCGGCTCCAAATTCCGGGCGCGCCAAGCCGCTGGTTAGTTCGTAATCACGCCGTAGTAGCGGCCCATCCAATAGGGCAGAATATAGTCGATGCCCGCCGTTTCGATATCCCCCTGGCCGCCGCCCGAAAGCGCGAAAGGATCGCGCTGCCACAGGAAATCGGTCGTCACGCGATCCTCCACCGGCAGCGGCTGGCAGGCCTCGTTGGGGCTACAGGCCGGAAACTGGCCGGCGAAGTCCCGGTACACGTCCGTGCGCGGGCGCAGCAGCCAGGCATTCAGGTAAGCCACCGTTTGCTGGTCCCGGTTCTGGTTGGCCCCGCTGATCGCGCGGTCAATCATGTTGAAATGCGCGTTCTGGTGGCTGGAGGTGGTGTTGCGCAGCGTGTCATACGCCAGGTCATACCACAACGAGGACCAGCCGCTGCCCATCCGCTTCAACGTGTAAAACGTCAGATAGTCCAGGTTGAACTTGAAGTACGAGCTGGTCTGATCGGCGCAATCGACGCCGACCGGAATCACCACGGTGGGAGAGATTTCGTTAGACAAGGCGGAGTATTTGCCCTCGAACGCGCCGCCATTTACGTGCTTGCCAATCAGCAGCAGGGATAACTGCTCGTCCGGGCGCACCAGGAATGTGGTGCTCACCGTGCCATCCGGCAGCTCGATGCTCCATCCGTTATCCAGCAGGTTCTGGAGCAGCCGCGTGATCTCGTAAGAGCACCAGTTACGGACAGTCTGGTCGGTCACCATGTCGTAAGTTACATCCAAGCCGAAAAAGACCCCGATGTATTGGTCGCGCGAAGTGTTGCCGACCCAGATCCAAGGCGCGCCATACGCCATGCCGGTGTAGATTCCGTTGGCCGATTCCTGGCTTGCGATACTCGCCGCGTAAGGCGAATCCGCCGGCAGCGCGCAGCGTGCCAGCACATTCCCACCGGTCACGTTGACCAGGTTATCGATAGCGCTGATAGTGTTATTGATGTTGGTCAAGGCGTCTGCGGAGCCGGTGACTTTGTAGCGAAACGCTTCGGCGGCCAGGTAGTGACCGGTCCAGATGGCGGAATCGCCGCAGCGCGTATAGTCCACAATCTGGGAGAGGTCCGGCAGCGAAAGGATCGGGTCCAGAATGGTTCCATAAGGCAAGTGGCGTGCCAGGATGTTAGCTTCAATGGCAAGGGCGTCCGGCTCGGCGCCAAAGGCCGCCGGCAGGAGGACAGAAAGAGCAAGGATGGGGAAAACGCGGATAGACATGCGGAACCACCTGAGGACGCGGCTACCCTATTATGCCCCATTTCCGCGCGAGGCAGAGAACGCCGGACGCGAAGACGCGGAGACACTGAGAAAGGCGATGTCCTCTCTTCATGCTTGCTTCTCGCCTCCGCGCCTCCGCGTCCCAGCCCGCGGGCAACCGCGGTGCCCCAATGTTACAGTGACAGCATGGTGACCAGGCGGTCGGTGCTGGCGGGCATGGCGGGCGCCGGCTGGTCTCGCGCCGCCGCCCCGGCACGGCCGAATTTCGTTTTCCTTCTGGCCGACGATCATGCCGGATACGTGCTCGGCTGCGATGGCAACCGCCAGGCCGAAACGCCCAACCTCGATCGGCTGGCCTCCCAAAGCGTGCGATTCGCCCGCCATTATTGCAATTCGCCGATCTGCACCCCTTCTCGCCAATCGATCCTCACCGGGCAGTATCCGCATGCCAGCGGAGTCACTCTGCTCAGCACGCCCCTGGCGGAGGACAGGCCGACCATCGCCCGCCAGTTGCGCAAGGCCGGTTACCAGACCGCCGTTTTCGGCAAGATGCATTTCAACCGCCCCGGCCGGCCGGGAATGTTCGGTTTCGACACCTGCTCCACCGAGGACGTGGTCCAGCGCGATTGGAGCCGTCAGCCCGCGGCTCGCGCGGTGCCCGCCGGCATCCGCACCAAGCCGCTGTGGCGCCCGTTCCAGGACCCTGCCCGCATCTGGCTCAATGCCGACAAACTGCCCTATCCGCGCTACTACGAGGACATGAAAGGAACCTTCCTGGCGCGGCAGGCCGGGCAGTTTCTGGAAGAGCGCCGCCGCGACGGCAGAGCCTTCGGTCTCTGGGTCAGCTTCATGGAGCCGCACTCGCCATACGATTTTCCGGTGGAAGACCGCGACCATTTCCAGCCCGGCGCCTTTCCTCCTCCACCGCTGGGCCCCGAGGACGCGCCGCAGGTCCCGGCGGTCTTCGACCAACTCACGGAGGTGGACAAGCGCGGCATCATCGCGGCGTATTACACCTCGGTGCGGTTTATGGACCGCAACGTTGGGGTGGTGCTGCGGAAACTTGCGGACCTGGGGCTGGACCGCAACACCTTCCTGGTTTACAGCGCCGACCATGGCTACTTCCTGGGCCAGCACGGCCGCTTCGAGAAGCACAACGGCTATGAACAGGCTCTGCGGGTACCCCTGATGATGCGCTGGCCGGGGCACATCCGGCCCGCCGTGGTGCGGGACTTTACCGAGCACGTGGATGTGCCCGCCACCATCCTGGACATGTTGAAAGTGGAGCCGTTGCCCGTGGAGCATGGCCAGTCGCTGCGGCCGTACCTGGAAGGGCGGGCCGCGGCGCATCCGCGCGATCACATCTTCAGCGAGTACCTGGAAACCGAGCAGGCTTACGTGCGCACTGCCCGGCACAAGTTCATTTATTGCTCCGGACGCCGCCTGGACTGGTACCGCCCCGCGCAGCCCATCGCCGGCCGTTGGCGGCGGCTCTACGATCTGCAGGAAGATCCGGAGGAGTTCCACGATATCGCCGCGCGCCAGCCGGACCTGGTGCGGCATTTCGAGGAGTTGCTGCTGGAGCGCTTCCGAAGCACCCACCCGGAAGCCGGTAAAGAGCCGCACGGGCTGGCCGCTGAGGCCGCCCTCGATTTCTACGTCCGCCCGCGGGATGCGTAAGGCGGCCCTCCCAGCCTTCTCGTTCCGGTCTCCCGGTCAAAGGACCCCTTTGGGGGTCCTCTCTCTCTCTCGATCCAATCTCTGGGCCCGGAGACACGGAAAAATTCGCGGAGAAGACATTTCGATCTCTCTTGACTTTCCTCCGCGTCTCCGCGCCTCCGCGTCAAGGCAGTCCTCCCGCGGCAGTTTCCGGTTCCATGAACGACGACGACAGCCGGCGTGGAGGCTTCGCGGTTAGAACCAGCCCTGCCCTGCCCGGCATTCCCACCGGCCCCGCCGCGGGCCTAGAATAAGCGTTGGAGATCCGATTACCCTATGACAGCGGCCAAGACCCAGAAAGATAACCTTGTGGCGCTCGAAAAGGCAAAAGAGCGGGCCCGTGCCGGCGGAGGACCGGAGCGCGCGGCCAGACAACACAGCGCCGGCAAACTGACTGCGCGGGAGCGGTTGGCTCTTCTGCTGGATCGCGACACGTTTCAGGAGTCGGGACTGTTCGCGCAGCACCATGCCATGCTCTTCGGCATGGCCGATCAGGTGCTTCCGGCCGATGGCGTGGTCACCGGCAGCGGCAGGATCGGGGGGCGGACGGTGCATGTCGCCAGCCAGGATTTCACCGTCGCCGGCGGATCGGCCGGCGAGGTGCACGGCATTAAGATCGCCGACGCCATGCGCCATTCCTTAGACACCGGCACGCCGTTCGTGTTCCTCAACGACTCCGGCGGCGCGCGCGTCCAGGAGGGCGTCGGCAGCCTCGCCGGATATGCCCGGGTATTCCATCACAACGTGATGCTCTCCGGAGTGGTGCCCCAGATTTCGCTCATCTGCGGCCCCTGCGCGGGAGGCGCTTCCTATTCGCCGGCGCTTACCGATTTCATCATCCAGACCAGCTACGCGTACATGTTCATTACCGGACCTGCCGTCATTAAGCAGGTCACCAACGAGGTCATCACCGCGGAGCAGCTTGGCGGGCCACGCGCGCAAATGTCTAATTCCGGCGTGGTCCACTTCGTCGCCGGGAACGACGTGGAGGCTATCAGAATCTGCAAGCGCCTGCTCTCCTTTCTGCCCTCCAATAATCTGGACGATCCGCCCATCGTGGATCCCGACAAGCGCCACCTGCACGACGACTCTTTGAACCGCATCGTTCCGGATGATCCCAAGCAGCCCTACGACATGCGTGAGATCGTCACCCGGATTCTGGACCGCGGCGATTTTCTGGAGGTGCAGAAGGAGTACGCCAGGAACCTGTTGATCGGCTTCGGCCGCATCGTGGGGCGCACGGTGGGGGTGGTGGCCAACCAACCGGCGGTGCTGGCCGGCGCGCTGGATATCAATGCCTCCGATAAGGGCGCGCGCTTTGTGCGCTTCTGCGACTGCTTCAATATTCCGCTGGTGACGCTGGTGGACGTGCCCGGATTCCTGCCGGGTATCGACCAGGAATACGGTGGCATCATCCGCCACGGCGCCAAACTGCTGTTCGCGTATTCGGCCGCCACCGTTCCCAAGCTCACCGTGGTGGTGCGCAAGGCGTACGGTGGTGGATATATCGCCATGTGCTCGAAGGAACTGGGGGCGGACCAGGTGCTTGCATGGCCCTCGGCGGAAATCGCCGTGATGGGCGCGGAAGGGGCCGTCGAAATCGTGTTCCGCCGCGAGATCACCGCTGCCGGCGACCAGGAGACGCGGCGCCAGGAACTCATCGACGAATACCGCGAGACCTTCGCCACGCCCTATGTGGCGGCCGGCGCGCGACTGGCGGACGACATCATCGAACCCGCCGAAACGCGGGCCTGCCTGGCGGCGGCCCTGGAGGCCTTGCATACCAAGCGGCGCCCGCGGCCTTCCAAAAAGCACGGCAACATGCCGTTGTAAGGGGATCCTATGGCGCCCGTAATGGAAATGGTGTTGGAGCACGAGAGCCTGCGGACCGCCGGCACGCGCAGCCGGGTACTCATTGCCGCCGCAACCGCGGCGCTCGTGGGCAGCCGCTTCCGCATTCTGGAGATTCGCCCGGCGGAATCGCGCCTCCGCGATTTGGAAAAACGCCGGCCGCTTCTCGAAACCGGTCATGCGCGCCTGCTCCGCCAGACGTCCGGACCGGCCCGCAGGCCGCCCGAAAGGAGATCCAAGGTGAGACTTCGCATCACGCTCGAAGACGGAACCTACGACGTTGGGGTCGAGGTGCTCGCGGAAACCGAGGCCGCATGGATGGAGGATTTCCCGCCGGCGGCCGTGCCGGATTCGGTGCTACAGCCGCCCCGTCCGCTGGATACCAGGCCGGAAGACAGGATCTGCCGCAGCCCCATCGCCGGCCTGGTGGCTGCCGTTGAAGTGTTTCCGCGCCAAAGAGTCCGGCAGGACGACCCTCTGGTCACCATTGAAGCTATGAAGATGCTGAACACCATCGGTGCTCCGATGTCCGGGGTGATCGAGGAAGTCCTGGTGAAGCGCGGAGACGCGGTGAAGTCGGGCCAGGTCTTGTGCACCCTCTCGTGAGGGGCGTCGGCCGGCCAACCGCTACGTCGCCAGCGCTTTCGAAACGCGGCCCGCGGCCGCCGTGCCTCAGACGCGCGCGGTGCCACGCCTCACAGCCGGCACGTATACACGGTGGCCGGCGGCATGTTCCAAAACACCCGCTCGGAGGACACCTCGCGAAAGTACCGCCCCAGAAATTCCCGCTCGGCGAACGGGGAGAATCCCAGCGAGGCCAGCAGCCGCGAGTTGGAGCCGGCGTGCAGATACTGATACTGCGTCAGAAGCCCGTTGGGACCCAGATGCTCGGCCACCTGGCGCAGGATTTTCGACCGCTGCTCCGGGGCCATGCTGGTCAGGCCGAGCGAAGACACGATGGCGTCGGCGCGCCGCACGCCGCGCTCCCTCAGCAGCGAGCTCAGGCATTCCGCCCGCCCCAGAATCGGAAAAAAGCGCGAGTCGCGGATGCGGTGCCGGACGTGCGAAACAAAGTGCGGATTGAGGTCCACGCCGTACAGCACCGTCCGCGGTCCCAGCCGCCGCAGGATCTGCCTCGTGATCGCGCCCGTGCCAACGCCCAGTTCCACGATCACGAAAGCGCTCTCGAAATCGATTTGCCGCAGCAGCGCGGCGGCCAGAAATCGCGAGCTGGGAAAAAGCGAAGCCGTCACCGGCAGCGACCGCATCGACTGAGCGAGGAACAGCGCGCAATCCGATCCGGGTGCAACAATCCTTGGCTGGCGTGGCGCGCGCCCCAAGTCGATTCGTTGGTGGTTCAACATGAGAATTTTTGATCCCCGCGGGGCAGCCGGACCAGGCTTCCGTTTCTCCGCGCCGGTACGGCATTTATGCCGTGTCTAAAATCGGTAAGCATACGCGAAACCCCATTGTCCCAGAGATCACGACACCGCCGCCAGGTGTGTGTGCAGTTCGGGCACCTCAATCTGAATGCGCGTGCCCTGGCCTGGCTGGCTTTCCACCCACATGCGGTAGTCGTTTCCAAACAACACCTTGAGCCGTTCGTTCACGTTGGTCACCCCAATCCCGCGGTCCAGCAGTGTGGCCAGCTTGTCCTCCGGAATGCCCACGCCGTCGTCCTCCACCAGCAGGTGGAGCCGCGCCGGCGTGCGGTGTGTGCGAATGCGGATCGCGCCCCCTTCCACCTTGCGCCCAATGCCGTGCTTGATCGAGTTTTCCACCAGCGGCTGCAACAGCATGCTGGGCACCAGCATTTCCAGGGTGTCTTCCGCCACATCCTTTTCGAAACGCAGCTTGTCGCCGAAGCGCACCAATTCAATCGAAAGATAATCCTCAATAAAGCTCAACTCTTCGCGCAAGGGCGTGAAGTTTTCGTGCTTGCGCAGGAGCCGCCGCAGCACCTTCGACAGCCGCACCACCATCAGGCGCGCCTGGTCGGGGTCGGTGCGGATGAGCGACGATACCGAGTTCAGCGTGTTGAACAGAAAATGCGGGTTGATCTGGCTGGTCAGCGCCGCCAGCCGCGCCTCGGCCAGCAGCCGCTCCTGCTCCTCCAGCTTTTTCTCGTTGCGCGTGTTGTTCCAGATCTTCAGCGGAATGGCCACCGCAAACAGTGTGGCCAGGTAAACCGCCGAGTAAGCGATCAGGCTGGGATGCAGGTTCACCGGGGTCTTGGGATTCAACCGGAAGACCGCGTTATCGGGAGAAAAATCGCCCATCGTCTGGCGCAGAAACTCGGCGCACAGAATGCCCGCCAGCGTGAGCAGATGAAACGAGGCCCGCCGGTAATTGCGGCTCTCGGTGAAGAAACGGTAAATGTTCAGATCGGGCAGCGGCGAGAAGCGCCAGATCTCCTCGGGGTCGGGCGCCCAATCGCGCAGCAGCCCGCCCAGCACACCCACGCCCGCCAGCAAGACCATGGTGAGATGTTGCCCGGCAAACATCGCCGGCAGGGAAATCAGGATGCCCGAAAGCAGGCCTGTCACGTAGCCGCCCAGCAGGCCGGCCAGCAGGCTGCCCTCCAGGCCCAGATCCACCGCCCGATAGGTCGAACTGACCACGCTCACCGCCACTGAGGCCCCGAACACCACGCTCAACCACAACGCCAGTTCCAGGCGCTGGTTCACGGTGCGTGCTTCCCGCATCAGCGTGCGTTTGAAATGGCTGGAACGCGCCAGAATGCTGGCGATGGCCGCCACCACTCCCAACCGCACCAGGAGCGGGAGATAGTAGGACTCCAGCATTCCGGGCTGCGCCGCCGGCAGTGCGTCAGTTTGCAGCATTCGTCGTCGGAAGCCATTATAATAGAAGCACTAAGGTTCCCATAACAAAGCATGAACATTTCCACACCGCTGAAGCTGGAAAAGGTGGCGGAAGCGGATTTTCCTTCCCAGTTCGGTTTGTTCCGTATCTTCGGATTTCGCGGTCTGGCGGCCGGACGCGTGGAAGAGGCGGTGGTCCTCAAGATGGGCGACCTGGCCCTCGGCGGACCGCCCCTGGTGCGCATCCACTCGCAGTGCCTGACCGGCGATGTCTTCCATAGTCTGCGCTGCGATTGCCGGGCGCAACTCGATATCGCGCTCGAAAGCATCGCCAAGGAAGGTCGCGGACTGCTGATTTACGAGCACCAGGAAGGCCGCGGTATTGGCCTGTTGAACAAGCTGCGGGCTTACGAATTGCAGGATCAGGGGGCCGACACGGTGGAAGCCAACGAACTCCTGGGCTTCGATTCCGACCTGCGCAGCTACCTGCTGCCCGGCGCCATTTTACGCTATTTCGGTCTCACGGCCATCCGCCTGCTCTCCAACAATCCTGACAAGGTCGAAGCCGTGGAAGCCGCCGGCGTCCGGGTGGTGGAGAGAGTCCCCTGCCTCGCCGATGTGCTGGACACCCGCCAGGCCTACCTGCGGACCAAGCAGGAAAAAATGGGCCACCTGCTGGATATCTTTTAGGTCCCACAAGGCCACGGAATCAACACGGGTGAAAATTATGAATTTTGCCCGTGTTGATCCGGGGCCGGTTTCTTAAATGTCGTAATACAGCGCGAACTCGTAGGGGTGCGGCCGCAGCCTCACGGCCTCCGCTTCGTTCTTCCGCTTGTAATCGATGAAGGTTTCGATCAGCTCTTCGGTGAACACGTCCCCGCGCATCAGAAACGCGTGGTCGTCTTCCAGGCAGGTCAGCGCCTCGTCCAAAGATCCCGGCATCGAAGGCACGCTCTTCATCTCCTCCGGCGACAGGTCGTAAATGTCCTTGTCCAGCGGCTGCCCCGGATCGAGCTTGTTGATTACTCCGTCCAGCCCGGCCATGAGCATCGCCGAAAACGCCAGGTACGGGTTTGCCGCCGGATCGGGCGGCCGGAACTCCACGCGCTTGGCCTTCGGGTTCGCCGAGTACATCGGGATCCGGCAAGCCGCCGAGCGGTTCCGCCGCGAGTACGCCAGGTTCACCGGCGCCTCGTATCCCGGCACCAGCCGTTTGTAGCTGTTGGTGGTGGGAGCGATGATCGCGCTCAATGCCCGCGCGTGCTTCAACAGCCCGCCGATGTAATGCAGCCCCATCTGGCTGAAGCCCGCGTAGCAATCGCCCGCGAACAGTGGCTTGCCGCCCTTCCACAGGCTCTGGTGCGTGTGCATGCCGCTGCCGTTATCCGCGAAAATCGGTTTGGGCATGAACGTCACCGTCTTGCCCTTCCGGTTGGCAACGTTGCGGATGACGTACTTGTACAACATCATGTTGTCGGCGCTCTTCACCAGCTTGTCGAAGCGCTGATCGATCTCGCATTGCCCCCCGGTGGCCACTTCGTGGTGATGGCACTCGATATTCAACCCCACCTTGATCATGGTCTGCACCATCTCGCTGCGCAGATCCTGATAGTGGTCCGTCGGCGGCACCGGGAAGTAGCCCTCTTTGTAGCGCGGGCGGTATCCCAGGTTGTTCTCGCGACGGCCCGAATTCCAGCGCCCTTCCTCGGCATCGATGAAATAGAACCCTTCGTGCTGGTTCTGATCGAAACTCACATTATCGAAAATGAAAAACTCCGCCTCCGCGCCGAAATACGCAGTGTCGGCCAGGCCGGTGTTCGTCAGGTACAACTCGGCCTTCTTGGCGATCCAGCGCGGATCCCGCTCATAGCGCTGCTTGGTGATGGGATCCTTGATGTCGCCGAACATCACCAGCGTGGGAGTCTCGGCGAAAGGATCCATGAAGGCCGTCTCGGCATCCGGGATCAGCAGCATGTCGCTCTCGTGGATCGCCGCCCAACCGCGGATGCTCGATCCATCCATGCCGAAACCGTCTTCGAAACTGCCCTCGTCCAGCTCGTTGATGGGATACGAGACATGGTGTTGCAGGCTCGGAATATCGGTAAACCGCAGATCGAGCTGCTTGGCGTCGTTCTTCTTCGCAAATTCCAGGACTTCTTTAGGACTCATATTCCTCCAGCTTTGGGGATTTGGCGTGGACCGAAATGTCGCAGATTGCCACTTAGCATAACACAGTGCGCTTCGCGGCGAGCGGCCGGTTCCTTCTTTAGGGTACGCTGGAGGCAGGAGCTGCCCGCATGACCGTCACCCTGAACCTTCCCCCCGACGTCGAGGAGGCCTTCCGCGATGAAGCCCAGGCCAAAGGTGTGCCGCTGGAGAACCTGATACAGGAGGTTCTGGTGGCCAATCGGCCCGAGACCGATCCCAACCGGCTACCTTACGAAGAGTGGTTGCGCCGTTTCAATGCCTTCATCGACAGCAACGCGGATAACACCGTTGTCTTGCCCGATGAGGCTATGGAGCGGGAGTCCATCTACGGCGATCACGGCCGGTGATGTCAGCCCATATCCTTGTTGACACGAACATTCTACTTCTGCTGATGCAGCCGCTTCACCCTCACTCTTCAGTAGCGCGAAGCGCCGTCACGAAACTACGAAACGGCGGACAGGAACTCTGGGCATCCCCACAAAACTTGGTGGAATGCTGGGTGGTCGCCACTCGTCCTTTGTCCGTCAATGGATTCGGGATGCCGCCTGCGAGAGCCGCCGCCGAGTTGCAAGCCATCCATGGTTTTCTCCGGGTGCTCGAGGGTCAGCCGGGCGTGGCAGCCGCCTGGGAAGCTTTGGTGCGGAAGCACTCCGTCTCCGGCAAGCAGGCGCATGATGCCCACCTGGTCGCCGTCATGCAAGTCTACGGTGTAACCGGCATCCTCACCTTCAATGTCGCCGACTTCCGCCGTTACCCCGGCATCCAAGTGCTCGACCCGGCGCAATTCTGACCAGCGCGCCGTCTCAGAAATACTTCGGTGGCTCCGGAATCGCCGCTCCGTCCTTGCGCGGGTCCGACGCGCCGAAGTTCACCCCGGTGGCCGAGTTGTGCACCACCACCTGGCCGCCCCCCATCTCGCTCGAAAAATCGCCCTGTACCTTCAGTTGATGGCCTTTAGCCTCCAGCGCCTGCCGCACCTCCACCGGAATGCGGCTCTCGATCTGCAGATCGCACCCGCCATAGGTCTTCTTGGTAACGCGCGGCGCCTCCAGCGCCAGCTGAATGCTCATCCCGTGGTCCACCAGGTTGGAAACGAACTGCGCGTGTGCCTGCGCCTGGTTCAGTCCGCCCATGATGCCGAACCCGATGTGCACGTCGCCCTTCTCCATGAACGCCGGAATAATGGTGTGGAAAGGCCGCTTGCGCGGCGCCAGCGCGTTGGGGTGCGACGGGTCCAGTTCGAAAAGCCCGCCGCGGTTCTGCAGCGCGAAGCCGTAATCGTCCACCACCACTCCCGAACCGAAGTGCTGGTACAGGCTCTGGATCAGCGAAACGATGTTGCCCTCGCGGTCCACCACCGAAAGATAAATCGTGTCCCCGTGAATCTTCCCCGGATCGCCCGGCGTCACGTCGCAGTGCGCCTTGTCCGGGTCGATCAATGCGGCTCGCTGGCGCGCATACTGCATCGAAATCATGCCTTCCACCGGCACCTTGGCGAAGCGCATGTCTGCCACGTAGCGGTGCAGATCCTGATACGCCAGCTTCTGCGCCTCAATCTCGGTGTGCAGTTCCAGCACCCCACGCGGGGTGTAAGTGGACAGCGGAAACAGCGACAGAATATTCAGCATCTCGATCGCCGCCACGCCCTGTCCGTTAGGCGGCAGTTCGTAGACTTTCCAGCCGTGGTAATCGCAGGCGATCGGCTCCACCCATTCCGACTCGAAGTCCGAGAGGTCCGCCGAGGTCATTTTGCCGCCCAACCGCTGGCTGGTCCTCAGCAGGGCCTTGGCGATTGCACCACGATAAAATGCCGCCGCCCCCTGCGCCGCCAGCAGCCGGTACGCCGCCGCCATCTGCGGATTGTGGAACAACTCGCCCACCTGCGGCGGGTGCCCGTTCGGAAGCAGCACGCGGCGCGCATTCTCATCCTTCGCAAGCTTATCGACTACGTCCTTCTCCTCCCATGCCGCGCCGATCATTTCCGTCACCGGATAGCCATGCTCAGCGTAATAGATGGCCGGCTGGAACAGGTCCTTCCACGGCAGCCGTCCGAAGCGCTTGTGTAGCTTGGCCCATCCATCCACGCATCCCGGTACGGTGACGGACTGGATGCCCTCCTGCGGCATCTCCTGAAAGCCCTTCGATTTCAGAAAGTCGATGGTCTGCCCGGTGGGAGCCCAGCCGCTGGCGTTGATGGCTGTCAGCTTGCCGGTTTTGGCCTCCCAATAGATGGCGAACAGGTCGCCGCCCATCCCGCAGCTTTCCGGTTCCACCACCCCCAGCGTGGCGTTAGCGGCGATGGCCGCATCCATCGCCGAGCCGCCCCGCGCCAGCACCTGCGCCCCCGCCTGCGAGGCCAAAGTCTGGCTGGTGGCCACGATGCCGCCAGTCGAAATGACCATGGAGCGGGCTTGGGAGCGGTCCTGCGCGTGCGCCACCGGCAAAAGAGTCATAAGGAGCGAGGCCAGAACATAGCGCATGAACCGAAATCATACCACTCCGCGTCCGGCCATCCCGCTCTTCGGCCGCCCGTCCG
>DATJRE010000344.1:0-9645 GCA_035505095.1 Bryobacteraceae bacterium | reverse complement strand
GCCGTACACCATGCCCTTTTTCATGGCGGCGGCGTACTGTTGGGCGGTCAACTGCAAAGCGAAGGTGGTATCTACGGGCGCCAGGGCCAGGCCGTTTTCGTCGAATGCCGCGGCGGCCAGATCGATCGAGGCTTTATGCTTGCCGTCCGCCTCGGTAGACCACTTCAGCTCGGTCGCGGGGAAGTAAACGAAGGCATTGATGAACGAGCCGGCCTGCGGCAGGTTGGAGAAAATGGCCGTGAGGCGCGGGTGAATCGAGCCGGCCGAGAACGGCGTTTGCAGCGCGTGTACCAGTTCGGCCGCGCGGGTGTGCTCCAGCGGCTGATTGCCGCGGCCGGGTTCGCCGAAAAAGCCGTCGCGCGAGCGCACGTGCAGGCCGGAGCCCTTGACCTTCACTTCGATGCGGTGGAACTTGGGCTGGCCGCTGTTATCGAAGGTCGTGGCGTCGGGATGGTAGCCGATCAGGTAATAACCGTCGCTGTCTTCGGCGGCTTTGCGGAGCGCGCCCGAAAGGTCGTTGGTGTCGTGCAAAAACAGGCCGCCGGTGTCTTCGGCTAAGGCGAACATGCCTTCCTCGGTGTGGACAACTTCCTGCTCCCGCTGCTGCGGAACGCGCGAAACCCGGCGGCGCGACATGTGCGAGGTATCGTCGGCGGCGGTCACCTCATAGTCCGGCATGCCGCGCGGGTCGATGGCGTGGATTACCACCGAGGCCCGGCTGGCCGCGTCGCTGAGCTGCTGGACGGCATAGGCTACGGTTTCATCGCTGGCGCCGCGGTAGATCAGGCGAATGTTTTCGGTGAACAGAATGACGGATTTGCGTCCCGGAAAATCGCGCATACCGTTGACCACGAAGCGCAGCGCGGCCAGGGTGCCCACGGCCATGGTCTGCTCGCGGAAATGGTCCAGGTTGGCGGTGCCGCGGGTGCCGCTGCCGAGGGGCGCGAAACTGCTGATGCCGACGCGGCTTTCGCCGTACTTGACGCGGTCCAGAGCGGCGTACAGCAGGCGCTTGTCGGTGGTGAACTGCTGCAACGCGCCCATGCCGGCGCCGGTGCGCACAATCGCCACCATGTCGCCGGGGCGCATCTGTTCGTCGATGAAGTTGCGGATGGCCCCGCGGACCAGCGGGATGTTCTCGCCCGCCAGGCCCAGGTCGTCCACCACCAGGGCCAGGGCGCGGCGCACGTCGGAGGGGCGCAGTTCCTGGGGCGGAGGCGGCGGCTCTCCTTTCACCGGCTTCACGGCTGCGGCTTTCACAGCCGCCGCGGTGCCGGCCTTGGGCAGCCGCGTGGAGACGTACGAGAAGTTCGCGATCTCCTGCGGCTTGCCATCCTGGAGGACTTCGAAGGCCGACGCCGGAAGATCGGTGACGCGCCGGCCGCGGGAGTCGGTGACCACCGCATCCACCTGCACCAGGTTGACGTCGATGCGGATGACGGTGTTGGGGACTGCTCCGTCCGGCGGCCCCGACTGGGGCGCGGGAGTTTGTGCGAGCGCGAGGGCCAGCGAGGCGGCAAGTGCGATGAGGCGATGGCTGGATGGCAAGGTTCGGTCCTGCGGCGATTCTCTCGCACTGGGAGAGGTGTGTCAACGGAGAGGGCATTTCGACCTTTCTCGGTCGTCCTCCGCGTCTCCGCGCCTCCGCGTCAGTCTCATGCTGCCAATCCATGCGCGGCCGCGGACGCACCGGTGCGAGCGCCGCATCTTTCATTTGCCTTTTCTCCGCGCTCTTGGCCCTCCTCCGCGTCTCCGCGTCTCCGCGTCAGTCTTTATGCGGCCAATCCATGCGCGGCCGCGGACGCACGGTGCGAGCGCCACCTCTTTCATTTGCCTTTTCTCCGCGCTCTTGGCCCTCCTCCGCGTCTCCGCGCCTCCGCGTCAGTCTTCACGCTGCCAGCCTTCACGCTGCGCCAAGTCCCGTGGATCTATGACATAATCGGGGTAAGTTCACCTCGGGGAGGTTACTCAAAATGAAGGATGCGGCGCTGTTTGTGCTCCTGGGAGCGATGGCTGGCGCTAACCTCATGGCCCAGGTCGGGGACGGAATGGGCGGAACCACACCGACTCCCGGCAGCGGCACCCAAAGCGTACAGGCCAATCCGAGGGGCATCGGCACACCCACGCCGATCTATCTTTCCGGCAAAGTGGTGGCCGACGACGGTGCGCCTCTGGTCACCCAGAATGCCACCATCGAACGAGTCTGCGGAGGGATCTCCAAAACGGTCGCCTACACGGATTCCAAAGGGCGCTTCAATTTCCAATGGGGCGACCGTAACCTGACGGTTACGGATGCTTCCGATGCCGGCTCGGGGCGGAATGCCAACGCCGGGTTCGGCGGTTCTCAATCGGCCGGCGGCGCCAGCGCCCTGGCAGCCGATCCTTTCGGCAGTAAAATGATGGACTGCGAGCTGCGCGCCGACGTGGCAGGCTACACCTCGGACACGATCAACCTCTTCAATCGCCGCACGGCCGACAATCCGGATGTCGGCACCATCGTGCTGCATCGCCTCGCGGGTGTGGAGGGTTCGTCCATCAGCCTGACTGCCATGATGGCGCCGAAGGGTGCCAAGAAGGCCTACCAGCAGGGCTTGCAGGCCATGTTGAAGAACAAGCCGCAGGACGCCGCTAAGGATTTCGAAAAGGCCGTGGCGCTGTACCCGAAATACGCGGATGCCTGGGTCAGCCTGGGGAAGCTGCGCATCGAGCAGCAATCCGTGGAACCGGGGCGCGCAGCCCTGAAGAAGGCCATTGAGGCCGATCCCAAACTGGTGGTGCCCTACATGGAACTGGGTCTGCTGGCGGCCAAAGAGGCCCACTGGCAGGAATCGGGCAAGTATCTGGACCGCGCGCTCGTCTTAGACCCGGTGGATTATCCGCAGGGGTGGTACGCGGATGCCGTGGCCAATTACAATCTCAAGCAATATGATGCGGCGGAGAAAAGCGCCCGCGCGGCGGTCAAGCTGGACCCCAAGCATGCCAACCCGCGCGCCGATTACCTGCTGGGACTGGTGCTCGCCGAGAAGAAAGATTACGCCGGCGCGGCCGCTGAATTGACGACGTATATACAACTCGCGCCGCATGCTCCGGACGTGGCCCAGGTGAAGGATCAGCTTGGACAACTCGGCAAGCTGATGGGCGGATCGAAATAGGCGCCGGGTGAGAGAGGCGATTTTCGGCGCGGCGTTTCTGGCGATGGCCGCCAGTGCGGCGGCGCAGAACGGCGCGGCTAACGCCAGGGAGTTGCTGGCGCGCGGCAGCGGACTGATTGCTTCGCAACCGGCCGAAGCCGTCAGAATCCTGGAGCAGGCGCTGCGGCTCGATCCCGGCCTTCCCACCCTGCGGTTCCAGTTGGGCCTGGCCTACCACGCCATTGGCGACGAAGCGGACGCGGCCGACGAACTGCGCGAGGCCGTGGGCCAAACCCCGGATTCGGCGGTGGCGCACAACTATCTGGGTATCGTGCTGTTTCGGCTGGCCGACCCCAAGGCCGCGCTGGAAGAGTTTCGCACTGCTGCCAGACTGGCTCCCAAAGATCCCAACGCGCACTTCAATCTGGGCGAGGCGCTGGCGCGCACCGGCGACAGCAACGGCGCCGTGGCGGAGCTGCGGGTGGCATCGGGGCTGGCGCCGGGCGATGCCGGGCTGGTGCGCCTGTTGGATACGGTGGAGACCAAGCTCGCCGAGCCCGCCGGCACCATTAAAGTGGACGTGCGGCAGGTGCTGGTTCCGGTGGTGGTGACCGACGCCGCCGGACATCACGTCACCGGCTTGCGGCAGGCCGACTTCCACGTTTTCGAGGATGGCGTGGAGCAGAAGATCACGGCGTTCAGCGTGGAGAGTTCGGGCGTGCCGCAGATCCAGCCGGCGGCCAAGGATTCGGCTGTTCCGCCGCCCGCTGCGGCTGCTTCAGCGCCCGCGACCCCACCAACCTCCGCCCCCAAGCCGCGCCGCACCTACATGATTCTGCTCGATACCCTGCACACTTCGTTCCTCCACTTCGTGACGGCGCGCGAGGCGCTGGTGAAGCTTTTCCACGAGGAGCACTCCGAGGATACGCAATACGTGGCGGTGGCCCTGGGGGTCTCGCCGGAGATGGTGATCAACGTCACCCATGATGCTTCGGCGGTGCTGGCCGTTCTGGAGAGCAAGCGGATGCAGAAGATCTGGGCGGATGGCCAGATGGGAGGCGTGCAGCCGGAGATGGAGCGGTTCCGGCGGCAGTTGAGTGACTTGCGCTACGCCTGCGACCAGGCGAATCAGGATGAAGCCCTACAGGTCAAATGCGCCGCCGGCTTGCAGCAGGCCTCGCAACAGGCGCGCCAAATCGCCGAACTCGACCGGGCCGTGACGACGGGATTTCTGCGCCAGTTCCGCTCGCTGGTGGCGCAGCTTGCCCGCGCTCGCGACCGCCGCACCATCGTGCTCGTTTCGGATGGCTTCCAGGTTGAGCCGGGCCGCGAAGCCTTCGCTTTGGTGGATGCCTATTTTCCGTTTGCCTCGCACTGCTTTGTGCCGGCCTCGATCTATTGCCCGCCCAATGAGACCCTCTCGGCCAGCCGGATGGCGGACGAGTTCGAGCCGATTCTGAAACTGGCCGAGGCCGGTAACGTGACGATTGACACGATCGACTCGCGGGGCCTGTACGGCCAGCAAGCCTTCGACGCGTCGACCCCGGGGACTTCGTCGGTAGTGGATGGCGCAGTGGGCCGCGTGGAGAGAAACAACGCCACGGCCGGCGGCAATACCCTGGCCGAGATCGCGGGGGCGACCGGCGGCACCGCCTTTCACGACAGCAACAACCTGCTGGGCGGAATGGAGCGAGCATTTGCGGATGGCCGCGACTACTACACGCTTGCCTATGTTCCGTCGAATGCCAACTACGACGGGAAATTCCGCGCGATTACGGTGCAGGTGCGCAGTCCCAAGGCGAAGGTGACCGCGAAGCGCGGTTACTGGGCAACCCCGGGAGCCCAGTAGCCCGGCTTGGCGCGGATGGTCAGGTTCTTGCCGCTGGCCTCCACCGTGATGGTGCGGAATTTGCCGTCGCGGGCATCGTTCTTCGGCACGTACGACAGCACGTAGTATTCGCGCCCATCGGCCAAAGCGCTGCGGAACTGCTTCGGCAGGTCGCCGTTGGAACGGAAATAGACCCCGCCGGTGGCGCGCGCGAGCTGCTCCATGGAGGCGCTCGGGGCCGTTGCCAGGGAGGGCGCCTGGCTGGAGGGTGCGATTTGTACGGGGGCGGCGCGGGTCCCGGCGGACCTGGTGGTGCCCAGCATGTCGCCGCCGCTCCCAGACGCGCCCCTGGAAGCATCCATGGATGCCGTGCCCGGCAGCGGGGCGGCGGCGCCGGTGCGGGAATCGATGGTGTCGATGATCACGTTGCGCCCGGCGGCTACCTGCAAGGCGGCACGCAGATCGGGATCGGCGCTCGCGGAATCGTCCACGCGGAACTGCGGATAGTTGGGCAGGTAGGACGATACGACGGTGTAAAATTCGGCCTTCGGGTCGGTGTAGAAGCCGCTCGAAACCAGGATGAGGGTGCGGCCCGTGGGCAGCTTGGCGAGTTCTTCCACCACGCTCCGGAACTGCGCCAGCAGGTTTTTGGTGGGTGTCGTCCAGTGGTCGGCTTCGCCATCCACGTATTGCTTGAGCGTGTCGATTTCGGAATCGCAGTTGCGCGGGCGCATGCAGGCGCAGCGCCGGCAGAATGACTCCATGCGGCTGAGGATGTTCTGCAGTTGGGCAGTGAGCTCCGAATTGTCCACGCCGGCGAGCGCGTTTTGGAACGCCGCGCTGCGAACCTTCACCAGCAGCGCCGTCGGGTTGGTGGTGGCCGGCTCCAGAACCTGCAATTGGCGGCCGATGGCAATCAGAACGTATTGCGCCCCGGCTGCTTTTTCCTTCTCGAAGAGGTTTTCGAGCGCCTGGCGGATGCGCGGCGCATCGGCTGGCGAAGCGTGGAGCGTGTCGAGGCAGATGACGAAGGTATGGCGCGGCGCAGATGGCGCTGCTGCGGGCGCGGCGCCGGAGGCGGATTGGGACACCGCGCCGATGTCGCCGGCCGAGGCGGTGGTGTCGGTGGCAAAGGACGCGATGTGCTGTTCCACGCCATCTTCGAAGATGTGGAAATCCGAGGCGTGCAGGCCGGTGACGTGGCGCCCTTTCTTATCCGTGACGATCACCGGCACCAGCACCTGCTGCACATCCACGCGGATGGTGGGCTGCTGGGCGAAGAGGCCGCCGAGAAGGAAAAGGAGGATCAAACGTGGATGCATCCGGGTGAGCATGCCGCCAGACGCCGGCCGCAACGCGAGCGGCCGCCGTTCGTACTATCATATAGCCTGAAGCAGTCGGGTAGTCATATGCGCGTCGCCGATCGAAAGGCCCGCAGCCCCCAAGAAGTCTCGCAGGCGATTTCCCTGAGCCGCCGGAATTTTATCCGCACCGTCACCGGGGCCGCGTCGGCCGCTGCGTTTTTCGGCCCCGCGGCGGTGCGCGGCTTGGCAGCGCCGAAGAACCGCAAGGCGGTGGTGGTGACGTTCGGGGGCGGCGCGCGCGATGACGAAACCTTCATGCCGGACGGGCAGGAAAACATTCCCCACCTGCTCAAGGAACTGATCCCGCAGGCCACTTTTTTGACCAACGTCGTGAACAAGGGGATTCTGGGCCATTACGTGGCCACGGCCAGCATCGTCACTGGGGCGTACGAAACCTTCGACAACTTCGCGGCGGTTTCGCCCAACAATCCAACCGTGTTCGAGTACTTCCGCAGAGACCTGAAGCGGCCCGCCACGGACACCTGGGTGGTGGCGCCCAGCAACGGGTTTGCGCGCATCGGCGAAAGCGGCAACAAGGCTTACGGCGCCGGTCTGGGCGCGGGCGTGATTCTTCCCAAGCGGCTGCTTTCGTCGGCGCTGACGGCCGCCGATGGCGCGCGCTACCAACACCTGCTGCGCGATAACTACGAAACGCCGCTTTATGCGCCGTCGCTGACGGGCCGTCAGATCGAGCTCGACCAGATGGCCGAGCTGCTCAAGATTTCGGTGGAGGACTTCACCTCCCACGCCCGCAACCTGGCCAGCCCGGACGAACTTTCGGTGTACATCGCCAAGCAGCTCATGCGCGAGCTGGCGCCCAGCCTGCTGTGGATCACCCTGCACGATATCGACATCGCGCACTCGGGCACGTTCTCGCTGTACATCAATGGCATCCAGCGCACCGACCGGCTATGCGCGGAGCTCTGGCAGACCATCCAGAAGGAGCCGGAGTACGCCAACCGGACGACCATGTTCATCCTGCCGGATTTCGGGCGCGATTCGGATATCGATTCGGGCGGCAACGGTTTCCAGCATCACCGCACGGGCGACGCGGTTTCGCGCACCACCTGGATGATGGTGCTGGGGCCGGAGATCAAGCAGAACGTGGTGGTGGACCGCAGCGTGGAATCGACCGACCTGATTCCGACGCTGGGCGCGTATTTCGGATTCGATCCGCGGCTCTCCACGGGAAAGCGCATCGCGGAGGTGGTTTGAGCCATGCTCCCGGATCAACTGACCCCCGCCAGTTTCGACCGGTACCCTCCGGAAGCGCGGCGGCTGGCAACCGCGCAGATCGCGCTCTTGCGGCGGCTGCCGCTGGCGTTTCTGCCGCTGCTGCTGCGGGAGTTGATTGTTTACGATTGGAAATTCCCAGCCGAGCGGGTGGATTTGGACCGCCAGTTCAAGTACCTGGGCACGCTGGCGGCCGGCCCGTTCCAGGCGGCCATGGCGGCTTTTGCGCAACTGAAGCTGACCGGCGCGCTGGAGCAGATCGACTGGGTGAACGCGCCGGCGATTTTCTCGGAGCAGCTTTCGGCGCACCTGTGGGCAACCCACCAGATCGACGCATTTCGCACGGCTGCGGTGGATTACATGCGGAAGGCCGAGGCCTCCGCGCCCGATCCGCCGATGCCCACGCACCGGCTGGGAATCGCCATCATCGGGCAGGGAGTGGCGAACAACGAGTACCGCCTGTTCCGGAAGCTGCGCCTGCAGGGCGTGTATTTCACCCAAGTGAAACCGGGCGACGGCGTGCGGTTGCTGCTGGAGGCTGCCCGCTTGCGCGCCGAAGCGTATCCGGTGCCGTATGGGCATTGGTATATCGATGGCGGTGCGGCGGCGGCGGTTTCCGGGAGCCTGACGCGCCTTTCGTACGCCGCGCTCTCGGGGCCGCGCGCCACGCTGCAAAGCCGCATGCAGAAAACCTACGAAGCGGCGGTGTTCGATCCGGAGGCCTTCCGCACCATGCTGGCGCAGATCAAGCCGGAAGAGGCCGGACTGGCGTCGGGCGGCGATCCGGTGCTGAACCGTTTCGAACTCAGCCTGCTGACGGAGGGTTCGGGGACGCAGGTCTTTTCGACGACCTTTGTGCAATGGGCCGCACGGGAAGCGCTGCGGCGCGCGCAACCAATGACGCTGGTGACCCGCTACGCGCCGCGGCAGCGCGAGAAGCAGATGAACGAGTTGCTGGCCGAGCATCAGCATCCGCCGGAACTGGACCCCCAGGGATCGCTGATCGACGCGGATATGGGCGCGTATTACACGTGGGTCAATCAACAGCGTTTACCGGGGGATGACCAATCGGCGTTTCTGGCGTGGTTTGAAGATCACGGTGAAGCGGTGGCCATCGCGCCTTCGCTCGAACGGGGCACGCGTTCGGATGCGCCCATCGACCTGGCCGATCTGGTGGCGAGGCTGGCATGATGCGGGCGCTGCTCTGGCTGGCGGCGGCAGCGGCTTTGCAGGGGGCCGCGGTGGACGATTCGCTGCGGGCCGGGCTGATGGCGTTGCAGCGCGGCGACCTGGACGCGGCGCGCAGCAACCTGGAAGCGGCCAGCAAGCTGGACCCGCGCGATGGGCGCGTGTGGGTGGCGCTTTCGCAGACCTACTGGCGGCTGCACAAGGACGCCGATGCGGACGACGCCGCGGGCAAAGCGGCGGCGCTTGCGCCGGAGGATGCGGCGGTGCAACAGGGCCTGGCGATTTACTATTCCGAGACCAGGCAGACGCTGAAGGCGGCACAGGCGCAGGCCAGGTACGCGAGCAAAGTGCCGGCGAACCCGGCGGCCCGCGACCGCGCCATTGAGCTGTACTTCGAAGCGGCGCGTCCGCTGCTGGACCAGCAGAAATTCGCCGAGGGCGCCGCGATTCTGCGGGAGGGCGCGGCACGGCTGCCGCGCAGCGCGCAACTGGAGCTGGCCCTGGGAGTGGCGGATTACGGGCTGCGGCGGTTCGATGAGGCCGCGGATGCGTTTTTGATCACCATCGAAATTGCGCCCGAAACCGAGCAGCCGTATCAGTTCCTGGGCCGCATTCTGGATCAGATTCCGAGCCGGCTGCCGCAGGTGACGGAGCGGTTTGCGCAGTACCAGGCGGCGCATCCCACCAGCGCCGAAGGGTACGCGCTACACGCCAAGGCGCTGGACGCGCAATCGCTGGAGCCGCAGACGGCGCTACGGCTGCTGGAGAAATCGATCGCCCTCGATGCCGGCGACGAATCGGTGCATTTTGAAAGGGGGACGGTGCTCGACCGGCTGGGGCGCTTCGCGGACGCAACGGCGGAATTCGAGCGCGCGGTGGGCCTCGCGCCTTCGGATGCGGC
>DATJRE010000343.1:0-17648 GCA_035505095.1 Bryobacteraceae bacterium | reverse complement strand
GGTGGCGCCGGTTGAAATTGGCGCCGGGTCTTATATCGCCGCTGGATCGGTGATTACCGAGGCTGTGCCCGCCGACGCGCTGGCGGTGGGCCGTTCGCGGCAGGTGAACAAGGCAGACTGGGCCCGCAAGCGGCGCGCGCTCCGCAAGAAGCAGGCGGTGTAGGGCGGTGGGCCGGGTTGGTTTATCTGCGGCTGCCTTTGGCTCGCCGGCCGCCAGGACCGAGGCCGCGCCGCCACAACTCCGTCAGGTTGCGAACGGCCTGCTTGAGCGCCTTGCGCTGGATCTGCAATTCGTCCAATACGCCGATTACTTCCAGAGGTGCCAGCCCGAGTCCCTTGGCGCGCCGCGATAATGCTTGTGGCGGCCGGGCCGCGGTCGACCTGCTCCGCAGCGATCCAAAGAGTTCGGGCAAACGCACGCCCAGCGCCCCGGCCACCCGCAGCACCGTGGAGAGGGATACGTTCTTCTCGCCCCGCTCCACGTGGCCCATGTACGTGCGATGCAAACCACAAACCCCCGCAAATTGTTCCTGAGACCAACCTCGCTGGCTTCGCAGATCGCGGATCCGGCGGCCTAAAGACCGTTGCACCTCTTCGGAATCCGCTGCTTTGTGAACCGGCATCCAGCCCTCCCATGGAGTATCTTCAGCACGTCGCGTTCTACAGAGATAAAGATCCCCATTCTTTAAATAGCGTCTGTGTCCTTTCTCACGCGCGATCCTAAATCTTACGATTTTCGCTTGCACGCGGCATCCCGGCGGGTGGACAATAGCAATTCCCTAAAGAAAAAGTGGCGATCAGGTTTGGGGGCTTTTTCTGCGGTTGGCACCTTGGGAGGTCTTCGTCGCCGTGGCGTGCCGTGCAATGGAGTCAGACGTTGGGGACGAATTCCCCACGCCCACGGCCGGTTGGCTGGCGCGGCGCGACGCGTGATCCGGCATTCGAATGAATTCGGAACAGCGGCATGGATGGATCGAGACCCTTGCAATTCTTCACCAGAACAATGACCCCTTGCGCCCGCAGCGGCAGCGATGCCACTGGCGGTGATTCGGAAATGTGGGGCGGCTGCGAGGAGTGTCAACGGCTGTGGCGGGAATACGCCGCGGCCACCACGGCCCACATCCGGCTGCAGGGTAAGCTCCAGGTTGCCACTATCCAGCACGACCTCGAAAATATCGCGCGGCTCGAGGCGGAGACCGGGACCGCCGAAAAGGTGCGGGGCGATTTGCGCGAGGCGATCCGGCGGCATGAGGAAAATTCGCACGGGGCCGGTCCGGGCACCTGATCCCATTCGGATTCCTTCCCTCCCCAATCGGGACCAATCTCTCCGGCGAAACCGTGGTGCAGCGAGGCGGTAGAATTGGGACTACGCCGCCGCGGGCAGCCATTGCCTGGCCAACGGCCTCGTCAGCTTATGTCCAACACCCTGATTCGCAACGGTACGGTGGTTACGGCGCGGGACACCGCCGCCGCCGATGTGCTGATTGAAGGAGAGCGCATCCGCGAGGTGCGCCCCGGCATTCCGGCCGCCGGGGCCGACCGTGTGATCGATGCCACGGGCCTCTACATCCTGCCCGGCGGCATCGATGCCCACACCCACCTCGACATGCCTTTCGGCGGCACGGTTTCGGCCGACGATTTCGAAACCGGCACGCGCGCGGCGGCGTTTGGCGGCACCACCACGATTGTCGATTTCGCCATCCAGGCGCGCGGCACGCGCATGCGCGATGCCCTGGACACCTGGTGGAAAAAGGCCGAGGGCCGCGCCTGCACCGATTTCGGCCTGCACATGATTGTGACCGATCTGGGCCACGCCGGCCTGGAAGATATGGACGATATGGTGCGCGAAGGCGTGGCCAGTTTCAAGCTGTTCATGGCGTACCCTAACGTCCTGATGGTGGATGACGCCACCATTTTCAAGGCGCTTTCGCAGACCGCCAAAAACGGCGCGCTGATCTGCATGCACGCCGAAAACGGCAGCGTGATCGACGTGATTATCGCCCGCGCGCTGGCCGAGGGCAAGACCGCGCCCATTTACCACGCGCTCACCCGGCCGCCGCGGGCCGAAGCCGAAGCCGTGCACCGCGCCATCGCCTTGGCCGAAATCGCCGGCGCGCCGGTCTACATTGTGCACCTGTCCTCGGAAGACGCGCTCAACGAGGTGCGCGAGGCGCGCGACCGCGGTGTGCCGGCCTTCGCCGAGACCTGCCCGCAATACCTGCTGCTCTCTATCGAAGAGCTGGAGCGCCCCAATTTCGAAGGCGCCAAGTACGTGTTCACGCCGCCGCTGCGCCCCAAACATCACCAGCCCAAACTCTGGGAGGGACTGAAGGACGACCACCTGCAGGTGGTTTCCACGGACCATTGCCCGTTCTGTTTTGCCGACCAGAAGGTGCTGGGCAAAGACGATTTCACCAAGATTCCCAATGGCGGTCCGGGCATCGAAAACCGCCTCCAGCTTATTTACCATTACGGCGTGAACCAGGGCCCGCTTTCTCTGAACCGCTTCGTGGAGCTGACTTCGACGGCGCCCGCACGCATTTTCGGCATGTATCCGCGCAAGGGAGAGATTGCGCCCGGCAGCGATGCCGACCTGGTGCTCTGGGACCCGGCGGCCGATTTGCTGATCAGCGCCGCCACGCACCACATGCGCGTCGATTACTCCATGTTTGAAGGCTTCCGCGTGCGCGGCAATGCCCGCACGGTGATTTCGCGCGGCGAGGTGATTGTGGATGGCGGCCTGTTTCTGGGCAAGCCCGGCCGCGGCCGGTATTTGAAGCGCGCGGCACGCGGAGGAGCCTGGCAGTGAAGCGCGACCCATGGCCCGACGGGCTATCCCTCGGCAACGGGCGGTGCTATTTTAAGACATGCCTCTCTCATTTCCGACGGGGCTGGGAACTTCCCTTGCTGTGGGATTTCTCGCGGTTTCTCTGCTTGGCGGAACCGGGAACGCCGCCACACCCGTAACGCTGACCTCTTCGCCTGATCTGTCCGTCCTTGGCCTGCCGGTCGTCCTTACTGCCACTGTGCCGCCGGCAGCTACCGGACGCGTCACGTTCTATGGCGGAATCACCGTCCTGGGTTCGGCGCCGGTATCGAGCGGCACGGCATCCCTGACCACGACGGCGATTCCGGCGGGCGTCCGCCATTTGACCGCCTTTTATAGCGGGGACGCCAACAACAGTCCGGGCATTTCCAACGTGCCGCTGCAGACGGTGAATGCCGTTCCCGGCAGCTCGTTGGTAGCTTGGAACGGATGGGGCGGGTATCAGCCATTGGGTGCTGTAACCGCCAACTTTGACGGCGCCCGCCAAACCGAGGTCGCCTATATCGACACCGATGGGGAAGTGGTGATTGGGCTGGGCAATCCCAGCGGAGTGGTGCAAACAGTGGCCAATGTCTCCGCGCCCCGCGCCATCCTCACCGGCGATTACAACGGGGATGGCAAGCCGGATCTGGCGGTGGCTGGTTCCGCTGCCAACAGCGTGAGCATCCTGCTCGGGAAAGGCGATGGCACATTCCTGCCCGCCTCCGTTTATACGGCCGGCAATCAGCCGGTTGCCATGGCGCAGGCCGACTTCAACGGGGATGGAAAATTCGACTTCGTCACCCTGAACCAGGCCGACAACACCTTCTCGATTCTCCTGGGCAGCGGCGACGGCAGCTTTCAGTCGCCGCTGATTTACCCCATCGGCGGCAGCCCCCTCTCTCTGGTAGTGGCGGACCTGAATCACGATGGCAAAGCCGACCTCGTAATCGGCACGGGCGATAACACGATCCGCGTCTTCCTGGGTAATGGCGACGGCACATTTCAACCGGCAATCCTGACCAGCGTTACAACTCTGCCGGTGGGGATCGCCGCCGGCGACCTGAATAATGACGGCGCGGCCGATCTCGTGATCGCCGGAGGAACCACCGTCAGCGTGCTCCTGGGCCGCGGCAATGGCATGTTCCAATCACCGGTTATATCGACAGCCGGCAGCTCCAATCAATCTGTCGCCATTGGCGATTTTAATGGTGACGGTAAGCCGGATTGGGCAGTGGCCAGCTTTAATGACAGCACGATTTATGTCTTCCTTGGCGATGCTGCGGGCGGCTATCAGTCTCAAGCGGCATACCCCGCCTTCGGCGCGCCTGATTTTCTCTCGGCCGTGTCCATCTATGGCGATGGCCGGCAAGGGCTGCTCGTTTCCAACTACTCTTCGGTGGTCGAAACCATGGCTGGCGCTGTGCCCACCACCGTCACCGCTTCCCCCGCATCGGTCACGGTCGAGTTGACACCGGGAAAGACCGTACAGGTGCCGGTTTCGATTACCACCGTGCCGAGCGGCGTCCCCCTGCAAAGCGGAATTTGGGACATCACAAACCAACAAGGCGGGTCGATGGGCTGGCTCAGCCCTTCGCTCGAATCCGCCAATTCGCCCACCACGCTGAACCTGACGATCAGCCCGCAGGACTCGATGTCGCCGGGTGCGTATGCGGCCTGGTTCACGGTACCCTCTCCCGGCGGAAGCACCACCGTGCCGCTGTCGATTCTGGTGAGCGGATGCGGCTTCAGCATCAGCCCCACAGGTGCGAGTTTCGGTGCTTCCGGCGGCACCGGGTCGATTGCCGTCGCCGGTTCCTCCACCTGCTCGTGGACTGCCCTGAGCGATGTCCCACAATGGATCACGCTAGGCAATTCGGGGGGCGCTCTTACGCTTGGCAGCGGCACTCTTAGTTTCACCGTCGCGGCGAATCCCGATCCCTCGCCGCGAACCGGCCTGATTATTGCGGGAGGCCAAGTCTTCACAGTCAGCCAGGTAGGCGCCGGCACCTGCACTTTCTCCATGAGCCCGGCTAGCGTCAACATCACTGGCAGCGCGACGCCGTCCGCACCCGCCACCGGTAGCTTCACGGTCATCGCCGACAGTTGCACTGCTCAGAATCCGTGGACCGTTCAGTCCGAAGCGCCCTGGGTGACGATCGCCAACCCCACTGGAAACGGCGCGGCGCCATCCACCACGGTGACGTTCACGGTCTGGGGGAATCCCAGCACATCGCAGCGTTCGACGATGGTCTATGGGGCGGGCACGGGTGTCGAAATCACCCAGGCGGGTTCCACCGAGCCGGTCCAGAACCGTGTGGTGCGGGCGCTCTACCAGGCAATCCTCGGCCGCGACGCCGACCCGGCAGGCTACTCTTTCTGGACCGGTTCCGGAGCGCCCCTGGACCCGGCAACCGGCGCCGTCGCGGTGAACATCATGGCCGATGACTTCTACCGCAGCCCCGAATTCCAGTCCACCGGATGGAAAGTGCTATCCATCTACCAGGTGGTCATCGGCAGCGTGGGCTATTATCAATGGACGACGTCGCTCGGGCTGGTGCGCTCGGGAACCGTTACCACGGACCAGCTCATCAGCGGCTTCAGCAGTTCCCTGAGCGACGCGGCATTCGTCAATCAAGTAGTAGAGAATGCCTACGGGCGGCCCGCCACAGCCGCCGACACCAGCCAATTCCAGGCCTCGGGATCGCGCGCCCAATACCTGGACACGGTCGTTTTTCCAAGCAGCGCCTTCCAGAACCTCACCAATCCCCTGTGGGTGGACCTGCTGTATTACACCATCCTGACGCGCGACCCGGACACTTCTGGATTCAATTTCTGGCTCGCCGAAGCGAACCATCCGCCCGGGGGCCCGGGCATCTATTACGTCAGTTCGGGCAGCAGCTACGCCGCCAAACTGGAAATTCTGGGCGTCGCGGTTCCACCCAATCCGAACGACATCGGCTTTCTCGGCAGCCCCGAGTTTCAGGCCCTGTTCCAATAAGCTGACGGCCGCTTCCGCCGGTAGGGCCGCAACGGCTGCGCCCGGCTGGTTTATCATATACCCTATGCTGAGCATCCTCATGCGTAACCGCGGGTACCGGCCGGCGTTCAGGATCTGCTGATGAGACCCGCCGAATCCTACGACCCCGCGCTCTATAACCGGGATCTCGCCCCCATCCCCCAGGACCGGCGCTCCTGGGGAACCTATAACTATTGCTCACTGTGGGTGGCGATGTCGGTATGCATTCCCACTTACATGCTGGCCTCGGGGCTGATCGCCGGAGGCATGAGCTGGTGGCAGGCGATTGTCACCATCTTACTCGGCAACCTGATTGTCCTGATTCCCATGTTACTCAACGCGCACGCCGGGGCGAAGTACGGCATTCCGTTTCCGGTGTTTGTGCGCGCGTCGTTCGGCGTGCGGGGCGCCAATCTGCCGGCGGTGCTGCGCGCGCTGGTGGCCTGCGGGTGGTTCGGCATCCAAACCTGGATCGGCGGGCAGGCCATCTACACCATGCTGAAAATCCTGTGGCCGGCGGCGGCCAGCGTTTCGGGCGGCATCTGGATCTGCTTCTTCGCCTTCTGGGCGCTGAACATCGCGGTGATCTGGCGCGGCATCGACACCATCAAATTCCTGGAAGGCATTGGCGCGCCGTTCATGCTGGGACTCGGTCTGCTGCTGCTGTGGTGGATTACCGGGAAAGCCGGCGGCCTGGGTCCGGTGCTCAGCGCCGCCAGCAAGTTCCACGGCCCCGCCGAATTCCTGCGCTTTTTCATCCCGTCGCTCACCGCCATGGTGGGTTTCTGGGCCACCGTGGCGCTGAACATCCCCGATTTCACGCGCTACGCCAAATCGCAGAAGGCGCAGGCCGTGGGGCAGGCGCTGGGGCTGCCCATCGCCATGACGCTGTATTCCTTCATCGGCGTGGCCGTCACCTCCGCGTCCGCGGTGATCTTTGGCGCGCCCATCTGGGACCCGGTGCAACTGCTGGCGCGCTTCAACCATCCGCTGGTGGCGTTCGTGGCTCTGGTGGCCATCGTGGTCGCCACGCTCAATACCAATGTCGCCGCCAACGTGGTTTCGCCCTCCAACGATTTTTCCAATCTCAACCCGCGGCTGATTTCCTTCCGCACCGGCGGCCTGATCACCGGTGGGATGGGCGTGCTGATGATGCCGTGGAAATTGCTGGGCGATTTCAAGGCCTACATATTTGGTTGGTTGGTAGGTTACTCGGGGTTGCTCGGCCCCATCGCCGGGGTGATGATCGCGGATTATTTTGTGATCCGCCGCGCCAACCTCAAGAGCGACGACCTGTACCGCCGCGGCGGCCTGTACGAATACGATAACGGCGTGAACTGGCGCGCCATCGGCGCCCTGGTGGCCGGTGTGGTGGTGGCCCTGCTCGGCCTTGCGGTGCCCGGCCTGCGTGTGTTGTACGATTATGCTTGGTTCGTCGGTTTTGCCGTATCGGGCGCCGTGTATGTAGCGCTGATGCGGCGGGCCGATGCGCCGGCCGGTCAACCCGAGCCGGAGTGGGAAGGAGAAGTATGATCGCAACCGAATCCAAAGTCGAAACCGTGTCGTTCTTCATCGATGGCGCCTGGGAAAAGCCCGAGGGCCGCGCCACCCAGCCGGTGACCAATCCCGCCAGCGGAGAGGTGCTCGCCGAAGTGCCCTTCGCCAACGAGGCCGATGTGGACCGCGCCGTGCGCAGCGCGCACGCCGCCTTCTTGAAGTGGCGCGCCGTGCCCGTGGTGGACCGCGTCCAGGTGCTCTACCGCTACAAGGATCTGCTGGACCGGCACGCCGGTGAAATCGCCGCCACGCTGACGCGCGAGAACGGCAAGACCATCGACGACGCCAGAGCCGAAGTGCGCCGCATGATCCAGATGGTGGAAGTGGCCTGCGGCATGCCGAGCCTGATGATGGGCGATTCGCTCAACGACGTGGCCGCGGGCATCGACTGCAAAACCATCCGCCAGCCCATCGGCGTCTGCGCCGGAATCACGCCGTTCAACTTCCCCGCCATGGTGCCGATGTGGATGCATCCCTTCGCCATCGCCTGCGGGAACAGCTTTATCCTGAAGCCCTCCGAGAAGGTGCCGCTCACGCCGACCATGGCCATCGAGCTGCTGCACCAGGCCGGTCTGCCTGCCGGAGTGCTCAACCTGATCCACGGCGGCAAGGAAGCCGTGAATGCGCTGCTGGCCCATCCGCTGGTGAAGGCCATTTCGTTCGTTGGATCGACGCCCGTGGCGCGGTACATTTACTCCACCGCCGCGGCGCACGGCAAGCGCGTGCAGGCCCTTGGCGGAGCCAAGAATCACCTGGTGGTGATGCCCGATGCGGACATGCCCAAGACCGTGGAGGCCATCATCGGCTCGGCCTTCGGCGCCGCGGGCGAGCGCTGCCTGGCGGGCAGCGTGCTGGTGCCGGTGGGCGAGGCCGCCGGTCCGCTGCTCGATCTGCTGGTGAAGCGCACCGAATCGCTGGCGGTCGGGGACGGGTCCAGCCCGGCGACCGAGATGGGACCGCTGGTCACCTCGGACCACTGCAAGCGGGTGGAGGGCTACGTGGAAAAGGGCGTCGCCGAGGGCGCCAGGCCGCTGGTGGATGGCCGCGCGCGCAAGGCGGGCAACGGCTTCTTCCTGGGGCCGACGATTTTCGATCACGTCACCCCCGAGATGACCATCGCCCGCGAAGAGATCTTCGGACCGGTGCTCTCAGTCATCCGCGTCGAGACGCTCGACGACGCCATCGGGCTGGTGAACCATAGCCCCTTCGGCAACGCAACTGCCATCTTCACCGCGAGCGGCAAAGCGGCCCGGGAATACTCCTCGCGCATTGAGGTGGGGATGGTTGGTGTGAACGTGGGAGTGGCCGCCCCGATGGCCTTCTTCCCCTTCGCCGGCTGGAAGAGTTCCTTCTTCGGCGATTTGCACGCCCACGGTAAGGACGCGGTGGCGTTCTACACCGAGCAGAAGGTGATTATGAGCCGGTGGTTCTAAGGGCGGGTCAACCTTAGACACTGGTCGCCAGGGACGCGGTGATAGATTTGGGCCGAACTGTAAAACGGTCCGCGTCCAATGCTACTCCGGGCAGATGATCGCGACGTGGTCATCGGACCATTGCGGCAACGTCGTGTTTAGTATACTTGCGGGAAGGAGATTCCGCGATGCCTACAGAGTTGGAGACAGACCCTACTGACATCGACCTGGAGGATCAACGAACCGAGGAAGGCGATGACGAGGAGGTACAGCCCTTCCGATATGCGATCTCCAGCTACGGAGCCGACTACCCAGTCGACGGCCTCGTAAAGCGCATACGGGAGGACGCCATTTACATACCGAAGTTTCAGCGCGAATTTGTATGGGACATCAAGGACGCGTCGCGTTTTGTAGAGTCCTTGCTGCTCGGTTTGCCGGTGCCGAGTATCTTTCTATCCAAAGAGTGGGATACAGGAAAGCTATTGGTTGTTGACGGGCAGCAGCGGCTTCTCTCATTGCGTTACTTCTACGACGATCTTTGGAAACCCTCCGGGAAGGAGTTCCGCCTAAAGGGCGTACAGCCGGAGTTTGAGGGAAAAACGTACAGTGCGTTGCGAGACGAAGACCGTCGCCAACTTGACGATGCTATCCTGCATGCAATCGTATTTAAGCAAGACGAACCATCAGAAGATGAGAGCAGCGTGTACGAGGTGTTTCGACGTCTCAACACCGGGGGAAAGAAGCTCACGCCGCAGGAAGTCCGCAGTGCCGTTCATCACTCCGGGCGAATCCGAAATCTCCTGGGCGAACTCAATCAGTATGCATCTTGGAGGGATATCTATGGGCCGCAGGACTCCAGAATGCGCGACCAGGAGTTGATCTTGCGTTTTTTGGCGCTCTTGCACGAGGGTAAGGACTACCGGTCACCGATGGTGACCTTCTTGAATATGTACATGGGAAAGAACAAGGAGTTGAGCGACAAGGATGCGTCCGCTATAAGCGAAGAATTCCGCAATGCTATCGACCTAGTTCATCGATCGCTTGGTAATCGCGCCTTTCGCCCCGTGCGGGCGCTTAACGCTGCCGTATTCGATTCGGTGATGGTGGGGACAGCCAAGAGGCTCGAAAGGGGCCCGGTTTCCGGCATCCAAGCATTCAGAAACGCGTATGATGCGCTACTCAAAAGTCAAGATTTTCTAGATGCTTGCGGCAGGGGCACTGCGAGCGGGGAACGCGTCCGCAAACGGATGGATCTCGCTGAGGCGGCCTTCGATTCGGTCCTATGAGTCTGGTTGAAATCACGAGGCAGCGCCAGCGGCTTGACGATTTGTTTCAAAGGGCCAAAAATCTCCGCGACGCGGAGGCTCAATCCCATTGGTCGCGGTATCTGTGTGTTCTGGTTAGTGGGTTCCTAGAGAATTCCGTTCGGATGACTTATACGGAATATGCGCGTCAGCGTTCGAATGCTTCGGTTGCCGACTTTGTAGAAAGTCGCCTACGGCAGTTTCAGAATCCTAAGATGGGGACAATCCTGGAGTTAGCCGGTGGATTCAGCCAGGAGTGGAAGCGACGGCTCGAAAAGGAGACGGACGGGCGGCTTAGCGAGTCGGTCAACAGTATCGTGGGAAATCGGCACAAGATCGCACATGGGGAATCGGTGGGCCTCACACTTAACACGCTCCTCCAGTACTATGGAGATGCTCTCAAGGTCGTCGATCTGCTGAGACAGCAATGCGGGCTATAGCTTTGCTGGGGGCCGGCCGAGAATTCAGCTAGTCAGTGCCCCCTCACTAGCCCAGTCCCAGATGGCTTTATCGGACGCCTGTTTGATCCTGACATCGCGCACGGGAGTCAGACCGCGATACAGCGGGGCCAAGCGCTGAAGAGACGTGGAGAGAGGTTTTCGTCGAGCAGCAGGTTCACCCGATCTTGAACCTGCTGGCGGTTTCGGCGGCAAGCTGGTATAGGGCCAGGAAGTCGTTGCGCAATCCCCATCCGCCCCTTGCGGTATGACCTCTCACAGCTTGGGCTGAGCCAATGGCGAACACCTGTCAGCGACCGGTCGTAGCGCGGGGCCCGCTTTCCCGGGCGAGCCCTGCCGACTGGGATCTCTCCTTACGCCCAGACCTTCTCGAACGCCGCTTTGAACTTCGCCATGTCGCTGGCGGAGCCGATGGTCACCCGCGACTTGGTGGGCCACGTCTGCCAAGTGCGGCCGATGATCACTTTCTGCGCGGCCATGGCTTGCGCGAATTCACCGGCCGGACGCTTCACTTCCATCATGAAGAAGTTGGTCTCGCTGGGAATGTATTGGACGCCTTTCTTCTCCAGGAACGCGAAGGTATCCTGGCGGATCTGCTTGTTGAGCGCGCGCCGTTCGGCCACCAGCGTTTTCACCTTCATGCTGGCGGCGGCGCAGGCCAGCGCGGTGACCGGCAGGAACCCGACGCCGTATGGACGCAGCTTGGCCAGCAAGTCCGGGCGCCCCATGGCAAGGCCCATGCGCAGGCCGGCCATGCCGTAGATCTTCGAGAAGGTCCGCAGAACGATGATGTCCTTGCCGGCCTTCACCAGGTCTGAGCAAGGCTGGGCGTTGTCGGAGAAGTGGATGTAAGCCTCGTCCACCAGCACCACCGCGTCCTTCTTTTTATTGGCCAGGAGGTAGTCGATTTCCTTGCGCGGCGTCACCGTCCCGGAGGGATTGTTGGGATTGCAGATGTAGTAGACGCCGGCATCCGGATCGGCCTTGAGCATGGCGGCGCCATCGTGCGCATAATCGTCGCGCAGCGGGACGCGCTTCAGCCCGGAGCCGATAAACGCCGGTGCGCCGCCGCCATAACCGGGGTCGCCCATGGTCCAGCTATGGCCGGGCGAAGTGTAGGCGCAGGCCACGCGGTGTAGCGGGTCGCTCGATCCGGCGAACAGCGAAATGTGGTTGGCCGGGACATCCTCCACCTCGGCGATGGCCGCGGTGAGTTCGCCCTGTTCGCCGCCGGGCGAGTAGCGCCAGCCCATCGGGGCGATTTTGCAGAGCGCCTCTACGCCCTCTTTACAGGGGCCCATGGGGTTCTCGTTCTGGTTGATGCGCACAGCGTCGGGATCCAGGCGCCGCCCCATTCCCATGCGGCGTTGGGCGTCCTGCGCCATGGCGAATTCGTTATAGAAAGGAAGAGCCGCTCCGGCGGTCAGCAGGCTCGCAATGCGGCCCAACTGGCGGCGGGAGAAACCCTTCTGCAGCAGAGATTCGGCGTGTTCGGTTGGTAGTACCATCGTCAGCTCCTATCCATCGGGTGACGCACGAGCGACCTGGCGCGCACGGTTCCTACGAAGATATCAAAACCAGCCGCCTACCGCCAGGGAGAAAATGCACATTACCAGCACAAACAGCAGCCGGCACACAGACGCGCGGGCCAGGCTGCCCCAGCCGGGAGAACAGCCCGATCGAAACATCCGCGACCGGGGGCGGGCAAGGTGAGCGATCCAGTGGTAGAGGCACCGCGGCTCACAGCCTGGCGGCAGGTTGCCTTTCCCGCCGAAGGGCCCCGCTTCGCGCGCGGGGACCGTCAATGCCGCGGGGCACAGCGCCGCAGAGGCGACTTCAGCCGGTTCGGACGTGCGCTTGTCAGGCCCGCCACTTCAGGCTGGTTGCGCTGCTGGTAGGCCAGCGCGGCGGCATGCGGCTGGATTCGCGAGCCGCCGGCGAGATCCTCAATCACCATCTGGCAGCGGTGGAATCGGGTTTCGTAGGTCACCGAATCGCGCAGGTGCAGCGTCACCGCCAGCGGCCCAGGGTTTCCACGGTGTACAGCGGGTCTTCCATCACGAAGACCGGGTTGCCGGTGTCCAGGTACGGGTCTCCCATAGTGCGCAGGCAGCAGGTGTTGACTCCGATGGGAACACGATCCACGGCGATACCCTCCCTGGGGCTATGCCGGAGTGGCGGCGGCCACTGCGCGGAGCTGCGCCACGGTTTCTTTGGCCTTCTCGAGCAGCATGAGATGTTCGGCGCCCGAGCCGACGAAGCGCATGCCGCGTTCAGCCCAGAATTTCGACATGGCCAGGCCGCGCGTTTGAATGCCGGGCACCACGTGGTGCTCGACGCATTTGGCAATCAGCCGATCCACCGTGGAGACCAGCAGCGGGTGATCGAACTGTCCGGGCACGCCCAGCGAGATAGAGAGATCGGCCGGGCCGACCATGGCGATATCCATTCCGGGGACCGCCAGCAGCTCATCGGCGCGCTCCATGGCGGTGGCGGTTTCAAACTGCACCACGGCCAGGGTGTTGCGGTTCATGTGCTCAATGATTTCGGCAAAGCTGCGCGCTTCATAGCCCACCATGGTGGGGTTCACGCCGTAGCCGCGTTTGCCGGTGGGCGGGAAGCGCATCCAGCTCAAGGCCTCGGCGAGCAGGGCGGGGTCTTCGACGCGCGGCAGAATGATGCCCTGGGCGCCCGAATCCAACAGGCGCGCCACCAGTGAGTAGGCCAGCTCGGCAACCCGCACGATGGGGGTGATGCCGGCCTGGCGCGAGGCGGCGATCATGTCGTACACGGTCTCCAGATCATAAGAACCGTGCTCCATGTCGATGAAGACGTAATCGAAGCCCGCGGCCGCGAAGGCCCGCGGGATTTCGGAGGACCGGTAAACCTGCAGTCCCGACCCGAAAACCGTTTCGCCGCGCGACAGCCGCTCCCGGGTTTGGTTGACTTGCATGCATGCTCCTTTCGATTGCTAAAAGACTATGCTACCCTACTGGCTTACTGCCTATGACTGTCCGCTAGCTCCAGTTCGCCGCAGCACCGCCGGTGGCCCAGCCACTTGCGCGGAGAGGTGTGGCGAACGCGGCCGTGCATGTTTTCCCCAAGTGCAAGGAGCGAATAGTCATGTTCCTGGAATCGATTGGCGCCGATGCCGTGGTTTTCGGCGCTTTGCAGAGCCATGCCGCCGCGGGCCTGGAGTTAGGCCGCGTGGCCGTTTCGCATGGCGACCGGTACCATCTTTATCTTGAATCGGGCGAGCTGGAGGCCGAGCCTTCGGGCAGCCTGTGGTATCGAACGGAGGACCGCGCCGCCATGCCCGTGACCGGCGATTGGGTGGCTGCGCGGAAGGTGGGGCCGGGTGAGGCCATCGTGGAAGCGGTGCTGCCGCGGCGGACTTGTTTTTCCCGCCGTGCGGCCGGCACGCGCGAGGAGCAGCAGCCGGTGGCCGCCAACATCGACCTGGTGTTCCTGGTGTGCGGCCTGGATGGCGATTTCAACCTGCGCCGGCTGGAGCGCTATCTGGCGCTGGCGGTGGAAAGCGGCGTCCAGCCGGTGGTGGTGCTCAACAAATCCGACCTGTGCGCGGAAGCGGATGCCGCCCGGGCGCAGGCAGCGGGGGTGGCCGGGATGGCGCCGGTGGTGATTTGCAGCGCGCGCGAAACCGGCGGCATCGACGCGCTGAGAGGTTTTCTGCGGACGGGGCGAACGGTGGCGCTGCTGGGGTCGTCAGGCGTGGGCAAATCGACCATCGTCAACCGGCTGATGGGAGAGGAGCGCATGCGCACCCGGGAAGTGCGGCTGAGCGACAGCCGCGGACGGCACACCACGACGCATCGCGAGCTGCTGCCGCTCGATTCGGGCGGAGCGCTGATCGATACGCCCGGCATGCGCGAAGTCCAGCTCTGGGCCGGCGCGGAGAGCGTGGAACAGGTGTTTGGCGACGTTGCTTCCCTGGCGCGGAACTGCCGCTACCGGGATTGCTCGCACACGGGAGAGCCGGAGTGCGCCGTAGCCGGGGCGCTGGCGGCGGGGACGCTGGCGATCGAGCGCTGGGAAAGCTATCGCAAACTGCGCGGCGAGGCGCAGCGCCACGAATGGCTGGCCGACCGCGTGGCCGCGCAGGAGCGCAAGCGGAGGATCAAGCAGATACATCGCGCGGCCCGGCAATTTTATAAATCCCGGAGCTGAGGGATGGGTGGGAAACGGCGCTGCGTATGGCTGAAGGGCCCGCGGGCCATGCCCGCGCTTGCGGCCGAAGCAAGCGGCGAATCGTCGTGTGCCTGGAGTCGATGCCGCCGGGATGTGATGGTGTCCATCCCGGAGGCAATCGTGCGCCGCGCCAACCGGGAGTTTCAGACGGCCAAGTTGACGAAAAACGCCCGATCCCCTTGGCTGGCGCCTGGCTTCACCTGGCCCCGCCTTCGCCCGGCGCCATGATCCCGCTCGACGGAAAACGGCGGCCGAACGGCGATACCGCGACGGTATTGGGCACTGATGGTCGTAGCGAAATGGTTCTTCAGGGCAGCCGGGTCATTCCAAAAGATAGCCCTCCGCCCACCGAAAGATAGTCCCGGCCCGGGTGGCCCGCTCGCTAAATTGGAAGCAGGCTCCCCGTTCCATGATCCGCGGACTGGTCGATTTCGCCCTCCATAATCGCCTGCTTGTCCTCGCCCTAGCCATCATGCTGTTCGTGTGGGGCGTCATCTCCTTCGAAAATCTGCCCATTGAAGCCTACCCCGATGTCGCCAACAACTACGTCCAGGTGATCACCCAGTGGCCCGGCCGGGCCGCCGAAGAGGTGGAGCAGCAGGTCACCATCCCCATCGAAATCGTCATGAACGGCCTGCCGCATTTGCAGCATCTCCGCTCCACGTCGCTGTTCGGCCTCTCCAGCGTGATGCTCATCTTCGACGACGATTCGGAGGACGACTGGAACCGGCAAAAGGTTCTCGAGCGGCTCTCCATGGTCACCCTGCCGCAGAACCTGCAGCCGCAGATCGGCACCGACTACAGCCCCGTCGGCCAGATCTACTGGTACACCCTCCACAGCACCAATCCCGAATACGACCTGATGGAGCTGAAGTCGCTCGAAGACTGGTACCTGGAGAAGCAGTTCAAATCCGTGCCTAACGTGGTGGATGTCTCCAGCTTCGGCGGCATCACCAAGGAATACCAGGTGCAGCTCGATCCCGACAAGCTGGTGGATTACGGGCTGAGCCTCTCGCAGGTCGAACAGCAATTGGCCAACAACAACGTCAACGCCGGCGGCAGCTTCATCGAAGCCGGATTGCAACAGATCAACGTGCGCTCCCTGGGTCTGGTGCAGCACGTCAGCGACATCAGCCAGATCGTCATCAAAGTGCAGAACGGCACCGCCATCCGCGTGGAAGATATCGCCAAGGTCGTGCAGGGTCCCAAGATCCGCCTGGGCCGGATCGGCAAGGCCATCCATCGCGCCGATGGCAAAATCATCGATAACGACGATGTGGTGGAAGGCATCGTACTCCTGCGCAAGGGCGCCAACTCCGACGAAACCCTGGTGGCCATTCACAACAAGGTGAACGAACTGAACAACGGCCTGCTGCCGCCGGGCGTGAAAGTGGTGCCCTTCCTGGACCGTAGCGAGCTGGTCCACTTCACCACCCACACCGTGCTCCACAACTTGAGCGAGGCATCATCCTGGTGGCCCTGATCCTGTTCATGTTTCTGGGCAATGCCCGCGGCGCGCTGGTGGTGGCCATGACCATTCCGTTCTCGCTGCTGTTCGCCTCCATCTGCCTGGACCTGCGCCACATTCCGGCCAACCTGCTCTCGCTGGGCGCGCTGGATTTCGGCATGGTGGTGGATGGCGCGGTGGTGATGGTGGAGAACATCGTGCGCCACATGGGGCGCAGTGCCGATCCGCCGCGCTCGGTGGTGGCGCGCATCCGCGAGGCCGCTTTCGAAGTGCAGCGCCCCGTGTTTTACGCCATCGGCATCATCATCACGGCCTACCTGCCCATCTTCACCCTGCAAAGCGTGGAGGGGCGGCTGTTCAAACCCATGGCCTGGACGGTGGCCTTCGCGCTGCTGGGCGCCCTGCTCTTCTCCATGGTTCTGGCGCCGGTGCTGTGCAGCTTCCTGTTCCGCGGCACCACCCGCGAATGGCGCAACCCGGTGCTGGTGTGGCTGACCAACCGCTACCGCGCGGCGGTAAGCTTCGCCATCCGCGTGCGCTACCTCACCGCCGGTGTAGCGCTTTGTTCGGTGTGTGCGGCCGCCTGGCTGCTTTCGAGCGGCATTATCGGTTCGGAGTTCCTGCCGCATCTGGATGAAGGCGCCATTTGGGCCCGCGGCACTCTGGCGCCGTCCACCGGTCCGGCCGAGGGCAACCGCCTGATGACCCAGGCGCGCCTGATCCTGGCTTCTTTCCCCGAAGTCACCGAGGTGGTTTCCCAGGTAGGCCGCCCCGACGATGGCACCGACACCACCGGCTTCTTCAACACCGAATACTTCGTCGGATTGAAAGAGAAAGAGGAATGGCGGCCGGTCTTCCACCAGCAGAAGGACGCCCTCATCGCGGCCATGGATCGCGAGCTGGAAAAACTTCCCGGCGTGCTTTGGAACTTCTCCCAACCCATCGCCGACAACATGGAGGAAGCCGTCAGCGGCGTGAAGGGCGAACTGGCCATCAAGATCTACGGTGATGACCTCAAGACCCTGGAGGAGAAGGGCGACCAGATCGTCAACGTGATGCGCAAGATTCCGGGAGTGCAGGATCTCGGCCTGTTCCGCGTGATTGGCCAGCCCAACCTGAACCTCACGGTGGACTGGCGCCAGGCCGCCCGCTACGGCCTCAACGCCTCCGACGTGCAGGACGCCATCCAGACCGCCGTGGGCGGCAACGCCCTCACCCAGGTGCTGCAGGGTGAGCGCCGCTACGACCTGGTGCTGCGCTACCTGGCCCCCTTCCGCGACACCAAGGAGGCCATTGAAGCCGTGCGCCTGCTCTCGCCCACCAACGAGCGCGTTTCGCTGGCGCAGCTTTGCGACACCAAGGTGGCCGACGGCGCTTCCGAAATCTACCGCGAGGAAAATTCCCGCTACGTGGCC
>DATJRE010000342.1:0-12573 GCA_035505095.1 Bryobacteraceae bacterium | reverse complement strand
CACATCCACCTGCCCCACCAACTCGCGCACCTCCAGTGACTGGTTGAAGCGCGGCCCGGCCATAATCAGCGGAACATGGATGGAGCTGGCGTGCGGGCTGCGCTTGTATTCCACGTTGCGGGTCTTGAAATGGCAACTGTGGTCGCTGATGAAGAGCACGATGGTGTTGTCGAGGAAGCCCTGCTGCTTCAGCGCGCCGGTGAGCGTGCCCACGGAGTTATCGATGCTGGTGACGCAGCCGAAATAATCGGAAAGCTGGCTGGGCCACGAACCGGGCAACGGCCGCAGATCCTGCGGGACGAAAAAGTCTTTGTACTTTCCGGCCAGTTCTTTGGGCGGCACATAGAGGTCCGAATCGTTCTGGTGGTGCGTGTTGAGGTACGACATGACCAGCAGGAACGGCGGCTTGGCGCGGGTGCGCAAGAACTCGACGCCGCGCTGGGTCAGAAACTGGTCGCGGTAGATGCCCGCAAAGTGGATGGGCTTGCCGGCGGCATCGAACACCGATCCCTCGTAGGCATGGGAGGTGAACTCCAGGGTGTTGGCGGCCTCCCACACATCCAGGAAACCGCCGCGATGTTCGGGCGCTACGGGGCCCTGGCTGGCCTCGCCGGCGGTGCCCGGCGCAAGGTGCCACTTGCCGATGTAATTGGCGGAATAGCCACGCCCGCGCAGCACGGTGGCCAGCGTGGTGGCATTGGTCGCGAGGCCCGGTCCGTTGTGCCACACGCCGTGCTTCTCCTCGTATTGGCCGGTGAACAGCGTGGCGCGCGCTGGAGCGCACACCGGGTGGTTCGCCGTAGCCGAACGGAACAGCACACCGCGCCGCGCCAGAGCATCCAGGTTGGGCGTCATGCCCATGGGGTTCACCCCCATGCAGCCCAGATTATCGGCGCGGAACTGATCGGAAATCACCAGCATGATGTTGGGGGGCTGGGTTTGGGGCGGAGCAGCGGCGGCCGAGCGCGCCGCCAGGGCCGCGGGAGCCGCCCCCAGCAGGGTTCTGCGCGTCATACCCGCGGCCTGTTCATTTTGGTTGCTTGCCATCCCGATTCTCCTCGTACCGGTTGCAGTTTATCACTTCGCGGCAGGGCTGCTTTCTCCGGGTGCGCGCCGCGGTCCCGGCGCTCCGCCGATGGGTGATCGATCCCGGCTCAGCCGGCCGGTTCTTTCCTCATACCGATCTCGTCCCGCAAGAGCCGCATCAGCGGGTTGCCGTGACTGGGAATGGCCGGCCTTCCAACGTCGAAGCGGTGCTTGCTGCTGACCCGGATCAGGCGGAAGCGCCGCGAATCCTGCGCAGCTTCTCCGCCATGGCCGTCACCCGCGCCGGTTGCCGCGCCGCCAGATTCCTGGTTTCGCCCAGATCCGCTGCCAGGTCGTACAATTGCGGCCCCGGATCGGTGCCCATCTCGGTGTTGGTGTTCTTTTCGATCTTCGGGCCAGTGCCGGGTGAGATGTACTTCCAGGTTCCGTCGCGCAGCGACAGGTCGCCCGCCTGCTCCACGAGGAGCTGCCGGCCCCTACGGGATTCCCCGAGCATCGCCGGCAGCAGGTTCTGGCTGTCGGCGCCGGCGCCCGGCCCAAGCGAGGCTCCCGTCAACTGCGCCCACGACCGCAGCAGGTCCACCTGCGAAACCAGGGCGTCGGACACGCCCGGCTTGACGCGCGCCGGCCAGTGCACGATCATCGGCACGCGCGTGCCGCCCTCGAAATTCGAATACTTGCCGCCGCGCAGAGGGCCGTTGGGGCGGTGCGAGCCCAGCTTGGCCACCGCGTCATCCTGGTAGCCGTCATCCACCACGCCGCCGTTATCGCTGGAAAAAACCAGCAAAGTATTGGCCAGAAGGCCGCGCCGTTCGAGCGTCTCCACCAGTTTGCCCACGCACCAGTCGAGCTCCGCGATGACGTTGCCGCGCGGCCCCATGGTGGTGGAGTCGCGGAAGCGCCGATTGGGGTCGCGCGGCACGTGGATGTCGTGCGTGGCGAAGTACAGGAAGAAAGGGCGAGCGGTACTGCGCCCGGTGAGGCCGCGCTCGATGAACGAAATGGCGCGGTTCGTGAGGGTGTCCGCCATGGTCTCGTCATTCCACAGGGCTGACTTTCCGCCGCTCATGTAGCCGATGCGGCTGATCCCGTTGACGATGGTCATGTCGTGCCCGTGGCTCGGTTTCATCTTCAGCAGCTCCGGGTGCGTGCGGCCGGTGGGCGAATCGTCCAGCGGGCCGTGGTAATCCACCTTGATGGGATCCTTCGGGTCGAGATTGGCCACGCGATGATTTTCCACGAAGACGCACGGAACGCGGTCGCCGGTGGCGGGGATGATGAAACATTCGTCGAAGCCGATTTCGAGCGGCCCCGGTTTGATGTCGGCGTTCCAATCGAGGTTGCCGTTGCCCAGCCCGAGATGCCATTTGCCGATGGCGGCCGTGCGGTAACCGCGCTCGCGCAACAGAGAGGCCAGCGTCACCCGGCCCGGCTGAATCAGCGCCGGCGCGTCTCCCGGCAGGATTTTCGCATCCGGCACGCGAAAGGCGTATTCGCCCGTCAGGATGGAGTAGCGCGAGGGCGTGCAGGTGGCCGCGCTGGTGTGGGCGTCGGTGAATCGAACGCCGTGCTGCGCCAGCCGGTCGATGTTGGGCGTGTGGACCCGCTGGGCGCCGTAACAGCTCGTGTCGCCGTATCCCAGATCGTCAGCCAGCAGCATCACGATGTTGGGGCGCGGCTCCGCGGCCGGTGCCCGCCGGGCCGCCACAAGCGCGGCTACCCCGCTTTGCAGGAAGGTTCTTCGCGTCATCCTGCGCCCATCCTATAACATGGCGGCGCCGTGGGGAACCCGGCGCGCCGTCCCGCCGTCCATCCCCTTGCATGCGCACGCTCCTGCTGCTGCTGGCCGCCCTGCCGCTCCCCGCCGCCGAGGACGCCAATGCCATTCTGCGGCGCCTGATCGAAGCGGACAACCAAAACCACCAACTGGCCGGCCAGTACACCTACCGCGAAGAGACCACCTGGTTCCGTTTCGACAGGAGCGGCCGGCCGCACAAAAACAGCACCGAAACGCATGACGTGATCTTCGTGGAAGGAGTGAACTTCCGGAAACTGATTGCCCGCAATGGCAAGCCGCTTTCCGCGCGCGAAGCGGCCCAGGTGGAAAAGGAAATGCAAGAAACCGCCGCGGAACGCCGCCGACATCCGCCCATTGCCGCCGGCGGCAGCATCGGCTTCGGCAGCGCACGCGCCGATATCGGCTCGCTTCCGGAGCTGCTCACGCTGTTCGATAACCGGCTGGTGGGGGAAGAAGAGGTGAACGGGCGCAAAGCCTGGGTTATCGAATCCACGCCGCGGGCAGGCCACGTTCCGGCCAGCCCGCATGAGCGGGATCTCTTCGCGTTCCACAAGAAGCTGTGGATTGACGAGGCGGAGAATGAGCTGGCGCGCATGACGATCACGGTTGGCGCCGAGGGGCTGCATGCGCGGGAAGGATTGCTGCTAGCGGCGCCAGGGTCGAGCATTTCGATCGAATATGCGAAGATCGACGAACGGGTTTGGGAGCCGGTCCTGGTGACGCTCGACATTCAGCGGCAGTCGGGGAAAACCATCCGCCCCTGGGGCCGGACGGAATATCGCCAGTCGGAGTTTCACAAGTTCGACGTGGAATCCACGATTACGGTGGAACCGGGCAAGTAATCCGGCCCTTCGCAGCGGCACAGGAACGCCCCGGCCGCGCGCGTATACGGCCCGTGTGTTCGGATTGCGATTTTGGCTGTAAAGAATTCGAGGAAGCATCGCGCGGCGGTGTCGCCCGCCTTACCGATCTATGCCGGAGGAGTTGCCGCCTGGCGGGTGTGCACAACGATGATTGACGCATTCGTAGGCAGCGGACAGCAAGCGCTTTGGAGGCGTTGCGTTGCGGCTGATCCAGTGTCGCCAGCGGAAGACCCGAGGGCGGGGCCAATTCAACATACAGCGCGTCGTAAGGCGTGAGACGGTGATCGCGGCAAATGATTTGCACGGAACCCACAACCTGTTCCAGTGACGCATGATCCATCCGTGGGTTCAGCGCGCGCAGCGAGTCGAAAAACGACGCAGCTTGATCCGGCGCGATGCGGCCCTTGGTTTCCCCGAGCAGCAATACTTTGAGAACCTCGACTAACCAAAAGGCCGGAACAAACGCCCGGTCACCGCCCCTGAGACGGTCAAGAACGCCAAGCGACATCGGCGTTTATTGGTCGGGAAAGCCCAGGACAGAGTTACCGAGGCGTCGATGACAATGCCCCCAAGGCCGCGCCTCATGGCGCAACTCGCGAAAGGTAAGGCCGCCGAGTGAAAGCCCATGCCTTTTGCCGAAAGTCTTGAGCCGCTCGTAAGCGTCGACCCCGCTGGCCGCGACCGGCACGAGATCCTGCGCCGGCGGAACATGAGCCACCTCTTCGAGCAAGCTCGCGGCATAGGTCTCGATTGCGCTGCCGTGGGCCGCGGTCTGGCGGGTGATCTCGGCTTGAACCTCGGGCTTGATGTCAACGGTGATCGTCATGGCGCGTCACTTTGCTGTTGGGCTTTCTTTCCCCTTTTCTCCGTCTGCTCCCACCCTACCCTATCTGCCCCTGGCGTCAACCATTTACTACACCGCTCCTGCCGAAGCCCTCCCACGGAGCAGACGTCGGCCAGACGTTCCCGGCATGACCGTGCGTGACCTGCTCATTCTTCGCATGGCAAAGAAGAAGGATCACCGTGGGGTAGAGGTTATGCATGGTGGGTTTTATGGATGGTGGGTTCGCCAGTCAGCGGGTCGGAGTCAACGGAAAGGAAATGGTTGAAGCAACGTTAACGATCGTTGCTGATCGAACGTTCGTTTTGGTTCCGAAGACCGATCTCGCACGCGGCGAATACCTGATTACCTTCCGCGCGGCGAATGGAACAGCCGGATATAGGTTCGGCATTCAGTAGGCCCTGAGGTTTCTGGCATGGACATCGACGAGGCAAGCGCCGCGAGCACGTGGCCGCGCTTCGGAACGTCGCTTCGCATCACCCCTTTACCGGGCGCTTTCGGTTTGAGCGGCTTCTTCCGTTGGCATGTGGAAAAGCTGCCCCGATTCGGGACATTCCAACAGGTCTTTATTCGTGTCGACTTCTTTAGAGTATGGAGGCGCGGTCCGCCGTGTCCCGGTTTGACGGAGCGGTTTCTTATGCTTGCCGCAATCCCGAGCACCGGGCGGTACAATCGTGCGCATGAGCATGAATGCAGCGGAGAAGCAAACTCTGCTCAGAAAGGCGGCTGATCGGATCGGAAGAATGGCAAACCTCGTATCTCGCGAGCGTGAGTACTTCATCAAGTTGGTTCACCGCGCCGCTGATCTAGAAGGTGTTGAAGCCGTGTTCCAGCGCATCAATGAGCGCGACGATGAGATGGGGCTCGATCATCTAATGGAGATCAAGTACGGGGTACTTTTTAAAGACCTACGATTTCTCCCCCGGTTCGAGCCTACTGGGTCCAAGGGGCCTGACCTGATGGTGGAAAGAGACGGAGTGCTGGCGTTCGTGGAGGTGAAACGCTATCGACTAAAGAAGGGAGAAAGCATTCCTGAATGTTTGGAGCCGGACGGGGCCTTAAAGACGTATGGCGACCCCGCGCGTGCTCAAGATCGAATTGTAAAGGACCTGCTCCATAAGATTCGTCAGATCGAGCCCAGAAATGGGGTTGAACACGGAATCCTCGCGCTTTGGAGCGACCGGCAGTTCTATGAGGACGCCGAGTTCAAATGCGCTGTTCAGCAGGTATCAACAGCACCCAAGGCAGAGCTGAAAGGTCTTCGGTTTTGTATCTTCGGGTGGGGTTGGATAAATCGCGGACAGAGTTTTTATTGCGAACCAGTTAGCCCGCCCACAATCCCATTCGAGAGCTGGGCGAACGATATTGAAGCCAGCTTAGGGTAATCGCTTCCCGGCTCGTACAGCATAATGTCCACTACATTCGCCTATCCCGCCGTGCCTGCCCAATTTCTCCCCCTGACCAGCCCCCCTACTCCCCCTACAGCACTCCCTCCACGTGCACCACCGCGCCCACCGGCTGTCCCCCGCCTACGCTGATCCTCACCTTCTCCTTGGGCAGATCGCGCGCGGTCACCGTGAATTCCACCTGCCTGGTCTCGCCGGCCCTCAGGTGCACGCGCTGGAACCCACGCAGGTCGCGGATGGCATCGTCGGCGCCGCCGTTGCCGGAGAAATACAGCTCCGCCACTTCGTCCCCATCGCGGCCTGAATCGTTCTTCACCTTCACCGAAATCTGCGCACCGGTCTTGGTCCGGCGGGTGCGCAAAGCGGAGTACTGGAAATTCGAGTAGCTCAGCCCGAAGCCGAAGCCCCATAGCGCCTCGCCTTTGAAATAGCGGTACGTGCGGCCGTTCATGGAATAATCGTCGAACGGCGGCAACTGGTCGATACTGCGGTAAAAGGTCACCGGCAAGCGGCCCGCGGGGTTATTCTGCCCCGCTAGCGTTTCGGCGATGGCCGTGCCCGCTTCCTCGCCGCCGTACCACAATTCCACCACCGCGGCCGCGTGTTCGGCGGCATAAGTTACTCCCAGGGCGCTGCCGTTGGTCAACACCACCACCACCGGTTTGCCGGTGCCGATAGCGGCTTCCACCAGCTTTTCCTGCGGCGCCGGCAGCGTCAGGTCGGTGCGGTCTCCGCCGGCGAAACCGGGAATCTGGACGGGCATCTCTTCGCCCTCCAGGTTGGGATTCAGTCCCACGAAAGCGACCGTCACGTCGCTGTTCTTCACCGCATCCACGGCGGCGGCCAGCAGCGGTTCGGCGGGCGGAATCCAGCCAAGCTGGGCGCTGGCCGAGTTTCCGCCCTGCGACCGGAATTCCAGTCGCAACCGGTACGATTTCCCGGCCTCCAGGTGCGCCGGCAGCATCACCGGCCGGCCGCGTCCCGGCGTACCTTGAGGCGCCAGTTCCTTATCCTCCAGGAAGAGGCGCAAGCTGCTGCCCCGCCCGCCGCCGCGCGGTGCCAGCAGATAATCGCCTGTAACTGGCGGCCGCAGCAACCCCGTCCAGCGCACCGAAAAAGCCGTCGCGGTGGTCCCGCCGCCGGGTCCCATTTCCGGATGCAGTTCAGGGCGCTCTTCCACGCGCTGAACCGCGGGCGAACCTTCCAGATTGGCGTTGGTGAAGTATTCGGCCAGCAGCCCCTGGCGGGTGCCATCGGGTGTGAAGGCTTCCGCCGGAATCGGCGCCGGCGATTGCGGGGTGTAGGTCGCGCCCATCGCAAACCGAACCTCGGCGCGCGAGAACTGGTTCCGCAAGCCCTCCAGCGGCGCCACCTGCTTCTTCGAAAAGCCGTTGTAGTTGCCCAGCAGCGCGTCTTCGTCGTCGGCCGAGGGGCCGATCACCGCAATCTTGGTTACCCCCGCTTTTAAAGGCAGCGTGCCATCATTCTTGAGCAGCACGATGGATTCGCGGGCCGCCTCCAGCGCCACCCGGCGATGCTCTTCGGAATCGTTCACAAAGTACGGAATCTTCGAAAACGGCACGCGCTCCGGCGGGTCGAACATTCCCAGCTTGAAGCGCGCCGTGAACAGCCGCTGCAGCGCCTGGTTGATTTCGGATTCCTGAATCAGCCCTTCTTTCACCGCCTCCACCAGCGAGCGGTACTCGTTGCCGCAGGTCAGGTCGGTGCCCGCCTTCACGGCGACTGCCGACGCTTCCGCCACGGTGGCTTTGTACTTGTGGCCGCGGTAAATATCGGAGATAGCGCCGCAATCGCTCACCACGTAGCCCTGGAAGCCCCATTCCTGGTGCAGCGTCTTCTGCAGCAGATCGGTATTGGCGCACGCCGGCACGCCATCCACGCTGTTGTAGGAGCACATCACCGAATCGGCCTTGCCGTCCATGATGGCGGCGCGGAAGGCCGGCAGATAGGTCTGGTTGAGGTCGCGCTCGCTCGGCCGCGCATCGAACTGGTGCCGCGTCGTTTCCGGCCCGCTGTGCACCGCGAAATGCTTGGCGGTGGCAATCACTTTGAAATAATGCGGGTCGTCGCCCTGCATGCCCCGGATGAAGGCCACCGCCATGCGCCCCGTCAGGAACGGATCTTCGCCGTAGGTTTCCATGCCGCGGCCCCAGCGCGGATCGCGAAAGATGTTGATGTTCGGCGACCAGAAGGTCAGCCCATGGTAGCGGCTGTGGTCGTTATTGCGAATCGCCTCGTTGTACTTGGCGCGGGCTTCGGTGGAAATGGTGTCGGCGATGTGGTGCATCAAGTCGGTATCCCAGGTGGCCGCCAGGCCGATGGCCTGCGGAAATACGGTGGCTTCACCCGCCCGCGCTACCCCGTGCAGCGCCTCGTTCCACCAGTCGTAAGCCGGGATGCCCAGCCGCTCCAGCGGCGGCGCCGCGTTTTGCATCTGCAGCACCTTTTCCTGCAGCGTCATGTGGGAAACCAGGTCCGCCGCGCGCCGTTCGGGCGGCAGATCGGGGTTAAGGTAGGCTGCGCTGCCGCCCTCCTGGCCGGCCAGCGCCGCGGCCCCCAGAATCGCGGCTGCCAGTAAAATCGTTCGGATAATGCCCGCTTCGGTCATGCTAAGCCTCGCTTGCTTTCCGGGTGGATCGCGTATATAGTTTGAATCGACAACAAAAGTGTACCGCTCCCATTCTTTTTACCGCAAAAGCCTGGCTGCCGCCGCGCTGCTGCTGGCTTCTTCGGGGTTGTACCGCTCCGCCGCACAGCCGCCCGCCCTCTACAAAGATCCCTCCGCGCCGCTTGAGAAACGCGTTGCCGACCTGCTCTCGCGCATGACCCTGGAGGAGAAAATCTCCCAGCTCATGAACGATTCGCCGGCCATCGAGCGCCTCGGCATCCCGGCCTACAACTGGTGGAACGAATGCCTGCACGGCGTGGCCCGCGCCGGCCGCGCCACGGTCTTCCCCGAAACCATCGGCCTGGCCGCCACCTGGGACACCGATCTGATACACCGCGTCTCCACCGCGATTTCCGATGAAGCCCGCGCCAAGTATCAGGAGTTCGTCCGCCGCGGCAAGCATAACATCTACCAGGGTCTCACCTTCTGGACTCCCAACATCAACCTCTTCCGCGACCCGCGTTGGGGCCGCGGCATGGAAACCTACGGCGAAGACCCTTACCTCACCGGCCGCATGGCCGTCGCCTTCATTCGGGGCCTTCAGGGCGATGACCCCAAGTATCTCAAAACCATCGCCACCGCCAAACACTACGCCGTCCACAGTGGTCCGGAATCCGAGCGCCACACCTTCGATGCCGTCATCGACGACCGCGATCTTTTCGACACCTATCTGTCGCAGTTCGAATCGGCCATCCGCGAGGGCGGCGCGGCATCGGTGATGTGCGCTTATAACAGCGTGGATGGTGCGCCGGCCTGCGCCTCCACCCGCCTGCTGGGCGATATCCTGCGCAAGCAGTGGGGCTTTCAAGGTTACGTGGTCTCGGATTGCGGCGCCATCGGCGACATCTACCTGCACCACAAATTCGCGCCCAACGCCGGGGAAGGCGTGGCCCGTGCCCTCCAAGCCGGAACCGATCTGAACTGCGGCGTGGAGTACGCCAACCTGCTGCCCGCCACCCAGGCCGGCCTCCTGGCGCCGGCCGATATCGACCGCGCCCTCGCCCGCCTGCTGCGCGCGCGTTTCCGCCTGGGCATGTTCGATCCGCCCTCGATGGTCAAGTACGCGCAGATCCCCTACAGCGTGAACGACAGCCCTGCGCACCGCCAACTGGCTCTCAAAACCGCGCGCAAATCCATCGTCCTGCTGAAGAATGAAGGTGGCGCGCTGCCGCTTTCGAAGGCCCTCAAGACCGTGGCCGTGATCGGCCCCAATGCCGACGATCCGGAAGTGCTGCTCGGCAACTACAACGGCGAGCCTTCCGCCCCGGTCACGCCGCTGGCCGGCATTCGCCGCAAACTGGCCGGCCGTGCGCGCGTGCTCTACGCCCGCGGCAGCGACCTGGCGGCCAATTTGCCCAGCTTCGAAACCATCCCCGCCTCCGCCCTGTTCACCTCCGATACGCCGCAGCGGCGCCCCGGTCTGACCGGCGCTTACTACGCCTCCGCTGATTTCGATGGCCGACAGCATCGCCCGCGCGAGCTGACTTATCCCAGCTCGGGTAAGTTGGTGGGCACGATTCCAGCCAATCCGCAACCGCTCTTCACCCGCGTCGACCCGCAGGTGGACTTTCAGTGGTGGGACGGCGCGCCGCGGCCCGGTATGGACGACGACAACTTCGGTGTCCGCTGGACCGGCTATCTTGCGGCGCCCGCCGATGGCGCTTACCAGTTCGGCGCCATCGGCATGAATGCCTTCGAATTGTATCTGGATGGCAAACCGGTGGCGGACCTCAATAACATCCACGAGAAATCCTACCGCTCGGCCACGGTGCATTTGCAGGCCGGTAAGCTGTATGCGATCCGCCTGGACTATCACGAGTTTGTGGGCGATGCCTCCATCCGCCTGGTGTGGTCGCGCCCCGGCGGCACCAACGACGCTGCGGCCCTCGCCGCCGCCCGCGCGGCGGATGCCACCATCCTGGTGCTGGGACTGTCGCCGCGCCTCGAAGGGGAAGAGATGAGCGTCCCCGTGGAAGGTTTTGCTGGAGGCGACCGGGTCTCGCTGGGCATTCCGCGCACGCAGGAAGACCTGATGCGCCAGGTTGTCGCGCTGGGCAAGCCCGTGGTGCTGGTGCTTCTGAATGGCAGCGCCGTGGCCGTGAACTGGGCGCGCGAGCATGTGCCCGCCATTGTGGAAGCCTGGTATCCCGGCCAGGCAGGCGGCGATGCTATCGCCGACGTGCTGTTCGGCGACTATAACCCCGCCGGCCGGCTGCCTGTCACCTTCTATCAATCCGCCGATCAGTTGCCCCCATTCACCGACTACCGCATGCAGGGCCGCACGTACCGTTACTTCCGGGGAGAGCCGTTATATCCCTTCGGATTCGGCTTGAGCTACACTAGTTTTACATACCGAAACTTGCGTGTTCCCGGACGAATCCTGGCCGGCGAATCCGCCAGCATCGCAGTGGAAGTCGAGAACAGCGGCAGAGTGGCAGGGGAAGAGGTATTACAACTCTATGTGGCCGCGGATGGCACTTCGGGCGCAGCGCCCGGCAGTGCTCCCATCCGCTCGCTCCAGGCCTTCCAGCGCATCGCCTTGCGGCCCGGCGAGAAGCGCACCGTGCAGCTATCCCTCGCGCCGGCGCAGCTTGCAACCGTGCAGGCGGATGGGCGCCGCCTGGTGGAACCGGGCACTTACACGATTTCGGTGGGCGGCAAACAGCCCGGATTCCATGGACCGCAGGACGTCTCCACCACCACCGTGGTGGCAGGCGTGGTACGCGTCGCCGGCCCAGCCAAAGAGGTGCATTGAGCGAGGCGCAGCATGATCGGCAGAGCATGACCGGCAAGGCCAAGAGTGGCGGAGGCCGCCGCCCGCAGGGCGCCTCGAGCGAAGTGATTCGCGACATCAACCGCCGCATCGTGCTCAACCTGATCCGCACCAGCCATCCGATTTCTCGCGCCGACCTGGCGCGGCTCTCCGGCTTGCAGCGCAGCACGGTTTCGCTGATTGTCGAGCAGCTCATCCAGGAGCACTGGGTGCTCGAAGGCCCTACCGGCCGCCTGCCGCGCGGCCGCCGCCCCACCTTCCTGCGCCTCAACGACGAGCGCGTCATCATCGCGGTGGACCTGCGCCCCTTGCAGACCACCGTCGCGCTGGCCGACGCCAACGGCAAATTCATTTCGCAGGAGATCATCGTCACCTCGTCCGATCCCAAGACCGCCATGGACGGGTTGATCGCCTCCATCCAGCGCATCGTCACCTTCAGCCGCCGCAAGAAGATTGAAGGCGTGGGCATCAGCCTTCCGGGCCGCTATGACCACACCGTGGACCGCCTGGTTTTCGCGCCCAATCTGCAGTGGCGCGACGTGGACATTCGCAATCCCATCGCCGCCGCCACCGGCCTGGAAGTGGAGGTGGAGAACGCCGCCAATGCCTGCGTGCTGGCGGCGGTCTGGTTTGACCGCATGGAGGAATGCCGCAACCTGGTGGTGGTCACGGTATCCGAGGGCATCGGCACCGGCGTGTGGGCCAATGGAAAGCTGGTGCGCGGCCTCAACGGCATGGCCGGCGAATTCGGCCACGTGCCTTTGGACCCGCAAGGCCCCACGTGCGGCTGCGGCGGCCACGGGTGCTGGGAAGTCTTCGGCTCCAACCGCGCAGCCCTGCGCTACTACCTGATGAGCGGTGCGCAATCCGCCGACCTCAGCTTTGCCGACCTGCTTAGCCGCGCCGACCACGGCGATCCGCTGGCTGCCAAGGCCCTTGAAACCATGGCCCACTACCTGGGCCGCGGGATGCGCATGATTGTGGCCGGGCTGGCTCCCGAGCGCATCATTGTGGTGGGCGACCTGACGCGTTCCTGGCACCGTTTCGGCGCCATCATTGAAGCCGAAGTGCAGGCCCAGGTGCTGCCCGGCGGATGCGTGCCGCGCCTGGTGCCGGCCTACGAAGACGGCATGGCCCGGCTGCGCGGCACGGTGGC